>JAFZAL010000041.1 GCA_017557195.1 Thermoguttaceae bacterium | reverse complement strand
GTAAAGTTCAGGCTCCGATCGAGACGTTCTTTGGGTTCATCTCCCTGGGTTCGTCAGCGGTTCGCAACATGCAGAACCTGGGCGTCAGAAACGGTACGAGTTACTAATATACGAGTTATCGATTGTAGGATAATATAACAAATATAAAAGACATGAGGAGCTTTCGCTCCTCCGACCGCAATAAAAATAACAACAAACATTACGTAAACTTGCTATACAAGGGATTGTCAGATGAACAAGAACTATAAATTAATTGGCAGCAGCGCAATACTATCGCTCGTAGTGGCGGCAGGATTTCTGACTGATCAGGCGCAGGCGCAAGAGGCATACGTTCAATCCCGACCGTGTGTTCAATGCGAAGCGACTCCACGTTCTTTAGGCGGTCGAGTATGTATGCCCAATACTCAAAACTGGGGATATTACACTCCCACATGGCGAGTATGGCCAAACGAAAGACGTCCGGATGTAACCTTCCCGCAGGCGATTGGCGCAGAACGCGTCCCGACGCCAGCAGGTTTTCGCCCGGAAAACGTTCCTGGTCCGCAAAACCCGCGACAGTCTCTTATTGACAATAGTTCCGAACCGGGCAAGGTTAATGTATCGGGTTCAAAGGACGAATCGATGCCCACGATTAATTTTGATTCAGGGTCAAAGCCTTTTGAACCGACGGAAATGCTTCCGCCAACAGAACCGATTCCGCAAACGCCTGCTCCGACAACGGAACCGGCTCCTGCAACTGAACCAGTTCCTGCAACTGAACCAGTTCCTGTAACTGAACCGACGCCAACAGCAACGCCTGATCAGACGCAGCCCGCCCCAACCGATACGTTCACGGAACCGATATTATTGCCCAGCGACGCTCCGGAGGAAAAACCGGCTGAACAACCCGCTCCGACGATTCCAAAAATGGACGACGTCATTCCGAATTTTGATCCGATCGTTGACCCGACTTTAGGCGCCAATCCTCCGGGACAAATCAAGTCGGCAGACAATCCAACGACTTCACAGCCGATACAGAGCGATCCGTTCCCGATAGCTCCGCTGTCGCAAACGAATCCGGAAACGTCAGTAACGCCGGTTATGCCCATCGACGACGCCCCGACAGCTCCTTTGTATGAACAGGACAACAATGTGGACGTCAATCCGCTTCGTCAGGAAGATCCTGCTAAACAGGAACTGAAGAAATCGTTCCGATCTCGCAGCACCCCGTCGCAGGTTCAAAGCGCGTCTGCTCCGGAAAAAGTTGATACGGCTATGGTCAATCCGATGCGTTCTGAAGACGTCAAGCCGATTGACTCCTCCTTTAGCGCGGAGAATCCGCTGCGTCAGTCTGCTGCGATTGAATCGACACAGTCTCCATTCCCGGCTTCAACAACTATAGTCCCGTCTGCTCCAATTGGTTCAGACAGCGATTTTGAACCTGTAGCTCTGGAAGGATATTCGCTGGTTGACTTGATTAAATCGGATAAATGGACGCCGGGAAAAGCAGAATTCGCGGTTGTCTTTGAAGGAAGAACGTACTATTGTTCAGACGCCAGCCAGAGAGACGAATTCATGTCCGATCCTGAAAGATTTACCCCTGTTTGCAGAGGGTTCGACCCGATGTTGAAACTGCAGCAAAATCGAAACGTGGATGGAAAAGTTGATTACTGTCTGGTATATGGAAAAAGATTGTACGTCTTCTCTTCACTGGATACGATGAAACAGTTCCGCGAACACGCCAAACAATACGCGCGTCAGATTTCAGAAATGGAACAGTAATAATAACGAAATTGATTTTTTAAGAGCGAGAGTGAAATGTGCGTACATTTCACTCTTGTTTTTTATTTGCCTTGTCGTTCTCGAATCATTCTGCGCACAATGGCTTTCTTTTCGTCATGAGTGAGCTGACGATGAATTTTCTCTTCCAGAACCCGGAATTCATTTTGAACTTCTTCCGCTGTTGGCATGGTAAAACCGGAAGCGGAAGAACCGTTGGTTGTCGCCCCAGCGTTGTTTGGTCTGGGTGGAATATTAGAAGCTGACGCAGCTGTGGACGGGTTATTTCCTGAAGCGGGATAGGCTGCGTTCGTTTGCGAGCGCTGCGGGTTTTGGGGCTGATACGGGGAAGTGTAAGTTTGTGAGTTATTGTAAGGCGCTTGACCGTATTGCGGTTGTTCGTACGGCGTTTGAGGCGGAGCGTAAGGGCTTTGTCCGTAAGCCTGGCGAGGATCGTATTGTTGTTGGGTATACGTCTGTTGGCCGTAAGGCTGTTGCTGCGTATAGGGCGGGTTATACGGGGCTTGACCGTAAGGGTTCGTATTATATGGCAATTCTGGAGGCGCGGAAGACGTTGTTACAGAGGAAACCGCTTGTGAATATTGCGAATCCGAAAAAGGACTTGTTGTTTCCGATTGATGATGGTAGTCGTAAGCGAATGGCGAGCCGTATGCCGAATTAGCGTCGTCAGACGTTTGTTCTGAAGAATCGGAGTTTGAATTTTGCGAGCTGGCGCTATTGGCGTCAGTCTCGGATTGTATATAGGAATTTCGTCTGGCTGAATAACGCGAACGATATCGATATCGAGTGATCGCTGTATGCCAGCCTGAAGAGTCCAGCCCAAATCCATCCAGAAGGATAAAACGAGCGTAGTTAATCATAGACCAGAAAATGCAAAAATCGCCTGTAAGGATTAAAGCGCCGGACAGTTCTTTGATGGTTAAGGGCAATTTGCTTAAAGACGCTTTCAAATTATCCGGCATGAACCATAACCCGCTGGAACACGCATACGCTGCTGTGGCGATTAGTAAAAACAGCTGCGCCATGGGAGTTCCTCTGAATTCTATCATCAATCGCGACAGCAAAGCCAGATAAATTATCCCATAGACGGAGGTCTCCCAGTACAGGATGTTGTCAGGTTTTAAAGATACGCTATTGGTTTCTAACGAGTCGTTAATAATTACGTTAAGGCTTTGAGCCGCCGACGGGACGCAATGCGACGTTCTGTCCAGACTCATATAGAGAAAAACGCCAACGCAGAAAAACAAAATCCAGCCGCGAGTTAAACATTCCGGCTTCTGTCGCCGAATTCGCCATGCTAAATATGACGTCCCGGCGGTCAGAAAGAGCAGAATGGATTCCAGCCACCGATCCAAACCTTTTCCTTCCAGTTTAATAAGGTCCGGAACGGGAATGTTCATTGCATTGAGCGTTGGCGGAACCAGAATTCCCAACGCCAGCGTCCCGCCAACGATTATCGCCCAAAAGAGAAAATATCTCAGCCATTGCGCCTTGTACAATGGTATCAAGTCGATTAAATGCGTCTGCTCCGTGATTGGTCCAGCCGTGCCGGGATCCCATGGATTCTCCAGCCAGCAGCCTGGCAGCAGTTTGGATTCGTCAGGATCAGATGGGGACATGGCTGTCGTTAATGGGAGTTGGAAAGATATAAAACCTTATGTGACGAAATAACGTCTGTTATTGGGCGTTGGAAACTTTTTTGCATCTGTCTGCAATGACGTCCCAGGCGCCGGCGGCGATGTCGGCAGAGGGCGCTATCCACGTTCCGCCGCAGGCGATAACGCCTGGCGCTGACAGGTATTCAGCAAGGTTCTCTTGCGTAACGCCGCCTGTTGGCATGAATCGAACGCCGGTGTGTTTGTACGGACCGTAAAGCGCTTTGAGCATCTTGACGCCGCCCATCGCGCCGGCGGGGAAGAACTTGAGGACTTTGCAGTCCATCGACAGCGCGCATTCAATGCAGCTGGGCGTGCAGACGCCGGGAATGAACGGGAATCCGTTTGCCTGAGCGAAGTCGATAACGTCCGGATTGCAGCCAGGGGCAACGCCGAATTTTGCGCCGGCTTTGATGGCGTTTTCAACGTTTTGAGTAGTCAGAAGCGTGCCCGCTCCGACAATCAATTCCGGTCGCTGCTGCGCTAAAATGGAAATGACTTCTGCCGCTGCCGCAGTGCGAAAGGTGATTTCGGCAATGGGAAGCCCGCCTTCCAGCAATGCGTCCGCCAACGGAAGAGCCTGTTCGGCGGATTCAATGGCGATAACCGGAACGACTTTGCATTTTTCTATAAAGGATGTAATTGTATCCATGGATTTATGGTTTAGGTAAAGCGCTTTTACATATTATTAAAGTCAATCATAAAAAGACGTTTTTTTAAATCGTCTTTTCATGGTTTATCATACTAATATTGGCAACTTTGTCAAGAGAAAAATTGCTCAAATGACTATTGTTTATCTGTTGAATTCAAATTTGAAGACTCTGAATTCATGGAAACTCGTGAATAATAGTACAGGAAAGAAAATATACTAAAAATAAACAAAATCGAGACGCTGAAGAATCCAAATAAACGAGGAATGGAATTTTTGTCAGAGCTGGGGTAGTAATCCAGATAGTTAAAAGGTGAAAAACTAAACAGAAAATCCTGAATAATAGAACTGGAGGTGAAAATAAACAGCATCGGAATAATCGAAGGGAACGCTATCAAAATTAAAGAATAAAGGATGGTCATGGACCCATTTTGAGGCGCAGGGTAAATAACAATTCTCGGATTTTCCGGAAGCCGATAATTCAGGTTGTTGTGACGCCAATAGTCAATGCCGGCGCGAACAAGCATGCCGCATAATACATAGAACAATGACATATAAAGGAACGGAAATGGATACTCCATTGATACAAGGCTGCGGAACATTTCTCCATCAAGAAAAGCGGCATCCGATAACAACAGAAAACCAAACATCATAAAGAACCAGGCAATCGCCGAACCGACGCCGGTAAAGAATGGAAACGCCAAAGCTCTCCAAAGGGGATTGCGAGGTATTTGCTGAATTTGGCGAGAACTCAACGTTATTCGTTCACATAAACCAATTCCGAGAAAAACAACCGACATAACAAAGATAAAAGCAAACGCAGCCTCTAAATAATCGTTGCTTGAAGTAAATAACTTGTATACCAAAGCGATATAGAATAACAAAAGCGAACTGACGGTTGCGAAAATTCTCGGGCGAGTCATTCGGTTAAATGAAATCGGGGACAGCAAACAGGCTGCGAGCATCATAAACGATTCGCCCAAAAAGAAGAAAATAAGCGTTGCAATGATAAATACTTCCCAGTCTACGGAGCTGACAGACGATAACACCCCAAAGGAAAAACTGTCAAAAATCCCCATTATGGCAAATCCCATAATAGTAGCCAGAATGATTCTTATAACAATGTTGATATTGAGCGCTCCAAAGACGAGTCCGTAACAGTTGAGAACCTGAATGGTTAGAAACGTCCAATAGAGCGTTAAAAGAATCTCCTGAATATCCAGACCGCGAAGTAAATAAGTCAAAATAATAAATGGCGCGGCTGCGCTGAATAAAAGCAGCGAGATGATTAAACCGCAGTAAAACTTTCCCCTGACGATTTGCATCGGCGTGAGCGTCGACGAGAACATGGCGTCATTCCCACGAACTTCCTTTGTCAGTCGTGTGGAAGTGTAGACGGGAACGCAGACAAGGTTAACAATGAAAAGCAGAACTACTAAAGGCGTAAATAATTCCGCTCCGCCGGATGTCAGATTTTTTGTGTCAAAGGTGAGCAGGAAAATACCCGACACAAGCAATTCTGTGAGCAAATACAGCTGCAGAAGGAGTGTGATGTATCGGCTTCTGACAGCCTGTCGCATTTCCTTGACGGCAATTGGATTGATTCTGTTATCCAGCGCGGCAAAAAGGTTTTTAAAATACTGTATCATTGTACGTTTCCGTTGGTAATTGTCATAAAGAGGTCTTCCAGCTGATTGTTTCTCAAACGAAAATCGACAATCGGAAATCCGTCGTTAATCAGCTGACGAAGTATTGCGACAGCGGAAGACTCGCCGTCTTCCAGGGTTAATTCAACATGGTCTCTTGAAACAGCGGGATTTACAACGCCGGGAATTTCAAGCAGACGCATGGAAAGCTGCTTTAGTTTCAATTCCAAATCGTCTGATCGAATCAGGCGAATTTCTGCTTCAATGGACGCCTTCGCCCGTCGCTGGCTGATTTCGGAAATGGTTCCAGCGTCAAGCAATCGCCCCTGTTCGATGAACACGACTCCGCTGCAAAGTTCTCCCAACTCCGTTAAAATGTGAGATGAAATCAATATCGCCATGCCGTTGTCCGCCAGGGCTTTGAACAGTTCCCGCATTTGAACTCTTGCTCGAGGATCAAGTCCGTTGGCGGGCTCGTCCAAAATGAGAACTTTAGGTTCGTGAACCAGCGCTCGCGCCAGGCTGACGCGTTGTTTCATGCCTTTGGAAAGAGCGTTAAGCGTTTTGTCTGCAATGACGTGCAGATCGGTAAAGTCCATAACCTCGTTGACGATTTTATTTCGGGCTGGATTTTTGATGTTATACGCTCTGGCGTAGAAATCAACGTATTCCCGAACGGAAATGTCGTTATGCATCGGGAGAGAATCCGGCATGAATCCAACCAGCTTTCGGACTTTTTCCGGATACTGTGTAACAGAGTAACCATCAACAAAACAGTCTCCGTATTGAGGCTGGTCAAGCGTTGCCAGAATGCGCATAGTTGTTGTTTTGCCAGCGCCGTTAGGACCGACAAATCCAAATATCTGTCCTTTGTCAAAACCAAACGAAATATTGTTTACCGCTCGGGTATGCGGGAAATATCGAACGAGGTTTTTGATTTCTACAAGCATTGGAGGATAAGTTTAATATTCGATTTTAAAACAGAGATCGTCTGCAAACGGAATAAACGTTTGTGGACGATAACAAATCTGTTATTGAATCTGTCGGAACTTGCGTTCTGCGTTATTTAATGCTGCGCCTGCTGACGAACGGCGTATGAGGGTGTTTGTATTATTCCTCTTGACGATATTTTTCCGGGAGAATATTGGCAAGCTCGCGCTGCAGCAGGGACTGAATATCTCCAGCGTTGTCAGTTCGAAGCGCTCGAAAAGCAATTTCTCGGCAGCGCAGCATGTCCAGAGAAGAACAAACGCGTTTGATGTCTCGCATTGCTCCTGGCGGCATTGACAGCGAACGAAGCCCTAATCCCAGCAAGAGCATTGTCAAAGCCGGGTCGCTTGCCATTTGACCGCAAAGACTGACCGGTTTGTTGACTCTGTTTGCCGCAGTAACGGTTTTCCAGATCAGTTTAATTACTGACGGTTCGCAGCCGTTGAACAATTTCGCAACGTCTTTGTTGGTTCTGTCTACTGCAACGGTATATTGAATCAGGTCGTTGGTTCCGATGCTGATAAAGTCAACAGCTTGAAGGAATTCTTCAATCATCATGACCGTTGACGGAACTTCAACCATAATTCCCAAGGGAATGTTATGATTGAAAGGAATGCCTCGCTCGTCAAGATCCTCAAATACGTCGTTAACGATCATCTTGATGCGCCGCCATTCCGACAGCGTTGAAACCATCGGGAAGAGAATCTGAATAGGTCCGTATGCAGAGGCTCGCAAAATCGCTCTGAGCTGTTTGCGAAACATTTCCGGCATGGACAGGCATAAACGTATAGACCTAAGCCCCAGCGCCGGGTTGCGATCTTCGCCGGGCAAGATGTTGGTAAGCAGTTTGTCGGCGCCCAAATCGCAGGTTCGAATGGTTACCGGCTTGCCGCACATTGTTTCAACAACCTGTTTGTATTTTTGGAAGTGCGATTCTTCGTCCAACTGCAATTCGTTTGTCAGCCAAAGAAATTCAGTTCGATACAAACCGATGCCGTCTGCTCCACGGTTAAGGCAGTTTTGGGCTTCGAACTCCAATTCCATGTTTCCCAAAATACGAATTCGCGTTCCGTCTTTGGTTTGACAGGGAATGTTGTCCAGATTGTTTAACTGAGCGTTGAGTTCGTAATATCTGTGAAGAGTTTTCTGGTACTGCTTTAAGATCTCAACAGTTGGATTGATGTAAATAATCCCCTGATTGCCGTCAACAATAACCCTTTGCCCCGCCTGAACGGAGTCAAGAAAACTTCCCACGCCGACGACGGCTGGGATTTCGAGGGCTTCAGCAATAATAGCTGTGTGCGACCCCTTGGAACCGATTTCTGTAACGAAAGCGCGAATGCAGTTTCGGTTCATGTTGGTCGTTTCTGACGGCGTGAGATTGTGAGCCAGAACAATTAAATCTTTGTCGATTGCCGTAAGCGATTCAGAATGAACGCCCATGACAATCTTCATAATGCGGGTTTCTAAATCGAGAATGTCGTTGGCGCGCAATGACAGTTGGTTGTCAGGGATGTTCTTGAACTTCTCTGCGTATTGTCTAAAAACAGTAGAAATGGCAAAGGGCGCAGAATAGCGCTCTTTCTCGATCTTTTCGAGAATCTCCTTGCGGAGCATTGAATCGTCCAGAATGGCGTGATGAGCCTGAAAGATTAAACCGTAGCTTTCTCCTAATTCCTTGGTAACCGTCTTTGCATTTGTAGCTAATTCCTGCTGGGCGATATCGAAGGCGTTTTTGTAGCGATTGATTTCCTCCTCAACCTCTGAAGGATCGACAACCGAGTGACTGATTCGAAAGCCTTCGTTGTCAATTACCAGGGCTTCTCCAATTGCTATTCCAGGCGAAACGGGGATTCCTTTGAGCGTTATCATTGAACTGAAAGTGTGACGCTCATTGAAAGAGCAGGTCAATAAACGTTAAAAAACGAATGTCAGTAACAAGATATAATAAAAATGTCAATGCCGAAAGAGAAAAAGTTCAGTTTCGGCGCTATGACGAATGAAATTAAATGTTACGTCTTTAACTTGAACCGCTGCCCAGGAATCGAAAACCGTTTAACGCGTCAACCGTTTAAACATCGACTTGGTCAGACAGACGATTGAACGTTATTCTCAAAAAGGGCGCAGACGTCGTTGAGAGCTTCGGACGCTTGTTCGCCCTGAGCGTCAACTCTGAGTTTTACGCCCGATACGGCGCCTAAGGTCAGAACCTGCAATACATCGCAGGCGCTGACGGTTTCCGAACCCTTGGTAATGGTTACCGTAGCGTTGTACTTTTTAGCGCATTCGCTTATCAGCAGCGCAACGCGCATGTGCAATCCTTCCGGATTAGAGACCGTTACGAGTCGATACATATAATATTCTGATGGATTTAATTCCGTGAAAAGCAAAAGTTACAGGTGGATTTCGTCTGATGTTGTTGACAACGTCAGGCGGCAGGCGCATAAAAGCGTTTTAACCCAAAATCCACCCATGAAACTTTAACAGGGCTCTTGGAGTCAATCGGATCATTCAAACTGATTGTTATCCGCCTCGGAAAGCAACTGCAAGATGTCTTTGCTGTTACGCGCCTGCTTGAGGAATCTGCAGAACGTATCGTTGCGAAGCTGACGGGCAATGAGTTCAAGAGCTCGCAAATGTCGCGCGGGTTCGTTTGGCGGGGAAATGAGCAAGAACATTACATAGACCGGCTCGCCGTCAAGACTGTTGAATTCGACGCCCTTGTTGCTCACTGCAACGGTGCCAACCAGTTCCTGGACACAAGGGTGCTTGGTGTGCGGAACAGCGATACCGCGACCAATGCCAGTACTCCCCAACTCTTCACGTTTAATAATAGCGCGAACGAGGCTTTCATAATCGTCTCGGGGCAATTTGCCGGCTTCGACCAAAGAATTCGCCATCTCTCGAATAGCGTCTTCTTTTTTTGTCGCTTGAAGATTGGGATTAATCGAATCTGCTACGATAAATTCATCAAACCTCATTGGCGAGGACTCCTTAAATAAATAAAGTTAACTAACGGCAAGAGAAACAGTTTCTCTTGCCGTAAATAAAACTCAATAAAATGATGTTGGTTATAATATATCAAATTCGCGTTAAATTTAAATGGAGGAGGGAGGAAAAACAATAAAAGTTCTCTCCATTTTTTTCGTTTTTTTCGGTAAAATCAGAATATAAACAAAAAAATCTGCTATATATCCTCGTTTTTAACACAGTTTAATTGACCGATAATACGCAAATTTGCTGTTTT
Source organism: Thermoguttaceae bacterium (assembly GCA_017557195.1). Taxonomy (GTDB): domain Bacteria; phylum Planctomycetota; class Planctomycetia; order Pirellulales; family Thermoguttaceae; genus RUG11551. The sequence continues at coordinate 41,100 of JAFZAL010000041.1, read as the reverse complement.
ATCATTTGGCGCTTACGCGCAGTTGTTGACCTTGAAGCGCTCAAGGCTTTTTGTGCTCGTCAATCTTCCTTTCTTTTGCTTTGCGAAGCTGTTGTTCCAGTTTGTCCAGCGCCATGTCCATGGCGGTAAGGAGTTCCGTATTATCAATCGTCGCGTAAGCGTCTGCGAGGTTTTTCTGTTTGACCGTAACGCTCAAGGTAGGCTTTTCTCGGTTTGCCAAGTCGATCAGGATGTCGACGCCTGTAACGGAGTCGAAATTACGACCGAGTTTCTCGACTTTTGACTCCAAATGGGCCTGAGTCTGCTCGCTGACGTTACCATGTCGCGTGGAAATTGTTACGTTCATTTGTACCTTCCTTTTCTGTTATTCGCCGATATTGGAATACCTGATTTATCTGGCAGGCGCCAGCAATTCCAATATATTTTCGGCGGCTAACGAAGTTAAACCGAAATGAAAAAATATCAGGATAAGTAACTGAAACTTCTCAAAATAAACGCCTTTTTTACGTTCTTTATTATACCTTAATAATAATCAATACTAAAAAGAAAATCAAGCGCTTCTAAGAGTGTTTTTCGCTCATTTTTCAAAAATTTCTTTTTGGAAATATTATTAGGTAAAATTTACCGGTTATAGGGCTTGATTTCCTCTTATCTATTGTAAAAATAATGGCTTATAATTTCAATACGCATCGCGTTTTCAAAAGGTTTGGATTTACTCGCCAGTTGATCTGAAACTTTGAGGATCGTTGATTATCCTGCATTCAGACAGCCCTCTGAACCAGGTCATTTGTCGTTTTGCCAGCTGACGCGTGTGCAGGATGATTTCTTCCCTAAGTTCTGACAGCGGCGCGGTTTCGCCGTTTTCGATCCATTGAATCGGCTCCCGGTAGCCGACTGCCTGTGAGGCGGTTCGGGATAAGGGCGAGTCGAACTGGATTAGTCGGCGTACTTCGTCGATTAGCCCTGCGGCAAGCATGGCGTCAACCCGAACTGCGATGCGCGCGTCCAGTTCCGGTTTAGGGACTTCCAAAGCGTAGACGCGGCAATCTTCCTGCGGTACAGGCTTGTCGTGTTCTTGTTGCCATTGAGAAATGGGTTTCCCTGTAAGTCGATAAACCTCAATGGCTCTAATAACGCGCCGGGAGTCGTTGACGTGCAGTTTAGTCGCCGCGACAGGGTCGATTTCTTCCAGCATGGCGTGAAGACGTTCCAGACCAAAAGAATCGACTACTCCTTGCAGTTCCTGACGTATTGACCAGTCTGCCCCGGGTCCGTCGAAAAGCCCGCGCAGCAGGGCTTTTAAATACAGCGGCGTTCCTCCAACGAAAAGCGGGACTTTGCCTCTTGAGAGGATGTCTTGAACGCAGGCTTCCGCCGCCTCGCAATACTGGGCGACGGAAAATTCTTCGCTGGGGTTGGCGATGTCCAGAAGATGGTGCGGGACGGCGGCTCGCTGTTCTGGCGAGGGCTTGGCGGTTCCAATGTCCATGCGTCTGTAAATTGCTGCCGAGTCCATCGACAGAATTTCCGCGTTATGTTCTAACGCCCAATCGATAGCCAAATCTGACTTTCCCGACGCCGTCGGGCCTGTCAAAAACCAGCAGTATTTTGCAAAGTTGAACATGAAGCTAAATCGAGTGTTATCGTTTGGTTAGGCGTGAGGATGGAACTGAAATGACAACGGCGCTTTCGTCTCCAGCGGGAGAAACGATTTTTACAGCAATGGAGCTCTTGGAATTGCTGATAACGTCGGAAACGGAGCTGGTCAGCGCGTCCCATTCTGTTTGATTGAGGCGCGGCGCGTCCGCCTTGCTGTTCCAGCGGCGATAGGGATTCAAGCTGGCGTCTGGATAGCGCGCTTGAGAAACGGTGAATTCGCGTCCGTTGTAATTCGAGTCGATAAACCATGCCTCAACGCTTTGAGGCGGCTGAATTTCTTCCGTCTGAACAAGCGGATTGTACATCCGGACGCCTTTTAATTCAAGCTGAATTTCCGTATTGGAAACAGGTGCAACGATCACGATGGGCGCTCCGTATAAAACGAAACAGGCGTTGGATTCTGAATTGGTCAGTTCATTCGCTGCGTGCATGTCCGGGCTGATTCTAACCGGATAGACAGGCAAGGGAAGCGATGAAAGGAATTCCGATTCCAAAGGCGCGAAATCAAATGCTAGCACAAACAGCGCGTTCTTCTGATTCTTATGCGCCTCTTTTGCCGCCTGCGATATAACGGAAGACGAAATGGTTTCGAACTCGTCTGAAATTAAAACGCTAGCTGCTGCGGATTTATGATTGACCATAAACTCGCCCTCCGCAGTCAGCTTTTGGGATTTAACTAAATGCAGATCGCTAAATTTGAGGCGTTGTTTCTTTCCGTACAAAACGATTCCTGAAAGTGACAAGTGAGCCAAAATGTTTTTGACGAACGCATTTCCTTTAGCCGTCTTCTTTACGGATTTTGCAGTCGTCTTGATGGCGTCAGGATAAAGACTTTCAACTGTAAACGAGCTTGTACAACGGCTGCGATTTGGATCTTCAAACGGCTGATCGAAGATCGGTTCCGATTCCGAGTTCTCTGCAATAGCCGCGTCAATTTCCTTTTGACGACAGGCGAACGTTTGCCAGTAACGTTCAAGCGTTTGAATAAATAAAGGAATATCGGCGTGCAGTTTATTAACGAGCGCGTCTGACAGATGAGGTATTTCCCAGTCTTTCCAGTTCTGACCGGAAAGAGAGTTTAATTTTGTAACAAGTTCTTGCAATTTCGGTTGGTATTTATCCCAAACGACGTCGATTTGTTCGTTTGTTCCCGCCGACTTGACCGTTACATGGGGAACAGTATGATATGTAAATCCTTCTGACGGATTGTCTGACAGGTTTTCAATCTGATAATACGGATATTTCCCGCCCAAAAGGCGAGCGGTTGTAATAGCGACAGCGCAGCGCGACGTATCGATGCCAATCCAGCGGCGACCCCAGCGCTCCGCTTCAAACGCTGTTACGCCGGACCCGCAAGCCGGGTCTAAAACCAGATCTCCGGGATCTGTTGACATGAGTAAACACCGCTGAACGACAAGCGGATTGGTCTGGACGGCGTATCGTTTATCGTACGAAAAGCCCGCTGCGCCCGTATCGTTCCAGGAGGAAGTAAGAGGGATGTACGGGAAGTCGTCCAGATACCGAACGTATCGCAGATTTTTCCCGATGGCTTCGATTCGGTTTGCTTTTTTCAGCCGCTCCATGCCGTCTGGATATTGCGCCGTCCAGATTCTGCTTCCAGCTGGATGATATGTTTTCCCTCGGAATTCAACAGGTTGGGAGCGGTTTTGAATTCCCTGGCTGTCCATAGCGCCGGGCAGATAGATTCTCGCCCCTTTGGGAAGCGGCTGTTCGCCCGATCGTTCCTCCGGCGTCATCGGACGACGAGAATAATCCGGGAGTTCTATAAATCGATAGTTCCCATGCTCGTCTCCCGTAAGCGGGTTTTTGCTGCGGAATAACGGATGGTATTTCAGAACGCGTTTGTCTTTTCCGTACCAGAGGATATAGTCTCCAACGCGGCTGATTGCGCGAGTTGGGAATCCGCTTGACGTTCGATAATTAATAGTCGTAACAAAATTCTCGGCGCCAAAAATTTCGTCCAGAACAAGACGAACGCGATGGACGTTTTCCTCGCCCATCTGAACGAAAATTGAGCCGGAATCAGTGAGTAATTCCCGTATCAGCGTCAGACGGTCTCGAAGAAAATTCAGATAACCGGAAATCCCGTTGCGCCAGCTGTCACGGTACGCCTGAACGTCCGGGAAAAGCTCGCTATTCGGTTCTGCCTCCGCAGATTGTTTGCGGCTGTTTGACAGCTTGACGTTCTTGCTGAAATTGATCCCGTAAGGCGGATCAAAGTATACCGCTTGAACTTTGCCCTTCAAGTTGTCACGCTTTAGCAGCGAAGCCATGACAAGCAGAGAATCGCCCAGAATCAAACGGTTGTTCCAGTTCCTGGAATGAATGTATGAGCTAATATATGGCTTGGAATTTGACGCATTATCTGAAGAGTCAAACAGAGTTTGCTGAGCAGATTTGCGTTTTCGAGTCGTGTTTTCAGAAAGCAGCTTTTGCGCCTGACGTTCTGGACAATGGCGTTCATGGACGATAAGTTCATGGATGTCAATCGTTAAATTGGCGTCTGATGCAGCGTCTTTATTGTCCCAAAGTAAAACAGGATTCCCACCGACTGGACGCGGCAAGATAAGAGAATCTTTTGAATTCATGTTTATTCAAGAGAATCTTTAATATTTCCCAGAACAGCGGCGTTCTTTGTTCGGCGTCCTGTCAGAACCAACGGTTCGTCAGTTGTGTTGGCGGATTTTGTACGCTTGCGAACTGACACCTGATTTGCATTGGCTGTCTTTCGCTGCGGCTGCGGCTGCATGTCTGCGTATCGGAATGGAATGGTTTTGTTTCCATTGACGATAGCTGGACCGCCTGCGCCGTTGGAAATAGCGGCTGCTCCAGCGCTGAGCGCGGCTTCGTCCATAGCCTCGAAATCGTGAATATATGCATGAACGCTAAAAGAGGATGCAGACGTCTGATTGCCAATCGATCGATTTTTAAACGGCAATAAAGGCGCCCCAGATTCTGTTCTGCCAGAAGACGATCGTTTGATTCCACCCATGTAAACCCCGCCGCGATCCGGTACGGATACTGTTGTATTAACAGTATTGTATCCGAATGTTGGAAGCTGAACCGCGCTTGCAGGAGCGTTTTGCGCCAAGGCTGTAGAACTAATGGCGGAAAACATCGCTAAAACGGTAATTGAAATCAACAGTCGTGCGTTCATTGTAAATGCCGTTTGTGATCTATGGGGATTAGCAAACAATAAAAACAGAACAACAGAAAAAGGCTTTTAACTGCAAAAACCGCGGGATCCGGTCAAAGCTGAATCCCGCGGTAATGTTACAGATTACGAAAGTTTAGAAAAGCAAAAGTATTAGTACATGCTCTTCATGGTCTTGCGATCAGTCTGTTCCCAGTACATACGCGGACCAACGACGAAGTCTTGCATTTCGCCATACTTTTCTTCATCCCACTTGAACAAGGATCGGCATTGCTTTTCGCCGTTTTCGTCCTTGCGGAACATCATCAGCCACGGCGCCTGATCTCCGTCAGCCTGCTGAACGGCTGTTACGACGGCATCGCGCGGAGCAAAGCTGAGCATGCCTTTCTTGTAAACGCGGTGGGTGGACGGAACGTCGAACGAGTACTGTTCCTGAGTTCCTTCCATGACAACGATGCTGTTGTCCTGAGTGGCTGCCCAGTTATCGTTGGCGTTGCTGGCGGCAACAGCTCCGGACTTCGGCAGAACCGGTTCGGTTTCAGTTGCGTTTCCAGTGTAACGATAAACGCCCGGGTTTTCGTCAGAGGAGAACAGAACGGACTTGTCACGACCGGCTGCAACGGACATCTTGGGCTGTTCGTACTTGCTGCCCTTGATTCGTTTGTAAGTGGTCGGTTTAATGCCAGCGGTGTTGGACAGGGTCAGCGTCTTGGCGAGGTCGTCCGCAAGAATCATGCTGTCGGAATTGTATCCAACGGCAACGTCAGACGGGTGAACAACGTCTTCGCTGTTTTCCATAACCAGAGACATCTTGCCGGAATCGTTGATGCGGTAAATCTTGCCTCCGTCGCGCGGGGCGGCGCAGACCAGACCGTTATCGCGGTGAATAGCCAAACCTGTAGCAGTGTACGGCAGTTTGACCTGTCCGAGAATGCGGCCGTTTTCGTCTACCTGATAAACGATGCCTTCGGTCTTATCGTTTCCTGTAGAAATGTACAGGACAAAATGATCTTCATATTCGGGTTTCTTGTAATCGAAAGCGCCTTCCGGAATGTTGCCGAAAGCTCCTCCTCCGCCTCCGCCGCCAGCGCCGTAACCGCCGCCGTAGCCGTAACCATTGTATCCATAGTACGGAACCTGGGGATTGTAATAAGGCTTCTGGGGATTGAAGACGTAGATTTCTGGACCGTCGATTACCGGCGGCTTCTTGAAGAAGTTCTTCGCCAGGTTCTTAACGCGCGGTCTGACTTGAGGAGCCAGGTTTACCATGTTCGGACCATAAGCGCCCGGACCTCCAGGACCCATTCCAGGAGCTGTTCCCGGAGCTGGACCAGGGGCAGGAGCGTTCGGTTCAGGACCGGTTGGCGGTTCCATCGGGTTGGGGCCGGGTTCAGGGCCGCAGCCGCAATCTTCGCCGGGACCAGGACCGGGGCCTTCGCCAGGAGCAGGACCTTCGCCTTCATCGGGAAGCGGGCCTTCGCCCTCATCAGGAAGCGGACCTTCGCCTTCTCCAGGACCAGGACCGGGGCCTTCGCCAGGAGCAGTTCCTTCGCCATCGTCGCAACCGCAATCGTCGCCGTCTCCGTCGCCGGTTCCGGGACCTTTACCTTCGCCGCAGCCGCAGCCAGGAGCTTCTTCGCCGTAAGCGCCTTTGCCAGCGCCCATAGCCAGTTTGTTGCCTTGTCCGACATTTTTAGCGTAAGCGTCCATTTCCCAGGGAGAACCAGGACCGTTGCCGCACTTCGCGCAGCCGGTTCCGCCGCAGTACTTGCAGCCAGAACCATCGCCGTCGCCAGCGCCAGTTCCAGCGCCATCGCCGCCCTTGCCAGAGCATTGAGCGCAGGTGCAGCCGTCGCCGTGACTGCCGTCGCAATGACCGCAATCGCATGTTCCGCCAGTTCCGCCGTCAGCGACAGCGTCTCCGTGACCATGTCCGCCGGATCCGCCATGAGCGTGTCCGTGTCCATGACCGCCAACGCCTCCGCCTCCATGATGATGTACGTCGTCATGATAGACGTCTCCGCCATGATGAACAACGTGATTGTGATCGTCTACGTAGACGTCGCGATGTCCGTCATAGTAAGTGCGGACGCCGTCGTGATGAACGTTGACAACGCGTTCGACATTGTCGATAACGTGACGTTCGGTACGGGCGATCGGTTCTTCATAACGAAGCGGATAGCTCGGAACGTCGTTGATAACCGCCGGCTTGATAACCGGAGCAACCGGTTTGACCGGTTCAACGTCTTGAACGACTGCGTTGGGGAATAATTCCTGACGGTTTCCCATGCCTTCCAGATAAAGACCGACAACTTTAGACCAGTCTCCATCGAAGAACAGGGTTCGGGTTTCTTCGTCCCAGGAATCCAGCGAGCCGACAACAGCGCCGCTGACGTCGACAATCTTAAAATTGTGCCAAGGGACGTTCTTTGCAGACGGAGCCAGCTTCAATTCAATTTGAAGGCAGGAACCGTCAGCAGAGGGTTCGGTTGTGTCTGCTGACCCGGTTTTGACGATGTTGTCAATTACCCAAGGCGCATCTTCTGCCATTGCAGCGCTTGTCAGAGCAAGAACTGCAAGAGCCAGCAAGACTTTGAGCATGCTAACGCTTTTCATTGGTAATGTTCCTTTCGTAATCTGCTGATGTCGATACACAACGACAAGAGCGTTAGGTCTTCAAAACCGGCTCAAGCTTTCCGATTTTGAAAACCTCGCTTGTTTTACGAGATAAATTCTCTAATACAAAAAGACTAAAAATACAGCTTCCGACCGTTATTTTTAATTGTGATTGAATCGAGACTATTGTTTATTACAATAAATCGGATTCAATCCATTTTGTACTTTATCCAAATAAACTATGTTTATCTGCATAGTATTATACGAATATCATACACAATTATTGAGCTTTATTCAAGCAACTCCCCCTCATTTTTTCGAAAAAAAGTCAAAAAATTCTTTAAAACAGCTATTTCTGTTACTGAGAAGGTATATATAGTATTTTAGTCTGCTTAATATGTTGTTATCAATATGGTTAAATTTCTTAAAATCGCTCATATCCATTTATAAGCTCTGATATTATTTTGACAACTGATTAATGAAGCTGATACGCTGGTTAAGTTCTCCATTTTAAACGGACGCTTAAAATGCGTGAAACAATTGGATGATAGTATAAGCATTGTCTATTTTAACATGAAGTATAAATTGGTCTGTGCGAAGCGCCAAATCAAAATACGAATGTTTTTATAACCCATTGAATTGCCTTGACAACAGTACAAAATTATTATATTTTGTTTTTATGAAAAACGATGCATCCCCTGCCGACAATCAAACTTGTAACAGTCCCTTCGAGCGCCCTCAACACTGGTTTCAAATTCCGTATTTAGATAGTTTTTTTGGTTCAGAGCAATTTAAGCCAACGATAATTTTAATCTACATGGCGATTGCGCTGTGCTGTTGGAAATGCCTTCCCGTCAAGCCGGATTTGTCCGCTTTAGAGCCGAATTGCCGGTCAACGTTTTTCTTTGGCTGCTGGCGAATTTTCGCCGCCTTTGGATTCTTTGGAGTTGTTCCCGTTTTAATTGTCAAGCTGATTTTTCGAGAAAAACTTTCGGATTATGGCGTTCAGTTTGGATATGTCAAACGGACAATTATGTGGACGTCGTTATTTACGCCTGTCTTTATAGTTTTAGGGGCGGCGTCAGCTTCTTTTTCAGATTTTAGTTCAGTATATCCTTTAAATCCGGCGTGTCAGTGGTCAGGCTCTTTGAATTGGTTTCTCGTGCATGCGATCTCGTATATTTTCCTTTATTATACCGCATACGAATTCTTTTTTCGGGGCTTTCTGCTCAAAGGTTTGACGCCGACGTGCGGCGCCGTTAACGCTTTGCTGATTCAGACGGCAGTTTCGACTTTTTTTCATTTTGGACATCCAGGCGCAGAACTTTGGGGCGCTTTAGCAGGAGGACTCCTCTGGGGATTTATCGCGTTTAGGACCCGTTCGATTATTTCCAGCTGGGTTCAGCACGCCGCTTTGGGCGTGGCTCTGGACTGGGCGTTGACGTTTGGTTTTTAACAGACATAATATAAATAGGATAATTCAACGAACAACTTTATTGCGGAGGTTTGTCTCGCGTCGTTTCTTTAAGCTTTAAGTAATTAAATCCTATATATTTTTAATGAATCTGAAATTTTTTGATGTTTTTTTCTTTCTGCCCCCTTGTCAAAATGAGAAAAGACGGCATAATAATCATTTCAGAAAATTATATGTAAAATGCATAAATTTTCTGTTAAAAATATAATGATGGCTGTCGCTGGACGCGGTTTCGGATAGACCGTACGAAGGCGGGCAGAAGTAGTTTTATCTGAAAGAAGGATACTATGTCGGAAGAATTGAAATGCGAATTGCGCGAAATCACCGGCAAACGCCGCAACAAGCGCATGCGAAACAATGAAGGCAAAGTCCCGGCTATCCTGTATGGACACGGAGGCGAAAACGTTATGCTTTCCGTTCCAGCCAAGGAATTGGGGATGATTATTCGTCGCGGCGAACGAGTTATTAAACTCACAGGCGCTGTCAACGAACAGGTTCTTATTAAAGAAGTACAGTGGAACACATGGGGAGTTTCCGTTTACCACGTAGACTTCACCCGCGTTAGCGCCAACGAAAAGGTCAACGTTGTTGTTCCGCTCAAACTGCACGGCGATTGCCCCGGCGCTCAGGCTGGCGGCGTTGTAACGCAGAATATTCACGAAATCCACATTGAATGCCCGGCGATTGAAATTCCGGAATTCATTCAGGTTAAGATTGACGATCTTCAGCTCAACGGACATATCACCGTTGGACAGATCGTTTTCCCGAAAGACGTTCGCGCTCTTATCGATGCCGATGAAATCGTCGTTCACTGCGCTCAGCCCAAGGCTGAAGCTGAACCGACCGCGGCTGAAGGCGCTGAAGGCGCTGCTGAGCCGGAAGTTATCGGACGCAAGAAGGAAGAAGAAACCGAAGAAAAGAAATAAGTTTATCGGAAACGAGAGGCGGCTGGCGAAAGCGATTTTTCCTGACGCCGTTACTCTCAGTTTCCTCGAGATGGAGAACGCCGCATGAAACTAATCGTCGGTTTGGGCAATCCCGGCAGACAATACGTTGGAACGCGGCACAATATGGGTTACGAGGTCGTGGGCTTGCTGGCTCGCCAGCACGGCGCCGGGCGTCCGAAATCAAAGTTCCATGCGGAATACGTGGAATTAAATATTTCGGGAGAGAAAGTCGTACTGCTTTCTCCGCTAACTTATATGAACCGTTCAGGCTTGTCGGTGTCGGAGGCGAAAGGGTTTTACAAGCTCAATTTATCCGACATTTTGGTTGTCTGTGACGACTTGAGTTTGCCGGTCGGCAAAATTCGGATCAGAACCGGCGGGTCGTCTGGCGGACAAAAAGGACTGGCTGACATTATTCGGCTTTTAGGCACGGAAGAGTTCCCCCGGCTTCGGCTGGGAATCAGTCATCCGGGCGATAAAATGTCAGTAGTCGATTGGGTCTTGAGCGGGTTTTCCTCGGAAGAGAAGCCGTTGGCGCAGTCCAGCATAGAAGCGGCGGCGCAGGCGGCAGTCGTCTGGCTCAAACAGGGAATCGATTCCTGCATGAACCAGTTTAATTAACAAAATACTTAACCATTCAGATTTTATAGAGAGAGGCGCAATGTCTGTCAATTTTTACGAAGGAATGTTCATTTTGGATACCGCGCTTTACGCGCGCGATCCGGAAGCTGCCCCCAAGAAAATCGAAGCTGCTATTACTGAAAACGGCGGCGAAATTGCTGTAAGTCGTATTTTCGACGAACGCAAACTCGCGTACCCGATCAAGGGACAGCGCAAGGGCGTTTACTGGCTGGTCTACTTCCGTCTGGAAGGCGTCAAGCTGATCGAAGTCGAACGTCTGTTCAAACTCATCGAAGGCAATCTTCGTCACATGGTTGTCAAACACGACAATCGTATGGCGGACGCCATGATTGAAAACGCCAAGACCGGCAATTTCATTCAGGCTCACGATGAAGTTGTTCAGGAATCTGCCAGCAGCATTGCTGTTGACGCAGTTACCGGCGACGTTATCGATTCCGATTCGGACGACGAAGAATAATACCCTTGACAGTTCGTTAATTACCAGAGTCATTTGGCGCGGACGGCAGAGCGAATTCGTTTTCGTTTGCCGATCTGCGCGCGACGTTATGCGTCAGGCGGGGTTCTTATCCAGTCAGACGCGATTTCCCCCGTTTTACTTTTTTGTTCAAACGAAGGAGACTTTCCGAAATGGCAAGTTATAACCGAGTTATACTTATGGGCAACGTAACCCGCGATGTTGAAGTGCGGTATTTACCGTCTGGCGCTGCGGTTTGCGAATTGACTTTGGCAGTTAACGATCGACGAAAAAACCCGCAGGGAAACTGGGTCAACGAAGCGTCGTTTTTCGATGTAACGTTATGGAATCGAACTGCTGAAATCGCTGGCGAATACCTGCAAAAGGGCGCGCCGATTCTGGTTGAAGGCAAGCTTCGTCAGGAATCCTGGACTCAGGAAGACGGTCAGAAGCGTTCCAAGATTCGCGTTATTGCAGATCAAATGACGCTTTTGGGGCCGCGCGGTCAGGGCGACGGCGCTCCGGAAGACGGCGGCGGATACAACAACTCCAACCGCGGAGGACGTCAAGGCGGCTATAACCAGGGCGGCTATAACCAAGGCGGTTATAACAACCAAGGCGGCTACGGCAATCAGGGTGGATATAACCAGGGCGGTTATGGAAATCAGGGCGGATACAACCAGGGCGGTTCTTCTCGTCCCAACCAGGAAATCCCGTCCCGTCAAATCAACGAAGATATTCAGTCGTCTGGCGACGACGGCGGATTCAATCCTCCGATGTCACAGGACAGCGACGTCCCGTTCTAAACTTTAGAACATCGTTTAAGTCGGCAAGGTTTTTGTGGTTAGGACGTATAATAATACTTACCACTAACCACTAACAACTTACCACTTATTTTACATATTTTTTTCAACCCTCATTTTTAAGGATTTACAAATGCCTAATACGACCAAACAAAAGAAAATCAAGCGCAATTCTTTCCGCGCCAAGAGAGCGCCCAAGGGAGAACGCGGCGGTTTCCAGTTGTTGCTTATTCAGTCCGTAGACAAACTCGGGAAGCAGGGCGACGTCGTTGAAGTCAAGCGCGGATACGCTGTCAATTACCTTATTCCTCAGGGTCTGGCAACCATCGCCACTGAACACCACAAACGCATGGTAGAAAAGCACAAGGCTCAGCTGGCGGAACTGGAACGCGATCGTCTGCTCAAACTGCAGGCTGTTGCCGATCAGATCAAAGATCTGGAAGTCAATATCGAAGCCAATGCGTCCGACTCCGGACAGCTTTACGGCTCCGTTACAGCTCAGAACATCTCTGCCGCTTTGAAGGCGAAGGGATATCACGTCGCTCCGGAACAGATCGTTCTCGAAGGACCTCTGAAGGAACTCGGACGTTACACCATCAAGGCGCGTCTCGGCTCCGACATCGAAACCGAATTCAAGGTTTGGGTTGTCCCGGTTGTTGCCGCTGAACTGTAGTGTTGACTCCCCCTTAAAAGGGTAACGAACATCGTTGTTAGTTGTCAGTATTTTGCTTATAGAGAATTCTTTCTAAAAGCTTTTTACTGACAACTAGCTTTTTTAAAATCTCGGCGCTGCATATCAGACCGAGAAAAGTGGTAAGTATTAAGTGGTAAGCAGTAAGGACGCAAGCGTTTTTCTCTCAAACTACTAACCACTAACCACTAACCACTATAAACTTTACTCTGTCACGCCCCATGCCCAGCCCAAAACGCGCGCCGAGAAATCAAACGCTCACTTTGACGGAAGAACAGTATACGCAGCTTCAAAAGCGGCTGGACGTTCCGACGTTTCCTCTAACGGCGCCGGACATGGTGAATCGCGTTTTCAACTGCGATCTGTTTGACGTTCTCGACTCGCTGCCGGAACGCTTTGTTGACTTGATGATAATCGACCCGCCGTATAATCTGACTAAAGAATTCAACGGGCTGAAGTTCAACAAACGTAATAACGAGGCGTATATCGAGTATCTGGAAGAGTGGTTTCCGCGTCTGATTAAAACGCTCAAGCCGACGGCGTCGGTTTATCTGTGCGGCGACTGGAAATGCTCTGCGGCGGAGTTTACTGTTCTGGACAAATACTTGACCGTTCAGAACCGAATCGTCTGGCAGCGGGAAAAAGGGCGCGGCGCGAAACGAAACTGGAAGAACTGCTCGGAGGACGTCTGGTTTGCGACCGTTTCGGATTCTTATTATTTTGACGTGGACGCGGTTAAGATGAAACGCCGGGTTCTGGCGCCGTATCGGGTCGACGGCAAACCGAAAGACTGGCAGCAGACGGACGACGGCGCGTTTCGCATGACGCACCCGTCTAATTTCTGGGACGATATTTCTATACCCTACTGGTCAATGCCGGAGAATACGGATCACCCAACGCAGAAGCCGGAAAAGCTCCTGGCGAAACTGATTCTCGCCAGCTCTAAACCCGGCGACCTGGTCTTTGATCCCTTTTTAGGAAGCGGCACGACGGCTGTCGTCGCAAAAAAGCTCGGAAGAAAATACTGCGGAATCGAACTCAACGCGCAATACTGCTGCTGGGCGTTAGCTCGTCTCGACAAAGCCGAACAGGACTCGAAAATCCAGGGTTATTCCGACGGCGTCTTCTGGGAGCGCAACTCGGGGAAATAAGGCGCCGAGACGCTGCACCCAATCCGCGCTGCCGCGCGTTTGCCGATATTCGCTCCCGTTGGTCGCTTTTTTTATCCTTACTAAAGTTTTTTCAAGGGTGGGCAGCGTCTTCATTTTAATTCAACAAGTAACAGCCCAAAGCGGCGGGAAGATGCAGGATGGTTAAGTCGTTTATGGTTTCCAGGCGGAAATCGTCCATGTTTTTGGTAAAAACGACGGCGCGTTGGAGATGGTTTTGTTTCGTAAATTCCAAAAGCCCCGACAGGTTCTCGTTCTTCGTATGCTGGTTTCGGTATTTGACTTCAAACGGAATAAGCTTGTCGCCTGTCTGGAGTACGAAGTCAACTTCTTTCTCGTTTCTGCCGCGCCAATAGGAGAGAACGCCGCCGGCTGGCGAATAGCGATCGTACAAATGTTTAAAGCAGCAGCTTTCGACGATTTTCCCCATCTTTTCGGGATTGTCCTGGGTTGATAAACCGTATACTAAAACGCTCGACGCAATAGCGGGATCGCTGAGATACGTTTTAATCTTACTTTTTAAAACCTGTTTTCCGTATCCGAAAGTGCGGATTTGACGCAATAAATACGTCGATTGAAACAAGTCAAGATAATTCAGGACGGTTTTCTTGGTAATGCCCAAGTTTTCTGTAACAGCAGGAAAGTCCAGTATGCCCCCGTCGTGCATGCACAGATAAAGAAACAGCGTTTCAAGCTCCTGAATGCGACGTACGCCGTACAAAGACGTCATGTCGCGTTTGAGAACCTTGTCAAGGATGTCTTCTCGAAGCAGCTGCTGAACCAGCTCGATGGAATTTAGCAATGAGTTTCGAGGGAATCCGCCTCGGAACAGGTATTCGTTAAAAAGCCCCTGCAGAGGTTCAAAGACATGGCTAACCGTCATAAATTGCGTTTCTGACCAGTCGAACAACTCTTCCCAGTTTTGCGGAAGTTCCAGACGGGGAATAGGTTCCTGTTTCCCTGCCGATTGACGAAGCTGCAGATATTCGTTAAAGGAAAGAGTCGGCAGAGGAATTGTATGAATTCTGCCAACTCCCGACTCTGCTTTTTCCATCAGCAGCCCGGCGGCGGAACCGGTTATTGCAATATGCCGTTCCGGATTGAAGTCCGCTTGATGTTTTATCCATACCTGCCAATTGGGAACGGATTGAATTTCATCGAGAAACAGATATTCCGGACCTTCCTGTCGCGGCTGAATTTCTCGCCACAGACGAATGCAGGCGTCAATTCCACCAGCTAAACTGAATAGCGGATGGTCGAACGTGCAATAAAAAATATTGCCGGGCGGGGTTCCTTTTTCAATTAGCGCATTGATTGTCTGCAGAAATATTGTGGTCTTCCCGACTTGTCGCGCGCCGCCAAGAGCTAAAGTGCGATTTTGAACGGGTTGTTCAACCCAATTTAAAACCTCGTTAAAAACGCGACGTTTCCATACAGGAACGTTGGGTTTCACAACTCCTGATGTCAACCATGGATTAAACTGCAGCGTTGCTGACAATAGCTCTTGACTCGAAAAATTCATCGAAAACACCTCTACTACCCTTAATTGTATCCAATAAGGGTAGTATACTACACTAAAATGACACTGTCAAGGGGAATAGGCGACAAAAACAGTATATTTATAAAAATATTTGATAAATTTGAGTTATTCTGACAGTTTTCAGCGAATACGTTTAATTATTTATATAGGATAGATGATTTCATCTTTAGCCCCAGACGACTTTCTTCTGGCTCTTGTATTTTACTTTTGATTTCTGTACAATAAAAAGAAAGTTCAAACTAATCTACCTTCCTTTAACCCTTAGTATAAAAAATTCCATGATACGACGACAATTTCTTTCTCTGACGGCGGCGGGCGTTACCGCCGCGGCGCTGGACGTTAGCGGGGCGGCGTCCGCAAAGGCAGAAGACGCTGTTCAGGACGCTCCGAAACGAAAGCGGCCTATTCTCAATCAGTTTCATCGCGGAGCGGGCAACTACCGACCGGAAAACACGCTCGAGACGTTTCTCTGGGCGTGGGGGTCTGGCGGGATTCCGGAAGCGGACGCCCGATTCACGGCGGACAAGGTGGCGATCGCCTGTCACGACGGGGATTTGGCTCGCTGTTCGCACGGCGTTCCGGAGTCCATGAGGAAGACGCCGATTGCGGAGCTGAACTGGGAGCAGATTCGCGACGTCAATATCGGCGAGTACCGGGGCGAAGCGTTCAAGACGGAAAAGATCCCGACGATGGAGTCAGTGTTTGCTTGCATGAAAGGGCGTCCTGACAGAATGTTATACATCGACGAAAAAGGCATGCCGCCCCAGCTGATGGCGGAAATGTCGGACGCGTACGGCGTTCAGGAACAGATTATTTTCGCGTCGTCTCGATACGACGTCATAAAGGAATGGAAAAAGACGGCGCCGAAAGCGAAGTCGATTCATTGGATTCCGACGCTCAAAGACCCGGTTCAGGCGGTTGAGAAACTCACGCCGTATCTGGATATGCTCGACAAGGCGTCATTTGAAGGCATCGACATTTGCCAGATTCATACGTTCTGCGATTTCAGTCGTCCTGACCCGTACAGCCCGACAAGCGAATTCCTGCGTCACGCTGGCGAGACGATGAAAAAGCACGACGTAATTTTCCAGTCCCTGTCCTGGACGAACGGCGACAAGGCGGAAACGTACTACGGACTAATTGACCTCGGCGTCGAGTCCTTCGCAACCGACTACCCGATCGAATTCATGGCGGCCATTGAGAAGTTAGAACCATGAATTTGAACCATGAATTTTGGTTGTTTTTTCCTTGCTAAAGTTTTTTGGAAAGGGGAGTTTGAGGGGAAGAACCTTTTTTTCAAAAAAGGTTTTCCCCTCTTAATTAAACTTGAAAAAACTTCCCTAACAGGGAGCCAGCTTGCTGGCGACCGAAAGTTTTTTCAATTTGGCGGCGAGGCGCCGCCAAATAATTTAACCACAAAGAACACAAAGAACACAAAGATAACCAATCGGTGAAAATCCGTCTAATCCGTTAAATCTGTGTGCGAGTCGACCCGCACAAGAACTGTGACTATCGCGCGCACTTCGCCGTGAATCGAATCAGAACGGTTTGCTCTAACGGCGACGGGGTTGCCAGCGTCAGGTCAATTCGCGCTCCGTGGGGGTAGCAGACGCCTACGGAGGCGGTGAGTTCAGCCCCGTCGATGATTTCAAGCTCCGTTTCAGGCACAGACTGGAACGGCGGACAGAACGCGGCGTTGACCGATGCGTGTTTCTGATGAGCCGCAAAAGACACTCTAAACCAGCCGGTCTGAACGTCCTCGCCTTCCGCCCCGGTTTGACGCGTCCATTGCTGACAGACATCGGACGGGAAAAGCGATTCTAAGTAGTCCTCTTCAGATTCTTCCAGGTCTTCTTCAACGTCGCCCATGCCTTCAACGGCGTCCTCATTTGCGTCGTTTATCTCAGCGGGAGCCGGTTTTGAAGAGGGTTCGTCCTCGCCCCAGAACCAGAAGACGTAATGAAACAGAAACGCGATAATTACGCTCAAATAGAATTCAGGCATGGCATCCGTTCGACAGACCCCGCATAAAAACAACAGCTCAACGGGAATGAGAAACAGCCCAATTCGCTGACAGGTGTTAGACTCGTTTTTAAAGGCAACGGATACGGCGCCGCGAAGCAAAGCGGATAAACAGACGAAAATCAGAATAACCAGCGGGAGCTGCCAACTCATTACCGGGAACCCGCCTGCCATGCGCCGCCAAAAAAGCGTCATTGCCAGAACCGTCCCCAGGAACAGCGTCCAGTAGACGAGCCATTGGCATGCAAGGCGATAGAAGGCGAGGATATTCATAAGGGAGTAGGGAGTAGGCAGTAGGCAGTAGGCAGTAGGGAGGCGCTTCGCGCCAATTAAGTATTACACATTAGGAATTAGGGATTAGGCGTTAGACCGTAGGATTAAAATTCGCCGTAGGCGAAATACTATTGCCTACTGCCTACTGCCTATTGCCTTTTATTTCTCTTTTCTTCTGCGGCGGCGGGTCGGCTGTAGCGAGGAAGCAAATCCCACAAAACGTCTTTTTTGCCGGCGGCGTATTGACGAATCGCTAATTCTCCAACGCCTTTTGCGGTGGGGGCGCGAAGTTCTGGAGCGACAACCAGGCGATTCTCCAATGCCGCAGGGTCAATTCGGCTGACGTACGGTCCGGACAGCCATCGATCGGGTTCTGTTTGAGCCAGCCAGTCTCGCCACGCAACGGTTTTCTCGTCACCAGCTGGGGCGAACGTTCCGTCAGGCGAGCGGTCGAAATCGCGATAAATCACCTGACCTCGCTGGCAGTCGAAAGCGACGGAAATCTTCTCGACGTCCTTCGGCGCTTGACAGGCGCAAACTTCCATGGAATCGACGCCGATAATATCCGCGTTGACCGCCCACGCAAACGTTTTGGCGGAAACGATGCCAACGCGAAGCCCGGTAAACGAGCCGGGACCCTGAGCGACGGCGACCAACCCAATTTGAGTCGGTTGCAAGCCGGTTTTGGTCAGAGTCTTTTTCAAGCCTGGCGCCAGCGATTGCGCGGAACGTATTTCCGGCGGCAACTGAGCGAAACAGGTCATACGCTCGTTTTCGAAAATCGCTATGGAAGCGGATTTTTCAGTCGTTTCGAATGCAATGATGTTCATTATAATCAAATTTTGCAATTGTGAGCGGCGGAGTTCGCCAAATTTCTCTATTTTTTCTATAAACCGCGCAATCGGCGGAATCGTTATTATATTTTTAAAATTTGTGTAAAAAGGCAAGGGGGGGTCTGACAAAGAAATTTTTTTGGTTATAATAATATAGATATAGATGAGTTGTAAGATGCGGCTTTTTTGTCAGAATTCATTGAGCGAGGGGTAACGAGTTATGCAATCGCAATAAAACTCCTCGCTCTTTGTCTTGACGAATTGTCGCGTCTCCCCCCATTGTTTGGTTTCAAAAGGATTACTCCCGTGAAAAGAGCCATTATTAGCGACATCCACAGCAATCTGGAAGCTCTGACAACCGTTATGGCTGATATTGAAGAGCAAAAGGTGGACAGCATTATTTGTTTGGGCGACATTGTTGGTTACGGTCCCAACCCTCGAGAATGTTTGGATATTATTCGTTCGTCCTGTTCGGTTTGCATTATGGGCAACCACGATCACGGCGCGATTTATAATCCAGACGGTTTCAACGCTTGCGCGGAACAGGCGATTTTTTGGACTCGAGAAGAACTCCAAAAGCCCTGCGATCCGGTAGACGTCCGAGACGCCCGATGGGATTTCCTCGGGAACCTGAACCGAAACTACGTCGAAGACAAAATGATCTTTGTTCATGGCTCTGCCAGAAACCCTCTCAATGAATACGTTTTCCCGGAAGACGTGTATCATGAACGCAAACTGGAAAAGATCTTCGCTCAAATCCAGTGGATCGCGTTTCAAGGGCACACTCACGTTCCCGGCATCTTCACGGAACGTCCGTATCGATTCCGCTCTCCGGAAGAATTCGACAACGTTCGCGAGCTTCAGCCCGATTCCAAGTACATGATTAACGTTGGGTCTGTCGGACAGCCTCGAGACAACGACAACCGCGCCTGTTACGTCATTTTTGAAGATCAGACGGTAACGTATCGTCGTTTGGAATACGACTACAGCGCAACCGCAGCGAAGATTGGCGCGATTTCCGATCTCGACAACTTCCTGGCGGAACGACTGACAGAAGGACGGTAACGTCAGAAATGAGGAGTCAGGAGCGAGGAGATTTAATCCTTGCTCCTCATTCTCTGTTATAAATATTTTTCTTAATCAATTAGTCATCCAAAATTTTTAATATGCAAAGAGCCATTACCCCTCCAGGACAGGATCAGCCCAGTCCGCTCAATTCCGTAATAACGTTTCTAATTATTTTTCTGTTAACGTTTTGGATTATCAATCATTTTTTTGCTCCCAAACCGGAGCCTCCTGCAGAGCAGGGGACTGCAGAAGAAACGGAAGCGGCGTCTAACGTTCCGATTAAAGAAGAAGAAGGCTGGAACGGCGCGGAATCGTCAACTCCTGTTGCAGAATCTCAGCCGACAGAAGGACAGCCTGCGGACGCTCAAGCTTCGGAGAATCCGCCTGCTGTTGCAGAACAAGAGCCGCCGAAAACGGAACAATGGGTTTCATTGGGGTCAATGGACAGCGCCAGCAAGTACAAGCTGCTGCTCACCTTTACCAGCAAAGGGGCGGCGATGGCTTACGCGGAACTCAATTCGCCGAAGTATTTGGACGTGTTCGATAAAGAGGGCTATCTTTATCAAAACATGGGATACCTGGGCAACGTCTTTGCGGAAGTTCCCACGCCGGCTATCGATATTAAAGCTCTTGTGACGCAAGCAGACGCTTCTAAAGACGGCTCTGTTCAGATTGCGCCAGACGGTCTTTCGAGTAAATGCGTTGTTGTCGTCGTTCCGGATGGAACGCCCGCTCAGGCGGCTGGGCTGCAAGTTGGAGACGAAATCGTCAAATGCAACGATAAAGCCATTAAAAACCGTAAAGAGTTCAACGAGTTTATGAAGTCGACCAAGCCGGGCGACAAGCTGACGTTAACCGTCAATCGAGACGGAGCGGCGCTTAAGCTCAAGGAAACGGCGCTGCGACATACGCCGATGGCAGTGATTCGTCCTGAAGAATTTGAAAGCGCAGGCCAGGGCGCTCCGCTTTCTTTCCTGATGACGATGCAGCAGATTGACGACGCTTCCGTTTCAGACGTTCTCCCGGCGTTTTCAAAACAGGCGACTGATTCGCAGGCGAATCAGGTCAAACTGAAAAGCTATCTGAATCGAGAGCTTCCCAATATCGAAATGAGAAACGGCGTTTGGGACGTCGTCGAATCCAGCCAGAAAAAAGTCGTGTTCATGTTCCCGATTCCCCGTTACGGTCTGGAAGTTTACAAGACGTTTGAATTGGTCGAAACAGACGCGTCAAACGTTAACGCCGGATACCACGTCAATATGACCATTACCGTTAAAAACGTTGGGAAGAACGCGCGCAAAACCGCCTATCGTCTGGACGGTCCCACCGGATTGCCGCTTGAAGGGTACTGGTATACGCATAAAGTTTGGACGACCTGGAGCGGCGTTGGCCTTCGCGACATGGTTTACAAGGAAGACGCGAACAAGCGTCCGGAAATGGTTTCCTGTCAAAGCATTTCCAAAGACGAATGGAAGCCGGTTGAAAATCTGCCGCTTTCGTATACAGGCGTTGACGCCGCCTATTTCGGGTCTTATTTAATTCCCGAGAAGGCAAAAGACGCCCGATTCAAGTTTGCAAAGCTCCATCCTCTTCGCGTTGGGTCTGTCGATCCGAAATGGCCGACTCGCACCAACTGTTCTTTCCGGGCCTACAGCCAGGAAACGGAATTGGCGCCGGGCGCTCAAACGTCACAGACGTATACGGTTTTTATTGGACCTCGCAAGCCGGATTTGATGAAAAATTATGGAGTCGACGGCGTTATTTATTACGGATGGTTCAGCTGGATAGCCGTTCCTCTGGTCGGGCTGCTTCATTTGTTCTATATGATAATTCCCAACTACGGCATCGCGATTTTGCTTTTGACGGTAGTTGTTCGACTGGCGCTGCACCCGTTGTCCAGAAAGCAGGTTATTGGCGCTTTGAAGATGCAGAAGCTTCAGCCGGAAATGGCGAAAATCAAGGAAAAATACACGGATCCTCAAGAGCAGATGAAAGCGCAGCAGGAACTGTTCCGAAAGCACAACTACAATCCGCTTTCCGGCTGTCTTGTTCTGTTTATTCAGCTCCCGATTTTTATGGCGCTGTACCGCGCGCTGATGGTAGACGTCGAATTGCGTCAGGCGGCGCTGTTCGGCTCCGGATTCCGTTTTTGTTCGAACCTGGCGGCTCCAGACATGCTTCTTAACTGGACGTCCTGGGCGCCGCAGTTTATAACGTCCGGATACGGCATGTTCGGATTGGGGCCGTATTTCAATCTTTTGCCGATGGCGACGATCGCTCTGTTTTTGATTCAGCAGAAAGTTCTCATGCCGCCGCCGGCAGACGATCAGGCGCGCATGCAGCAGCGGGTCATGACGTTCATGATGCTTTTCATGGGGTTGATGTTCTTTAAGGTCGCCGCCGGATTGTGCATTTACTTTATCGCCTCGTCTTTGTGGGGCTTGGCGGAACGGCAGTTCATGCCCAAAGAGCTGGTCGATCAGGAACTCGTCCAGGAAGAAGCCAACAACTGGAAATCGAATCAGAACAAAAAGCCGCCGCGACATCGCCCGGAAGACGACGAACCGATGAACGTTCTCAAGTCGTGGGGAGACGCACTGAAAAACATCGGGAAACCGAAGGAAGACGCCACGCCAAAAGACGCTCCACGCCGACGGCGCGATCGGAAGAAGAAATAAGAGATAGTGGTAAGTTTTGAGTGGTAAGTGGTAAGGACGCAAGCGTTGCTCATACTAACCACTAACCACTAACCACTTACCACTAACTACTAACAACTGCCTTACCATGCACCGCATTTATATATTCATAGCCGTTCTGCTCCTCGCCTCCTCTGCCGCCTTTGGCAGAACGTACGTTGTTTCGTCGCCCGACAACAGGCTGACAATTGAAGCGACGCTGGAAGACGGACGTTTGAACTACTCCGTTTCCTGGCGCGGGTCTTTGGTTATCTATCGCGGTCAGGTCGGCTTTCACGTAACAGGCTGGACAAAAGCGCGCGAATGGTATCTTGACTCCGACGCCAATCCGAAAACCGTTACGTTCAATCAGCCGTGGAAGCCCGTTCATGGATACAAGGCGGAATATCCTAACGCCGGCTCTCAGGTTGACATTCCTCTGCGCGCCTATACGGGCGAAAAAATGACGCTTCAGCTTCGAGCGGCTAACGAAGGCGTGGCGTTTCGGTGCATTCTTTCTGAAGGGTTTGGCGGCGCGAAAGAATACGAGTTGGACTCCGAGCTGACAACGTTTCCCTTTACCAAAGACTGCAACTGCTTTTTTACCAACACGCCTCAGGGCGCGTACGACGTCCGCATGATGTCAATGTGTCCAAGCATGCCGCCTGCGGTGGTTGTCGAGATAAAAAAGGACGCCCTTTACGCGGCTGTCGCAGAAGCGGGCAGTCTGGAAGACTTCGTTCCCATGACCTTGCGCCCGTCTGCGCTGCGCCGAGGAACTCTGGAAGCCGCGTTCCGAAAAGGAACCGTTCAGGTTTCCGGAGAGCTGACGACGCCCTGGCGCGTTATTATGGTTGCGGAAAATCCCGGCGCTTTTGTCGAACGCGCTTATCTGCTGCAAAACCTCTGCCCGCCTTGCGCGATTGAAGATACGTCGTGGATTCAGGTCGGGAAAGCCGTCAGAAACTCTTCCTGTCAGCGTCCGGAATCCGATAAATGGGTTGACTACAACGCAGCCAATAACTATCAGATTGTTCATTGGGACACCGGCTGGAACGGCGCGGAATACGACAATATCCCCGACCATCCAACCCAAATCGACGGCGACCGCGATCTGCTGGGCGCAATTAAATACGCTCACGAAAAAGGACAGAAGTTCTTTCTTTACTGCAATCATAAAGAACTCGAAAATTACCCGTTGGACGAAACGTTCAAAACGTATAAACAATGGGGCGTTGACGGCGTGAAATTCGGATTTGTCAACTGGGAAACCCAGGACGACATGAAATGGCTGCATCAGGCGATTAAAAAGGCGGCTGAATATCGGCTGATGGTCAACGTTCACGACAACTATCGTTCCACCGGCTGGGAGCGGACGTATCCGAACCTGGTTTCCGTTGAAGGGATCGCCGGGAACGAATGTCACGACACGTTCTCTGCCATGCCTCGCAGCCGAATTATTATGGCGTTCGTTCGGCCGATAACCGGGATGGGGGATTTTACCCCCTGCTTTTTGGCTCCGCGAGTAAAATCCCGAGCGTTCCAGCTGGCGTGCGGCGTCGTCTTTTTTAATCCGCTGCAGCACCTTCACTGGTACGATAAACCGCTTGATCCAAACCAGACCGTCTATCCGGAACTGTCGTACTGGTCCGCCATGCCGACGACTTGGGACGATTCGCTCGTTCTGGACGGGGTTCCGGGCGAGTACATTGTCGTCGCGCGCCGCAAAGGAAACGAATGGTTTGTCAGCGCCATAACAGACAAAGCGCGAAGCGTGACCATCCCGCTCAGTTTTCTTCATACGACAATTTCGCCATCCGCGTTGGGAGCCGATTATCCGACGTACACAGCGTACATTTACCGCCAGAACCTGAAAAAACCGCTAGAGTGCGTCATGGAAAAGCGGGAAGTCAACTCGTACGACTCGCTTACCGCTTTCATGACGGACGAGGGCGGATTCAACGTCCGCCTCGTTCCGAATGAATGATTATTAATTCCCAATTATAACGAGTGTCCCATTCTGTCACGTTTAGTTTCGAGGTACGCTTTGTTGTACTCGTTAACGGGGCCGTGGATGGGAATTTGGTCTTGAACGGTAATGCCGAAGCTGCTGTAGATAAAGGCGTCGACTTTTTTGGGGTTGTTGGTTAAGAGTCGGATTTTGTGTATTCCGAGGTCTTTGAGAATCTGCAGTCCGATGCCGTAGTCGCGCAGGTCGGCGGCGTAGCCCAGCGCCAGGTTCGCGTCGACGGTGTCCATGCCCTCGTCCTGAAGATGATACGCCTTGATTTTCGCCGCCAGGCCGATGCCCCGCCCTTCCTGCGGCAAGTAAATCAGCGCGCCGACGCCCTCTTTGGAAATCATTTGGAGCGAGCGCTGCAGCTGGTCGCCGCAGTCGCAGCGAAGCGAGCCGAGAATGTCTCCGGTGAAACAGGACGAATGCAGTCGAACCAGCGGCGCGTCGACGGAGTTTAAATCGCCAAAGACGACCGCGATCGGCTCCTGCGTTTCGTACTTGACGGAAAAGGACATGATTTTTCCCATGCCGAATTTGGTCGGCAGGAACGCTTCCGCTTCCCTCGTAATGAGTTTTTCGCGTTCGCGGCGGTATTTAATTAACGCGTCAATGGTGATGATTTGCAGTTTGAACCGTTCGGCAAGAGCGAGCAGGTCGTCGCGCGTGGCGCGGTTGCCGTCGTCGCCGAGAATTTCAATCAGGACGCCGCAGGGGCGTTTTCCCGCCAGGCGAAGCAGGTCGATGGTCGCCTCGGTGTGCCCGGCGCGGCGCAAAACGCCGCCTTCTTTGGCGCGGAGCGGGAAGATGTGCCCGGGACGAACCAGGTCGCTGACTTTTGTTTTCGGGTCTGCCAGAGCTTTAATGGTCATCGCCTTTTCCTGAGCGGTAATTCCGGTTCGGGCGTCGCGATGGTCGACGGCAATGGTAAACTGCGTTCCCAAGGGCGCGGTGTTGTTTTGAACCATCTGCGGCAGCTCCAGTTTGTCGCAGTCAGCCGGAAGCATGGGGACGCAGGTCTGTCCGCGCCCGAACTTGAGCATGAAGTTGACTTTTTCCGGGGTAATGTCTTCTGCAGAACCGATAAAATCGCCTTCGTTTTCGCGATTTTCATCGTCCATTACGATTATCAGTTCGCCGCGCTTTAACGCGTCAACGGCTTGGTCGATTGTGGATAGTTTCATTTTGGTGAATTCGTAATTTGGAATTAGTACTTAGTACTTAGTGCTTAGTGCTTAGTGCTTAGGACGCAAAGCGCTCATCTCACTATGCACTATGCATTAGGCACTATGCACTATGCACTAGGCACTATGCACTATGCACTAAGCACTCTAATCTCGTAACTTACAGCGTCCCCGCCTTTTCCCACAAGTCGTGGAGGATAAAGTCGTCGCCGAGGGTTTCGTTGCGCTGTTCGAGGATTTTCTGGTAGGTTTCCATGACGGCTTTGAAGTCGAGCTGGAACGCGTCTTCGTCGTCCAAACCGGCAAATTGCGGCAGATCCTTGGACTTTTTAATCAACGCGAACGCCTGATCGTAATCTCGTTTTGAAACGGTCAAGTCTCCCTGCTGGAAGGCTTTTTTGCCTTCGTAGAGCAGCCGGCGCGCTTCGATGACGTCTTTGAGCTGTTCAAAAGCGCCGCGATGCCGCCAATACTTGAAGTTGACAATGTCGCGGTAACGGTCCGTCCAGACGCTTTGCTCTTTGGCGTTGTCGAGTTTGGCAGCGACGTCTTTGCCATGTTCAATTCTGTCCGCCGCCATCCGCTCAGCCAGCTCCGTATTGGAGATTCGGAGAATCTCTTCCGCTTCGTTGGCGAGGTTGATTTCTTCCGCGTTGCGGTCAACCCAGTCTTTATCGTAGGCGGCAGCCTGTTCAGGCGTGAGCTTTAGACGCTTTTGCTGGGTCAGTTCTTCCCGCAAGCCGGGCTGAATCTCTTCCAGTTCTTTGGTAAGCTGCTCTTCCTGATTGGCGAAAAATTCCTGGTCGTTGAGTCTGATAATCAGCCCGCGGGACGTTGAAATTTCCCGGTTGCCAAACGCCGTCCATTCGTCTTGCGCCTTTTTCCATTCGCGTTCGACTTTTTCGTCAAACCGGCCGTCTTTTTCCAGATTGTCTGAATAGTTCATCTGGTTCATCGGAGCGTTGGAGTAGAACAACACTTCGCTGATTTTCCCCAGCGGAACGCCCGACTCGACAATGCCTTCGGCTTTGTGATACCATTCTTTCCCGACCAGCCAGCAGTCTCGCAGCTCGACGGGGCGAGAGCCATGGAGGTCGTCGTCGGCTTTGTACAGACGTCTGAACTGGACGCGTTCGTCTGACTTGCCGATCTTTTGCGACGTGTGCCAGGCGACGTCCCAGGTTAAACGGATCGACTTTTTGTTCATCTTGACGCCGTTTTCAAGGAACTTCAGCCCCTCGATAACCCAGTGATAACGCTGACGATAATCGTCGAACTCCGTCGAGACGTTGTAGGCAAGGTTCCAGCCCTGGAATCGCCAGACGGATTCGTAATGCGGCATTAGTCGCGCCAGCTGTTTGAGCGTTGCGGAAAGGCTGATCCAGTCTTTTTTCATTTTGTAGTTGTTTGCGGCGTTCCAAAGAATGGTGTCTGCAATGGGCGTCAACCCGAACAGACGAAACGACGTAGCGATAATGTCGACGTCGCCCAGCTCGGATTCGTCCAGCCCGTACTGCGTTCTTAACTGAGCCAACTTCCCGCCGGGCGAACCGGCTTGTCCGTCTTTACCCGGACTGGCAGGCTGGCTGAGAAGGAACATCGGATACAGCAAAACCGCCAAAATGATAACGTATATGATTTTTCTTCTAAAAGACGCGTTTTTGTTCATGCTGCAATCTCCCGGAGTTTCATGCAAAGGTAGCCCACAATACAAAGCGGAATCAGGAACGCCAAAGTCGTCAGCGCGTCAATGGTCATTAAATTCCAGGGAATGTCAAAGCCGCTGGCAACGTATTCTGAACTGGCGAACAGACTCAAGTCCGGCGACAGACATCCGACAAATCCAATAACGTAATTGATTGCCTGGTCGGACATGCTGATGACGTCGCCCAAAACGTTGTCTGGCAGCTCTGTAATCATGTTGTCCTGCCGAAGCAGACGATACATGGATTCCAGAACGCCGCCGCCTTCGGTCAGCCCGTTTGCCAGCTTGAGCACGTATTGGTGGAAAACGCCTGTAATCATGATGAACATCGTTCCCAAAATAGCAATCGGCGCGGACAGCAGCGAGCTGAGCGTAACGCCGTAAACGATAATCAGGAACATTTCCAGCCAGATGCAGGCGAATCCTTTTACGAAGTTGAGCGCAAAAGGAGCGTCGTAGGCGCGAATGTACAGGTCAGGCTCTGCGGCGCCGAAATACTGCATCGGATCCAGACAGCGAACCCAAATCTCGACGCTGCCGTCTGAACTGACGAGGTCTTTGAACAGGTCGAATTCCGCTTTTTGAGCGTACGCCTGATTGAGCTTGTTTTCAGGAATGTCGTAAATAACGTTTCCGTTTGGCAGTTTTGTTTTGGACGCAATAACCTGGGGTCTGCTGGCGGGCTTGATTTTAATCGGGACGAGCAATCGCTTTGTATTGAATTCAACGGATTCAAACAGGTGCGTTTCGACCATCAAGCCGGTTTCCGGATTGCGGACAGCCAAGCCGCCCATAATGCCGCGTTCAATGTTGCCTTTATGAGTGCGGAACACGCCGAGGGTCATTTCGACCGGAAGCCCGTTCGGGAAAGAGCTCTCTTTGATGTTGTTGAATCTCCAAATCAGAGCCGCCGGCGAGTTGCCTTGAATAAAGCTGCGGTATTCCCACTCGTCGCCGACGTTAATGCCTTTTGTGACGTCGAAATTAGTGGTGTCCCGGAATCGAAGGCGTCCGTAAATCGGGACTCGGGCGGTAAACATGTTTTTCACGCCAGAGAGCTTGTACTGACGATCTTTTCCTTGACCGACAAGCGTAATCTGGTGAGTGTGCCCGTTGGTCGGCTCCGTCATAACGGTTTTGTCTGACGGGTCTTTGAGGAATTCCGGCGGCAAATAAACAGAGTGATAATGTTCTTTAACCGTAGACGTTTTCCCTTCCAGGGCTTGTGCGCCTTCCTGCGTTGTGGCGACGAATCGCAAATCGTCCGACGTCAGGTTATGTGTATGAGCGACAGAACGGATGACAAATCCGTAACTGAGAATTCCCATAACCAACAGCATCGCGGTGCACATAAGAGTGAATCCGAGAATGCGCCCGAGAATGATTTCCCCAGCGCGAACCGGTTTGGTCGCCAGCGTGTAAATTGTTTTGTATTTAAAATCGTTGGGAATGCTAAAGGAGCTGATAAACAGAGCCAAAAGCAGTATCAGGGCGTTGTTAACCCAGAAAATAAAATTGATGTACAGTCTGGCGGGGTCTTGACTGCGGGTGTCAAGGAACATGCCGGCAAAGAGCAAAACGATAATAAAGACGACAAATCCGATAAGGATTTTACGCCGAATCGCCTCTTTGAACGACAGCAGCGCCACAGCAAAAATTCTTTTGAACGACAAATGCGCCAAGTCTGCGAAGGCGTTTTTGATAGCGTTCCAGACGATTGACAAGGAACGTTTCGGCCCCATGCGAACGCCGGTAATAAGGAATCCCAAAGCCAGGGCAATCAAACAGAAGATTCCAATCCGGATAACCCAGGCAAGCGCCGCTGATGGAAACCATTCGCCTACCGATGGAAATTGCGTTTCCAATACCATGGATTAACCCTCCTTCTTCTGATTGGCGTCGAGAGAATTGGGAGCGTCCGCCTGGTCGTTTGCCTGATAGCGTTTGCCAGGATGCGTTTTCCCTTCTTCCACGACTTTGAGGAACAGTTCTTCCAACGAAGCGGACGGCGCGCCGTACGACTTGACCTGTCCGCCAAAACGTTCGACAACCTTACGAATTTCCGCTTCGGCTTCCGGAGGAAGTTTGGTCGTCTGAATGTCGGTAACGTCTCGAACCTGAAGCAGATCGGAAACGCGCCCCATTTCTTTGAGCTCGCCCTGATACAGAATTCCGATTCGGTCGCAGACGTCCTGAACGTCCGCCAAAAGGTGCGAGCACATGAGAATCGTCTTTCCCTGACGTTTGAGTTCAAGGATGAGGTCTTTCATCTCTCGACATCCGATCGGGTCAAGACCTGTAGTCGGCTCGTCCATGATAATCAGTTCCGGGTCGTTGATCAACGCCTGCGCCAAACCGATTCGACGGGTCATGCCCTTTGAATATTCTTTAAGTTGACGTCGTTTAGCCCAACCCAGACCAACCATCTCGATTAAGTCGCGAACGCGCTGACGACGAATGTTGGTCGGCAGACGGAACAGACGTCCATAAAAATCCAGCGTTTCTTCTGCGTTGAGAAACTTATACAAGTACGACTCTTCCGGCAGATAGCCGATTCGCTCGTTTTTCGCAACGTCGTCAGCCGGATTGTTGAAGACTAACGCTTCGCCGGAACTCGGAAAGAGCAAGCCCAGCAAAAGTTTGGTTGTCGTGGTTTTTCCGGAACCGTTTGGCCCCAGCAGACCGAAGATTTCACCTCTGTATATTTTCAAATCCAAAGCGGAGAGCGCTCGGACTTTTTGTCGTCCCCAAAAATCGCGATACGTTTTTGTCAGGTTGCGCGTTTCGATAATGACTTCAGTTTCCATGTTCGATAAAAAATTGATTAAAAAGGGAAGCTTTGAGCGTTTTGCGTCTGACATTGGGAACCCCCGCTTTTGAGGTTTCCCAAGCAGTGAATGCTACATACCCTCTATTATATATAGATTTTGAAGAATTTAAAGCCCCCGTCGTTAAATATTAAGTTTAAAAAATGGAATAAGTAAAACGTCTGAACGTTGTAATAATTCTATAATTTATTCCTTGTTTTCTGAATCGTTAAATTCTGATTCTTTCAGGATTTGAATAAATTCCTTGCCGTTAACGCCCATTGTTCCATAATAACTCAAAAACTGATCGAGTTTCATATTTGAGGGAACAATGTCTTCTTCTGGAACCATCAAAACTGCGCCGCCGACAGGGAAGGGAGCAGTTGGAATAATTACCGAGCAAAAGGTTTTGCCTTCGATAACGAATTTGTCAGAAGTTGGCATGAGGGTCAAAATCAACGTCGATCCAAAACGACAGAAAACAGGCGTCATTTTTTTAACGGCGCTGGAATTGTCAAACATCTTAACCAACTGCTGTGTAGAACTATAGATCGTTCCAATCGCTGGAATTTTCTTGATTAACTCGTTGATAAAATCAACAATTGTTTTAACCCAGCGTCTTTCAATGATCCACCCAATCGCAACAATGATTGCCAGGACAATCAGCAAGCCGATTACATAGGATAACAACGGGTAATCCGTTTGGAAAGAGAAAAAGCCAATATTGCTCAGCCCTTTTCCGATAAGAGTTTGTGGTCCAAGGTATTTGGCAATGAAACGCCCTAACCAGGCGAGAGCTCCTACGGTAATTGCGAACGGCAGAAGGAAAAACGTTCCTGTGAGCAAATAACGAAAGAGTTTCTTAAGAAAGCTCATAATGATTCCTGTTTCCTATTGACAAAAAGATAAAAAAATACTAATTTAAACTTGTTCGCTGTTGACAACGGTTCGTCGTTCATATAATAAGCAACGACCAGCTTTGACAGCCTGTCTACAGTTATTGTTTAATATACCAAAAATAATCAGAAAGTCAATCATGACCGCCAGCTCCTTGCCAACCAGAGTTCCGCTGCTGGACCTTAAACGTGCGGAAAGAACCCTCCACGACGAGATGAAGGCCGCTTTAGAGAAAATCGTCGAAAGCGGGATATATATATTGGGACCGGAAATTCAGAAGTGTGAAGAAACCATAAGCGCTTACTGTCAGGCAAAACATGGAATCGCTTGCGCCTCCGGCACCGACGCTCTTCTGCTGGCTCTGATGGCTTTGGATATCAAACCGGGCGACGAAGTTATTTTGCCCAGTTTTACATTTTTCGCAACGGCTGGGTCGGCGGCTCGACTCGGCGCGACGCTCAAGTTCGCCGACATCCTTCCGGATTCTTACTGCATTGATCCGGCAAGCGTTCGCAGCTTGATTACAGAAAAAACCAAAGCGATTATCCCGGTTCACCTTTACGGACAAAGCGCCGACATGACTTCGCTGACGGCAATTTCCAAGGAATTCAATATTCCGATTGTGGAAGACTCGGCTCAGTCAATCGGCGCTCAATGGGAAGATAAACGCGTTTGTTCGATGGGAACTTTTGGCTGCTTGAGCTTCTATCCGACTAAAAATCTCGGCGCAGCCGGGGACGGCGGCATGGTCATTACCAATGACGATGCGTTAGCGGAAAAGGTAACTATGCTTCGCGTTCACGGCATGAAGCCGCGGTATTACCATCAAATCCTGGGAATTAACGGACGTCTGGACGCTTTCCAGGGCGCTGTGCTCAACGTTAAATTTCCCCATCTGGATACGTGGATAAGCATGCGTCAGAACAACGCCAAGGTTTACGGAGAACTGTTCGCTGCAGCTGGTCTGGATAAGATATTGACCTTGCCCAAACAGGTTCATCCTGGTCGCCACGTTTGGAATCAGTACGTTATTCGCGTTCCCGACGGCAAGCGTGACGCCTTGCGAGCGTTCATGACCGAGAATCAAATCGGGTCGGATATTTATTATCCCTTTGGAATTCATAAACAGCCATGCTTTGTTAACAAGGGGCTGCATTGGGACAACCTTCCCGAAACCGACAAAGCGGGAACGGAAGTCCTCGCGCTGCCGAACTTCCCCGGCTTGACCGAGGAAGAACAGCAGGTGGTTGTAAACTGCATTGCTAAATTCTTTAACTGAGATAAGTCAAAAGTGGTTAGTGGTTAGTGGTAAGGACGCAAGCGTCTCACTAACCACTTACAACTTATCACTTACCACTTTTAACTAATGGATTACTCAATCAAACCTGCCGCGCGCTGTTGTTGTCAAACCGGGAAGGCGTTTCAGCCTGGCGAGACGTTCTTTAGCGCTCTTTTTTTTGACGAGAAAAAGTCCTATCTGATTCGAAAGGACTATTCTCGCGAAGCGTGGCATGGACGTCCGGCAGACGCTTACGCCTGCTGGCGATGTGAAATTCCGCCTTTGGAAGAAGAAGTCGGATCTAAACCGGCAACGAACGAGCAGCTGTTGGAATTCTTTGATAAACTGCGTGACGACCCGACTCAGGCGGATATGCTCTTTGTTATGACGCTGCTGCTGATTCGCCGAC
Source organism: Thermoguttaceae bacterium (assembly GCA_017557195.1). Classification (GTDB taxonomy): domain Bacteria; phylum Planctomycetota; class Planctomycetia; order Pirellulales; family Thermoguttaceae; genus RUG11551. Next base: position 8,764 of record JAFZAL010000041.1, on the reverse strand, counting down.
GTCTGTTCAAGGAGGACGATTCCCTTGATTTCTCAGACGACATTGATCAGTCGGCGTTTATGAAAGTATATTGTCCTCGTAGAAACGAGTCGTATACGATAGAGATCGTAGACATCCCGCTTCCGCGTCAGGACGAAATTCAAATTGTGCTGGAACGCCTTGTTTTTGGGGAAGAGCGTTCGTGAGCGCTTGTTCAAATTTTCTTGACAAAATTTCACTGTCAGGACGAGATTCTCATTTACTCTTGTTGTCGTTTTTGTACAAGATTTTGGCGCAAATATACCCTTTCAATTCAATTGAATTTCTTGTATAATATCTTTTAGAAAAAACGAGAACGGAGATCAGCGGTTTAACGCCGCTCTAATCCGCATTTTGATTCCTGCCCTTTTATCTTCATATATAACCAATGATTGCCAAAAGATTGATTACAGTTGTTTTGAGTTTGCTGGCGGCGGTTCTTCCGGCGGTTTCGCACGCGGAGCCGATGACGGAATATTATCAGCAGCGCGCCAACGAGTTAAAAGACCTCAAATGGGGCATGTTCATTTGCTGGTCGTTTAGTACGTTTTCCGGGACGGAATGGACAGACCCGGCAGGGAAAACACCGGAGTTCTTCCGCGCGACTGACGTCGACACCGACCAGTGGGCGCGAACGGCGAAAGAAGCGGGAATGGGATACATCCTCTTTTTGGCGAAGCACCACGACGGCTTTTGCTTGTGGGACACGAAAACGACTCAGTTCAAGTCGACCAACTCGCCGCTGAAAAAAGACGTGCTGGCGGAACTGAGAAAGTCCTGCGACAAGTACGGAATCAAGCTGGCGCTGTACTTCTCGGAAGGGGACTGGAACTGGCGAGGCGGCGCGTATCGAAACAACAAGTCCGTCAATCCGGAAATGAAAAAGGCGCAGCTGAAAGAACTGCTCACCCAGTACGGCGAGATTGAATACATCTGGTTTGACCACGCTGTCGGAACGGGCGGGCTGTCGCACGACGAAACGACGGCGTTTTGTCACGAAATTCAGCCCCATACGCTTATCGGATACAATCACGGCGACTGTTCCGGCGAAGTCCGCATTGGCGAACGGGGCAAGCCGTCCGCTTTAGACGATGCGTCCGGCGCCGGGTACAACCGCGCTGCGGCATCATACGACAAATATCTGGTCGCCGAGTTCACCTATCCGATTCTGCCCAAACACGAGGGCGGGGCGCAATGGTTTTATTCACTCCCAAAACACGACAACCTCTGCACGGACGCTCAAAAGATTTATCACGACTATCTCGGCGCCGTCAAATACGGCAATATTTTCAGCATTGACGTCGGTCCTGACTACAACGGCAAACTGCGCGACATTGACGTCAAAACGCTGCAGCAGGTTGGACGGATGATTAAAGAAGGACAGTTCCTCGATACGAGTTGCGAGTTGCGAGTTGCGAGTTGCGAGAAGACAGCGCAAAGCGGCGACTCAATCAATTGGGCAGAATTTCTCTCTCGACAAGACCTCATCTGGGAAGTCCTGCCGGATCATTACGAAAAAGCGTCGTTTTTGGGCAACGGTCTGATGGGGTCGATGATATACAAACGCTCTGACAACGAGATTTCGTTTGCTGTCGGGCGAACGGATATCACAGACCATCGGCTGGGAAACTTCCGCATTCCTGTTGGACGCTTGCTGTTGAAAACCAAGGGGAAAATCCTCGAAGGAACGGCGCGTCTGGATTTATGGAACGCTGAAACCCGCTTTGAAGTCGAAACGACCGCTGGTCTGATTCGGTTCCGCGCCCTTGTCCTGTCACAAGAGATGGCGTTGATTATTGACGTCGAACGGCTCGAAGGCGAACAGGAAGCCGCTTTTGAATGGGAATCGGACGAGCCGCTGACCTATCTGGCAAAAAGAAATAACAAGCTACCCGACCCGCTCAACCCGCCGGTGGAGTTTAAAAAGGACGGCGATATTTCGTACTCCGTTCAAAACCGCGTTGCTGGCGGGCAGTTTTCCGCCGCCTGGATGGAACGCCCGGTTCAGGGCGCAGAAGCTCCGCGGTCGCAGGCAATCCTTTCCCTCATTGACACGTTCCCGGAAACGACTGCGTCACAAATCGCCTGCGATACGGTCAAACGCGTCGCAGCGGAGGACTGGAAAAAGCTCATTTCCGAACATCGCGCCTGGTGGCACGGGTATTATCCAAAGAGCTTCGTCTCCGTTCCGAACTCCCAGATGGAGAGCTTTTACTGGATTCAGATGTACAAGCTCGCCTGTGCGACGCGTCCTGACCGTCACGTTATCGACCTGATGGGGCCGTGGTACTGCCCGACAGTATGGGCGAAGATCTGGTGGAACCTGAACATTCAGATTTGCTATCTGCCTCTTTACGCCTCCAACCATTGCGACCTGGGCGAACCGTTTACCAACCTCATCGACAAGAATCGGGCGAACCTGGTTGCGAACGCCAAGCTGCTGTACGGAATCGACAACGGCGCTACGCTCAACCATACGACCGACAACGACTGCATCAGCGAATATTATACGGAATACCTCAATCCGGGCGACTTCACCTGGGCGTTGCACAACTACTGGCTTCAGTATCGGTACACGATGGACAAGTCCTATCTGACTGACCGGGAGAAGCACGCCTTTTTCGACATGCTCAAGGGGTCGTTCAACGTATACCGTCACATTTTCCAGAAGGAAGCCGACGGCAAATATCACATCCCGATAACGCGGTCGCCGGAATACCCGGTTAAAGCGCGGGATACGAACTACAACATCGGGCTGATCCGCTGGCTTTGCGAACGGCTGCTGGAAGTCAATCGGGAATGTAACTTTAACGACCCGCAGGCGGAACAATGGCAGGACGTTCTGGACAATCTGGTCGACTATCAGGTTGGAGAAGACGGCTTTTTAATCGGCGCCGACGTCCCGCAGACCGTTTCGCACCGGCACTGGTCGCACATGCTTGAGGTTTGGCCGCTGTGCATCTACACGCCTGAAGACCCGCAGCGCCGGGCGCTGATTAAAAAGACGATGGATCACTGGACAACCGTTGAGGGCGGCAAACAGATATTCGGCTGGTCGCAAGCCGCGGCGGCGAGCATCTACGCTATTTTGGGCGAAGGCGAAAACGCCCGCGATTATCTTTTGAAACATCACAACAATCGCCGATTCGTTCGCTGCAATACGCAGTATTACGAAACGTGGCCGGTGATTGAATGTTCGCACGTTGCCGCCCGCGCCTTGCAGGAAATGCTGATTCAGTCGTGGGGAAATCAGATTCGCGTCTTCCCCGCCATTCCCGCCGACTGGAAAGAGACGTCTTTTGCTAACCTGAGAACCGAGGGCGCGTTTCTCGTCTCCGCGATTCGCAAAGATGGCAAAACGTCCTGGATTAAAATCGAGTCCCTTGCCGGGGAGGAATGTCGAGTCGTCCCGAACTTTACAGGCGAGTTCCAGTCGTCCGCGCCGGACAAGATTCACGACCTCGGCAACGGCTTGTACAAGATCGATCTGAAACAGGGAGAATCCGTTACCCTTTGGCAGGGCGACGAAAATCAGAACGTTGCGCCTGTTACAATGTCCGACGATCAGAAACCCAATTTCTGGGGCGAAAAGAAGCCTGAAACAATCAACGTCAAAGCAAGTCTGTCGTATAACAAACCGTTTAAGGCGTCCAGCGCCTGGGATTCCGGCGCGTACAGCGTCGCCTCAGCGTTCGACGGGAATCTGGTTTCTCGCTGGGGCGCCAAACCCCGCTCCCGTTCCGGCTGGATTGAAGTCGACCTGACCGAACCGAAGGAGGTTAAAAAGGTTGTCATATCCGAAATCGCATTCCCGAGAACGCGTCAGTTCAAGATCGAAGTCCGATCCAGCGAAACGGACGAATGGCAAACCGTCTATCAGGGAACGACCATCAATCAAAAGAACTTTACGATTCCGTTTGAGAAACCCGTAACAGCGCGCTTCGTCCGGCTGAACATTCTCGAAGCCACGGAAGTCCCGACGATCGAAGAGTTCACGGTGTTCTGATGTGTGACGGCGCTTGCGTCGGGGAGTGCGGCGGCTTGACGCCGCCTTGTCCAATGCCCCGCTAAAAGACTGTGATGAGCCCGGCACGCGGCAGTCCCCTGCCGCAACAGAAACCGTTGGAAGTGTGCATACCAAAACGACGAAGCGGAAAAACTCCCCCGGATGGACTCCGCCCTCGGAGTCCAACTTGACGGCAAGCCGTCAAGAAAAAAGCGAGTGTTCCGCTAACGCTTCCCTCTCGCACTCCGAAAAATGTCACAAGACAATCAGCGCTGATTTTTCCGGGGACTTACGCAACCCGGCTCGCCTTAATCGTTTCAGTTCCTTTCCCTCCCGTCCTCCTTCGGAGGACGAAAGGGAAAGGTTATTTGACTATATTCTTTTTTACGCGTTCTTTATTCCGTGGGTTAAAACCCACGGCTAGAAACATTCAACCGCTGACGCGGTTGTTAAGTAAGCGTAATTACGTTCGCTAACGCTCACTCCATTACCGCCTTCCATTACTCGCTACGCGGTTCTTTTATATTTTCTCGCCGCCGCCTTTTCCTTCCCTGTATCGACCGGGCGAGCAGCCGATTTCTCGGGTAAAAACGCGGGTGAAATACTCGACGCTGTTAAATCCGGCGGCTTCGCTGACCGCTCTGAGGGAGATTCTGGAATCCAGCAGCAGTTGTTTGGCGACGGTCATCTGCATGTTGAGAATAAACTGCTGCGGCGTGACGTCCAAAAGACGTTTGAACTCTCGCTGCAGTTTGCGAATCGAAACGTTCACGTGATTCACAACGTCTTCCGGTTTAACGCCCTGAGAGAGGTGTTCGCGAATATAGGCAATTGATTCCCGAACGTCTTCGTCTTTAATAGCGGTAATAGCGCTCGACTGCCGAACCTGAACGTGAGACGGCGACAAAAAGATAGGTTCAAACGTCTTTTCCGGGCAAGCCATCTTTTGTTCCAGCAGTTGAGCGGCAACCATTCCAAACTGAACCCCGTTTTGCTCTACGCTCGACAGGGGCGGAGAAAGCGCCTCGCAGAACCATCGGTCGTTTTCGTTTCCTACAACGGCGACGTCTTCCGGGATTCGCGCGCCGGCGTCGAGACAACATTCGTAAAACCGTTTCGCCTGAATGTCCTGACCGAGAAGGATTCCGCAGGGTTTGGGCAGTTTTATAATCCAGCTGATTGTATCGCGTTCCTGCTTAGACGTCCAGTTCGGCAGAAGGAAATTCCCCGAATGACGCGAGGGGATATATTCGGAATAGAAAAAGCCGGCTTGACGGACAATCTCTTTAAAGGCGTTCATTCGCCGAACAGACCAGATGGCGCGAACGTCGCTAAACGCCCCGAAGTTTTCGATGCCGCGTTCCCGAAAATGATTAAAGACCATTTGGCTTAACGCCGTTTCGTCAATTAAAACGTCCTGCGGCGCGCCGTATTCGCCAACCAGTTCGACAACCGGAACGCGCAGCTGCATGAGCTTTTGAGCGAATCGACGGTCAAACGTCCGGCTGATAACCCCGTCAACGTCAGACGGGATCGTTTCCAAATGCACCGGGTCAAAACAACCTCGCTGACGGAAATCCAGACGCCAATGCCGTTCTAATGCGTATTGAGCAATTCCTTCAACGATATTGCGTCCAAAATGGTTGGTCGTTTCGACAACGAGGAAGATTTTACGATACGGTTTAATCTGAATGGACATTGGAATATATTCGGAAAACCGAAAAACGGGAATGCGATAAATTGGAGGTTGTGAAAATATATAATTTTTATTTTTGAACGCAGAGTGCGCAGACTCCTCGCAGAGAGCGCAGAAGCAAGCGGCGCGAAGCCGCGCGGGCAGAAGGACAAGGTTTAGCCTCCGAAAAAGCTTTTTTCGGCGCTACCCACGTCCAATCGGGAACCGACCCTGTCGGTGTGTCAATGACGCCCGTTGGGCTATGACACAATGTCCGCTTGCGCCCTTTTTATCTACTTCGCGAACTTTGCGGACTTTGCGTGAGGCTTTCCCGGGCGGCTCTACGCACCACAGCTTGCCGACCGCCTTCCATTTCTTCGCGTCTCAGAAAGCCCCTCCGCCTTCTCTATTATAATTCTATCGCATAATCGGACTTTTTTGTCAATCCGTGTCGCGTTTGTACAAGATTTTGGCGTAAAAGTACAAGATATGTTCTGAAAATACAGGTTATAATATATAGAATGGAATTAGCTAATCAGTGTGAATAGCGAAAAGAACTCAATACAAACTGTTTTCCTGTATTCAATATATAGAAGAGATGAACATGAAACGCCTTGGATATTTTTTCACCGGTCTGGGAATTGCGTTATTCCTTTTGACAACAGCCGCTGTGGCGGACACGATCGATATTCCCTCCGGAACAACAAGAATCTATGACGACGTCAAAGGAAACACAATCACCGGCAGCGGTACGATTCAGGTTACCAATGTTGCCAGCAATCTTGGAAATACGACTACTAACCTTACCGGCTTTACCGGTTTAGTCAGCGTTTGCGGAGACCTGCGTTTTTTTGTGCAAAACCAAACATATCTGGGAGATGCAAATGTTAGTTACGACGTTTCCGGCAACAACCAGCTGTACTTGCAAAGTTCAAGCAGCTCTGGCGGGTTGAATGTAACCATTAAAAGTTTGACGCTTAATTCTCAAGGCAAGTCGTCATGGGGCGGAGGCTTACGGCTTACCGGAACGACTTTGACTCTTACCGATGGGATTAACGTTACAGGCAACTCTAGAATTAGTGCAATTTCGGATTGGAATGGTTCTGTCCTTAACTCCAATATCACAATTGCAGACAACTGCACGCTGGGCTTTGACGCCGGTTGGGGAGCAAAGGTCTTCACCGTAAACGGAAACGTAACAGGTCCCAGTTCTGCAATAACTTTTGGCGAGAAGTACATGTCATCTCACGCCAATGCATCTTATTTCGTTGGCAAGGCAACTGATAAAACCTCGTCGGCTGCGTACAACGTCAATTCCATTTCCGCTCTGGCAGGGTCCAAAGTCTATTTTGACACGGGAACAGTAACAGCCAACTCCATTTCAGCAGAAAATACAGCAACGCTCGTTTTCTCTGAATCCGCTCTGACGGTTGGCTCTATTTCCGGCGCTGGCTCCATGACTCAAATGGGAGGAACGTTTACGCCCGGCGGAGTCGGCGCGGCGGGAAGTTCTGTTATTCAAAGCGGCGTATTCACCTTTGATCGAGGATACGAAGGAAGCAACCTGGCGCTGAATAAAACTGCAATGTCTAACAACGGCGTGTATAGCTCGTCATTTACGGCGTCTAAAGCAGTAGATGGAAATGTTTCAACATGCTTTATATCAAAAGATGCCAGTCTTTCTGATCATTCCCTGACGGTCGATTTAGGTCAGGAATACACATTGGGTATGATTCACTATAGAGACAGAGAAGTAAACAACGTTCTCCCAATGAGCCGCTCCGGGAATTATTTTCAGTTCTTCCTCTACGATTCCAATGGAAATGAAACCTACGCGTCCGAGCAATTTGCTGCCTATACTCGAGGCGGAATTAATTATTATCTCGCTCAAGACGCTCAAGGCAGAGAACCCACTGGACAAGTTTTGAAAATCGTTGAGCATATTCCTCGTCCAAATGGAACTACTGAAAGCTATATGGAAATTGCAGAACTGGAAGCGTATCAGTCGAAAAACGCTCAGGTTGTTCTTGACCTTGGTTCGGGAACGGAGTTTGATAAAATCGTTGTCAATTCCGGGGCTGAGCTTTGGCTTAACGGCGGCGTTGATTTGGCGGTGAATCTGCTGGACTCGTTTAATCCGAGAACGACGGACTCGTTCCAGGTTTTGGACGTTCAGGGAACTCTTACCGGGACGTTCGATTCTTTAGTTCTTCCGGAAACGTGGAATTCAAGAACCCTGAACTGGAACACGGATAATTTATATTCGACCGGTACGATTTCCGTGTCGATGGATTCTGTCTATTATCCTGTTGCTGACAACGACGCGACAGCGATTGTTGTTGACAGAATTGCATACGACGGCGTTGAATTCGATTCCGACACCGCCGCGGCGGGCGTTACAACAGCCGTCCATTCAGGCGGTGTAACGCTGTCTGACGGCGCGGAGTTCGTCGTTGGCAACGGCTATTCTTTGACTCAATCCAGCCCCATTTCCGGAACGGGTTCGCTGACCAAGTCTGGAGCGGGAACGCTGATTCTTTCTGCCGCCAATACGTACGACGGCGGAACAACCGTTTCCGAAGGAACGCTTCAGCTTACCGGCGCCGCGGTTGATAACGCCAATGGCAGTTTTGTCGTGGGTGCAGATGGAACGCTGGAATATAACGTTGCCGGCGGCGAAACGAAAAAACTGACGCTTTCAGAGCAAAACTCAATATCCAGCGCTGGACAGATTATTAAAACCGGAGCTGGAACATTTCAGTTTGACGCCGCTCAAGGCGCTGTTGACGCTGAAAGTCTGGTTATCTCTTCCGGCGAGTTGGATTTCAGAGGTTACTTTGAAGGCAATATTGAAGTTATCAACGGCGCGGTCTTTTCGCCCGGCAACTCGATTGGAACGATCAATCAGACAGGCGATTTTACGTTAGATTCAGGCGCGACGCTGTTGCTGGAAGTTGGAAAGGACGGCAACGATATTTTGACTGACGTTCTGAATGTAACAGGCGACACGACGTTTGAAAACGGGTCGATTATTAAAATCGCGTTGGATTCCAGTTATGAAAACG
>JAFZAL010000040.1 GCA_017557195.1 Thermoguttaceae bacterium | reverse complement strand
TGGAAAGGGGAGTTTGAGGGGAAGAACCTTTTTTTCAAAAAAGGTTTTCCCCTCATAATTAACTTGAAAAAACTTCCCTAAAAAGGGAGCCAGCTTGCTGGCGAGCGAAAGTTTTTTCAAGGCGGGCGAAGCTCGCCAAAGAATTTTCAGCCGCAAAGAAATGAAAGGCGGTAACGGAGCGAGTGAAACGAGCGTAGTTACGCTTAGGCGAGCCACGGGTGTAAACCCGTGGGTGTGAGCGAAGCGAACGTTTGAAGTGTATATAACAAACCGACGAAGCCGGAACACCTCCTCTGGATGTAGCCCGTCCCCGGGCTACAAAAAATGCGGACGCCTCCAATAATCCTGAGAACGTGTCAACCGTTCCGTCCTGCTGGATCGCGGCTGTCTCAGCCGCTAAAAAAGCCTCACGCAAAGTTCGCGAAGTTCGCAAAGTAATTTAAACGGACGCGAAGCGTTCACTTGGAACCGCGTCAACGGTTCAATATTTCTAGCCGTTGGTTTTTCACCCACGGAAAGTTTCTATTAGCTATTTTGAAAGAAATAGCCAGAAAGGAGATCTTTTATGAAATCGCGTTTCATTTTATTGGCTTTGTGCCTGACTTTCGCGCTGGCGTCTTTTGCGCCTGTCCGCGCGGCAACTGACGATGTCATTCCACCAGTTCCAGAAAATGGAACTCTGAAAGACTATCAGGAATATATTTACAAGATTCAGGAAATGTACGGTAATGAAGGGCAAAGATTGCTCGTCCAGGCTCAAAAAGATGGCATAACTCCAGAATCTAAAGAGTTTGGAAAGATTATCAATTCCATGAAAGAAATTTCAAAAAAATACTCCGAATATATTCAAAAGGCTGTCGACAAGGCTCTCCTTCTCAAAGACATTTCAGACAGAGATTTTGAACGGCTGGTTATCGATAAAATTCAGGCAATTCAATCAAGTCTTCTATTCGACAGCGATGATGTTGAAGAAGTAAACGCTGTCAACGCCAAATTGGAAGCGTTCACTGCCCAGCTTCGTCAAATGGGTAAAGAGTATCTTACCAATGCTATTGAATGGCTTATCTTTCAGAGAAAGATTTCGGGATACGTCAAAACTGGCAACGTTGAAGAATTTGCCAAAGTCGCCGCTGAGATAGACGAAAAAGTCGAAAAAGCCGGAAAAGACATCACTCTTGAACTGGCTCAGCAGGCGTTATTGATCTTGTCTGATGGAGCTAATTTGCCCAATTATGAAGTTCCGGAAGGACGTCAGGATAAATACCTTAAAGCTTTATCGGAAGCATCCGATCCTGATGTCAATACACTTGGGAATCAATATAAATTTGATCTATTCCGAACTAAAGTTGAAGGTTTTTTCAAAAGCGGCAATGTTAAAGAATTCGCCAATGTTGCCGCTGAAGTTGACAAAATAATCGAAAAGGCAGGAAAAGACATTACGCCAACGATGGCGCAGCAGGCTCTTTTGATTACCGTGGTTGGTGACAAACTGCAAGGTTATAAAGTTCCAGAAGAACGCTATGACAATTATTTCAAAGCTCTTTTGAACGCTTCCAACCCAAAAGTCCAACAATATGCTGGTATGCTGGAACGAAATATTATTTACCGTGAAGGCAGAAAGCGATTTAAGGAATTGCTGGGTAAAGAACTCAAATTTGCCGGGACGTTTTTAGACGGTTCCGAATGTAAAGCAGAGGATTACGCTGGGAAAGTTGTTTTGATTAATTTCTGGACAACCGCGTACTATCAGGGTTTCTATGAAGTGACGAACGTCAAAAAGATATATGACGCTTATCATGACAAAGGCTTTGAAGTCATTGGCGTTTCCTGCGACAATCCCGCTTCGAAAAATGAATTAATAAACTTCCTCAAAGACAATGGGATTACCTGGAAACAGATGTTTAACGAAAATGCTGTCGTTCCGGGAATGAACTATGTTGACGGCGAACCGATTCTGGTTTCCGAATATTATGGAATGGGTAACATTCCCTATTCGATTCTCATTGGAAAAGACGGAAAGGTTATCTCTTTGAACGCTCGCGGCGGCGAACTGAAAGAGCGCCTCGATAAAATATTTGGCAAAGTTGAAAAGGCTTCTGTCGATAAAGATGAATAATAATATATAACGAGTTTATAACTCTTTGAATCAAATTTAGATACAAGAGGATAAGACAAATCGAAGATTGTTTTAGCGTTAAGTGCTCCCGTTGGTTGCTTGCTCTTTCTTTGTTAAAATGTTTCAAGCCGCAAAGAACACATAGTTTTAAAAACTTCGCGAACTTCGTCCGCCCTTGAAAAAACTTTCGGTCGCCAGCAAGCTGGCTCCCTTTTAGGGAAGTTTTTTCAAGTTAAATAATATGAGGGGAAAACCTTTTTTGAAAAAAAGGTTCTTCCCCTCAAACTCCCCTTTCCAAAAAACTTTAGTAAGGGGAGAAAAACATAGTATTAGCAATAATCAAAGCGACCAACGGGAGCGGTTATAAAACGTCTCGCGCGGTAGCGCGGATTGGGAGCGGCGCCTCGCCGCTATTCTATCGGTATCCATTCGCCCTGTTCCATTAGCGGGCGGATAACGTTCGGTTCAAGGGTCTGGTCGCTGAGGATCATCTTATCTTGACCTTTGTTTATCCAGGCGTGTTCAAAGAAAGCGGGTCGTTCGATTTTGTCGCCCGGCGAAAGCGGGTTGTCGACGGTCTTGACCTCGCGGATCTGCTCGCTGCGCGCCTTACGGACTCTGTCAAGCATAGCAGACGTCTCTTCCTGCGTTTTCATCCATCCGGCGAAGCCCTCGTTGCGCCCGATAATCGTTCCCTGAACCAGAGCGGCGAACGTTCGGTCGCGCTGTACGCACCACAGGTTGTTATAAAACCCGGTTGCCATTTGGGCGCCGCATTCGCGCAGCGCGCTTTGAAGATGTCCTTTGGGCGCGACGAGCAGTCTGGGGTTGACCTTTATAACCTGACCGAAAGCGGGCACAGTCGGTCGCACCTGCGGCATCATGCTCACAGCCAGCGACATAGTAAAGATGGCTTCGCACTCTTTCCCGCCGTACGTACATTCAAAATGACCCTCGAATCCAAACACGCTGACCTGGTTGCTGGGGCTTTTCATCGCAGCGCCGAGCATGCGGGTAAACTGCGGGACGTCCTGCGTCCATTTCGCATCGGTTACAGTAAAGCCGGACAGCCCTGGGACGACAATGCCAGCGTTGGTTTTATTTGCCAGATCCTGAGCAAAAGCCATCGGGTTCTGATACAGCGCGAGAACTTGCGGGAAGTACAGCACGCTTTCGACATAGTACGGTCCGATGTCCTGATAGATGTAATGTTTCGATGGGTTATAGATGATTGTACTCATTGCGAATTTCGTATCGCCTTTGATGTTCCAGTTTATAAATCCCATAGCGCCCCAGCCGTCGTCGAGCCGATAGCACATCGCCGGGATGTTGAGAAACCGGTCGTAGAGGACGAATGTATTCTTCGCTTCTGCAATCGTCGCAGCGCAGGCGGCGATCATGAAGAACAACAACGTTTTAGCAGTAAAGTTCATGTATAAGCTCCTTTCGGGTTTAACAGGTATACGTACTTTGACTATTTCCAGTACCCTGATTATATCGCTACCGCGGTTTTTGTACAAGAGGAATATGGGGGAATTCTAAGTGCATTTGCGGGTCAGTCCGCACACGGATTTTACGGCTTAGACGGATTTTCGCCGATTGGTTTATTGCGCTTTCCTTACTAAAGTTTTTTGGAAAGGGGAGTTTGAGGGGAAGAACCTTTTTTTCAAAAAAGGTTTTCCACTCTTAATTTAACTTGAAAAAACTTCTCTAAAAGGGAGCCAGCTTGCTGGCGACCTAAGTTTTTTCAAGGCGGCGAGGCACCGCTCCCAATCCGCGCTACCGCGCGAGACGTATTATAATTGCTCCCGTTGGTCGCTTTTATTTTTCTTATACTAAAGATTTTTAAGCAGCAAAGAACGCAAAGATCGCAAAGAAACCTCACGCAAAGTTCGCGAAGTCCGCAAAGTAAAGGAAGACTGACAGGCGGTTCAATATTAATAGACTTGGCTTTTAACCCGCCGCCGCGATTCCCGCCCGAGTAAAAATTTTGAAAATTTTTAAATTTTTCTGAAAAAAATGTTGTTTCGCTTGCATTCTATCGAAATAGATGCTATAATAAAGTTGTTGAGGTATAAAAAGAAACCGTGTTACAATTAACTTTAAAAATTTGGTAGAAAGATGAAACTGATAATAATCCCAAAGAAATGTAATATTTCAGGTGTGATTAAAGGTAAAATCATCCAAAAGAAAGGGAAATAATGACGACTAATAAAATATATAAATATGCTTTAGGTGTAGCAATATTCTGCATGATTGAAAATGCATTATTAATTACGCCCGACCCTTTTGGAAACGAATCCCCTACGGGAAACGACTCTTTTTTATACCAAATATATTTATATATAGGAGGAAATATTCCCAATGCAAATATGATTTGTTGGTTTTTTATGGCGTTACTAGCGCTAAGCGCCCTTACTGCTATTATATTCTATCCTCTAAAAACCAAGAGTATTTTTAACGCCATTTTAATTAAACTATTATTATCTGTTGGCATTTTAGTATTATTGTTGTTATATGAGATTGTATTGACTATCCTGTCATTCTGGACTCAGGGAATGAAAGGAATGTTTTAATACTCTCCTTTTGAGCCAATCAGATTTCACGTCTAGTTCCAGGTGAACGCTTCGCGTCCTTTTTTAAAACTTCGCGAACTTTGCGGACTTCGCGTGAGACATTTCGTTCGCTTCGCTCACGCCCACGGGTTTACACCCGTGGCTCGCCTAAGTGTAATTTCGTTCGCTAAAACCCACGGAAGAAGAAAAACAATAATGATATCGCCAAATGCGATGTCGCCGCAATTCCCATCCGAGTAAATTTTTTGAAAATTTTTAAATTTTTCTGAAAAAAACTATTTCGCTTGCGTTCTATCGAAATAGACGCTATAATAACGTTGAGGTTTAGAATGGTGTAACAATTGATTTTTACTGTTTGGAAAAATCGGTGAAAGCACAAAAATAAATAGAGGTAAACCATGCCGACAATAATAAACAGAGTAAGATCATTTATGCAGGAGAATAATTATTCAGAAGCGCTTAAGCTGTTATATAGCATACCAGACGAATATCTTTCCAGTGAAGCGTGCATTCTGCGCGCGATCTGTCTTCAAATAGACAATACAGAAGATGGTCACGATTTGCAAGATGTTCAAAATGAATTAAACAAAGCAATAGAGATTAATCCCAGATCAATTGAGAGTAATCTCGAAATGGGTTATTTTTTATACGCTGTCATGGATGATTCAAAATCTGCGCAGCCGTATTTTCAAAAAGTAGTTGAATTGCTTGGCGACTTTTTTGAGGATTATGAAGATCTGAAAAATGAAATTGCTGAATCCTAACATTATTCAGAGGCGTTTATTGAGTTAACAGTTCGCAGCGTGCGAAAGTTTGTATTATAATAGGAATTACAAGATTTATACCATTAATAAATATCGGGAACCTTCAGGGCTATGGTATATTTTATTGTTTTTGTTATCGCGACGTTATTGTTTGGGGGGAATTACTCTCACCACTTGTTATTGTTGTTTGCGTTGCTCATCCCATTCCGTTCAAAAGATCGACGCGTTGTGGTAATTATTTCAACGATGCTGACGTTGGTTCTACTTTGGGTAATGTTTGATGCGATGACAATAGCTCCAGAAGCCGCTTTTTATGTTAAAGATGGTTTAGTGGGGCTGCTGTACAACGCTTATTTTAATAAATAAAAGACTGTTTGGTAGAAATCAAGAGAAAGTACTGTTAGGATTAACACATGGCAAATAAGATATACAAGTTCTCGATAGGAGTAGCAATATTCTGCATGATTGAAAATGCATTATTAATTACTCCCGACCCTTTTGGAAACGAATCCCCTACGGGAAACGATTCTTTTTTATACCAAATATATTTATATATAGGAGGAAATATTCCCAATGCAAATATGATTTGTTGGTTTTTTATGGCATTACTAGCGCTAAGCGCCCTTACTGCTATTATATTCTATCCTCTAAAAACCAAGAGTATTTTTAACGCCATTATAATTAAACTATTATTATCTGTTGGCATTTTAGTATTATTATTGTTATATGAGATTGTATTGACTATCCTGTCATTCTGGACTCAGGGAATGAAAGGAATGTTTTAATACTCTCCTTTTGAGCCAATCAGATTTCACGTCTAGTTCCAGGCGAGCGCTTCGCGTCCTTTTTTAAAACTTCGCGGACTTTGCGGACTTTGCGTGAGGTTTCTTTGGCGGCTGACACAGCCGCGATCCAGTGGGTCGGAGCGGTTGTTCTGCGTTCTTAAGGTTTTTGGATGTTTCCGCCGCAAGCGACCAACGGGAGCGTTTATTGGCAAACGCGCGGCAGCGCGGATTGGCTCCCCGCAATCTGGGGCGGGCGAGACGCCCGCGATCCGGGCTCAATAGAGGTTGTTCTTGTTACAAAAAAATGGCGCCCGAGGGCGGGCGCCATCCGTGAAGGGTTTTGGCTTCGTCGATTTGTTATGCACAGTTCTCGACGTTTTGTTCGCCTAACGGCGAATGCGTAATTCCGTTCGCTGCGCGAACTCCATTACCGCCTTTCATTTTCCGTGGGTTAAAACCCACGGCTATTAATATTGAACCGCTACGCGGTTCTAGGTGAACGCTTCGCGTCCGTTTAAATTTCTTTGCGAACTTTGCGTTCTTTGCGGCTTAAAATTATTCCGCAGCGGGTACGTCGCCGACGATGGTTTTGTAGTCGTCGATCGCCTGGCTGTTATGATTAAGCAGGACGGCGACGTTGGCGGCGATGCGCGGCGCCTGACGTTCGATGAAGTATTTGGCAATCTTCTTCTTTCTGTCACACTTTTCCGCCTGGGCGAGGAACAGGTGTCCGATAAGAATGTCGATAGCGCAGTCAACCAGTTTTCGGGCGGACAGGTCAATGTATCCCGTTCCCTGCTCTTTAACGAAGTTGATGGCTTCGACCGTCTTCTTTCGGCTTTCGATCAGGCTGGCTTTGAGCGTTTCCAGATCGGCGTCGTCATACGTTTTGGATTCAAACGTATCGACGATGTACGATTCAAACGTTCCGGACGTGATGCCTTTGATAACGGCGACAACCTGAAGCTGGCTGGTGCCTTCGTAGATGTTGGTAATGCGGGCGTCGCGAACGTAGCGTTCGGCGGCGTAGTCTTTGATATATCCGGACCCGCCGAGAACCTGAAGACCCATGTTGGAAACTTCAATCGCCATTTCAGACCCGTAGTACTTCGACATCGGGGTGAGCATGCCGTTGATTCGTTTCGCGTTTCGAGCGGCTTTTCTCTGTTCGGAAACGATTTCTTTCGGAATGCCGGGCGTCTGGGAGAGGCGTTCGCCGTTGTTCTGTTTGTCACAGACTGTACAGGTGTGATACGTCAGCGCGCGGGACGCTTCGATTTTCACCTTCATATCGACGAGCATTTCCGCTACCGGCGGGAGAACTTCAATCGGGGCGCCAAACTGCTCTCGGGCGGCGGCGTACGTTCGCGCCAGACGGAACGCGGCTTCCGCCACGCCCAAACTCTGAGCGGCGATGCCGACTCGCGCGCCGTTCATGAGCGCCATAACGTAGGTAATCAGCCCGCGCTGACGTTCGCCGATAAGCAGAGCCGGGGTGTTGGTAAACGTCAGTTCGCATGTCGGAGAACCATGAATGCCCAGCTTTTCTTCCAGGTGACGAACTTTGACGGTTTCGTCCGATTCGACGTAGAAAAGGCTCAAGCCGCGGCCGTCGGTGATTTCCGGTTCGCTTCTGGCGAGCACGAGCAGGATTTCTCCGCAGCCGTTGGTAATAAACCGCTTGACGCCGTTGAGAACCCATTTGCCGTCTTCGGTCTGTTCTGCTTTAAGTCTGACCGCCTGCAGGTCGCTGCCGGCGTCCGGTTCCGTTAAGACCATCGCGCCGGTAACTTCTCCGGTGCAGAATCGGCTTAAGGACATGTCTTTGATTTCCTGAGAGGCAAAGGCGTTAATTGTTTCTGCAATGCCCTGCAGACCGAACATGTTCATAAACGAACAGTCGGCGCGGGAGACGATTTCCGTCGCCATGGTGTAAATCAGGTTCGGGCAGTTCAACCCGCCGTATCGGCGCGGGAGAGTAAACCCGAGCAGGTTGCCCTGAGCGAGTTTATCGAGGTTTTTCTGCGTCAGGGGGTTGTATGTAACAGTGCCGTCGTCGTTGAGCGTATGCCCTTCGTTATCGACCTGTTCCGCAGCCGGGGCGATGGTGTCAGCGGCGATGCTGCCGACGATTTTCAGAATCTCGGCGTATCCGGTAACAGCGTCGTCGACGGTTTCCGGGGCGTAATCTGCATCGCCGTTTTCCGCGAACATTTCCTGCAGTTCTGCCAGTTCCTTAATGTTAAGGGTGTCAAGAGCGAACTGAATGTCTTCGTTGTCAAGAAAATAGTTTCCCATGTGAATGTCTCCTTATTATTCCGCTCTTCGCAGTTTGATGGCTTTAATCATTTTTGGAACGACGTCGTTCAGGTCGCCGACGATTCCGTAGTTGGCGATACCGAAAATAGGGGCGTCAGGATCGTTGTTGATAGCGATGATTTTCGCCGATTCCTGCATGCCGGCGCGGTGCTGAACGGCTCCGGAAATGCCGACGGCGATGTACAGCGCCGGTCGGACGGTCGTTCCGGTTTGACCGATCTGGTATTCCTTGCCGATAAATCCGCTGTCGACGGCGGCGCGCGACGCGCCAACCGCTCCGCCGAGCGCTCCGGCGAGTTCTTTAATCAGGTCGAAATTCTCTTTGCTGCCAACGCCTCCGCCGCCGGCAACGATAATTCGAGCGGCTTTGAGGTTGACCTTCTTCTGTTCTTTGAACTGTTCGAGAACCTCGACAGCGCCTGCCAGCTGATCGACGTCGACGTCTTCTTTAATAACCTGTCCGTTGCGGGACGCGTCCGGCGGAAGAAGCGGCATGACGCCTTCTCGAACCGTCGCCATCTGCGGCCATTGCGTATAGTTGACAATCGTCGCGATGATGTTGCCGCCAAAGGCTGGACGAATTTGCAGCAGCAGATTTTCGTGGACTTCGCCCGTCTTGGAGTCGGTAACGTTTTGAATGTCCAGGTCGGTGCAGTCGGCAGTCAGCCCGGAACGGGTTTCAGACGCAATGCGCGGGGCAAGGTCTCGACCCAGCGGCGACGCGCCGTAAAGAACGATTTGCGGCTCGTACTTGGCGATTAAATCGCAGACGATTCGGGCGAACGGCTGAGTTGTATAAGATTTCAGACACGGTTTATCGACAACGTAGACGACGTCCGCGCCCTGAGCGATCAGAACGGGGGCGAGCGGTTCAACGTTATATCCCGGTAAAACAGCTCCGACTTTAACGCCGAGACGGTCAGCCAACAGCCGCGCGCGCCCCAGCAATTCCAGACAAACGTCGTTCAGAACGCCGTCTTCCTGTTCGGCGAAAACCCATACTTCGCCCTGTTTATTTGGTTGAGTCATAATAGTTTGGGGTATGTTAATGTGAGCGATTAGTGGTTAGTGGTAAGTGCCTAGTGCCTAGTGCTTAGTGCTTAGTGGTAAGCGCCTAGCGCTTAGTGCTTAGGGAGAGTAACGCTTGCGTCCTATGCACTATGCACTACGCATTATGCACTCTCCTACAACGTCTTATCTTCGACCAGTTCGTGAATCAAGCCGTTAATGCCTTCTTCGGTCGGTTCGACGTTCTTAAAACCTTCTTTTGTCAGAACGATTGACAACACCTTGAATACTTTCGTCGGCGAGCCAGCCAAACCGCAGCGATTCAGGTCGGCGTTGACGTCGTCCAGACTCCACTGTTCCAGAAGGAGTCCTTTTTGTTCCAGCTTGGCTTTTTCTTCTTCCGCTTCCGGAGCGAGTTCGCCAGGCACGCGGGCGAACCGATATTTCAGCGTCTTGCAAGCCGACAGCGGACGGGGTTCGTTGGCAGTGTCCAAAACGGTAATCAGACACGGCAG
>JAFZAL010000039.1 GCA_017557195.1 Thermoguttaceae bacterium | reverse complement strand
TTTTTCAAAAAAGGTTTTCCCCTCTTAAAAGGCTTGAAAAAACTTCCCTAAAAAGGGAGCCAGCTTGCTGGCGACCGAAAGTTTTTTCAAGCCCCCGTAGGCGGGGGAGCCTGTCCGCGCTGCCGCGCGCCTGCCAATAATCGCTCCCGTTGGTCGCTTGCGTAAACGACATATTCTTTAAGGTTTCCCCCTCTTCTCGAAATTCATCTAAAATATCCGTCAATATACTCCTCGCAGCTGGTTATTCTTCGAAAAGTCTTAATAATTTCTCGAAAAAAGATTTAAAATTCTAAAATTCAGTGTATAATATAATAAAGTATGATACTATAGAGTATCTGTATATATCCGTATATATTAACGATTTTCGTTTCATTTATACTTGAATTATTGACATGAACATTACACAGCGCATTTATCAGTTTTCTCTATTAACCGCAATCTTGGCTTGTTGTTCCGCGGCGTTTGCGGAAACGTACACGCTGACAGCGCGACAAACGCCTAATGACGCGGTGTTCGATGGTAAAACATATCTTCAACTGGACTCGACTGACAAACTGATTGTTACCGCTACTAACGCTCAGCTTTATTTTGTTAGCGCACCTTCAGCAACGCTTTATTGCGACATCGACATTAGCGGCAATTACGGAACTGAAAAAACCGGTAAATTCCGTATGCAAATGGCAGCGAATGCGCTTGTTGATCTTTACGGAACTGTAAATCTCACGGACAATGCGACCATTGGTTCTCATAGTACGACTACCAATTATGGCGATTTGTATTTTAACAGTCTTATAACCGGAGATGGGGGATTGATTGTCGCTCCCGGCTACCTTACGGAAGTTCATCTGAACAATACATCATCTGTTAACAATTACAAAGGAAACACTCAAATTGGTTCTTCCGGCATGTATAAAAACGGAAACTATGCTGGAACGCTTATTCTTGAAGCTGACGAACAGATTCCAGACGTTATCAATGCGGGTTCCGCAGCCACAGGCAATCTTGTCTTTTACAGCTGGAGCGGTCAAGTATCCACTTTGAATTTAAACGGACATACAGAAACCGTCAACGGTCTGGTTACTACTGACAATTTAAGCGTTGTTACTGGAACCGCCGGCAGTAAATTGCGAGTTGGAGCCAACAATGATACTTCTACGTATTCAGGAAATCTTCAGGGCGCAATGGAAATAGAAAAAATCGGGACGGGAACGCTGACGCTTGCTGGATCGAACACGTATACTGGCGACACAACGATCAACGGCGGAACGCTCGTAATATCGAAAACATTTGCCGGGAAAAACATTTTTATTAACAATGGAAGTATGTTAAAATTTGAACGTCCTGATAGCAGCTATTATGGGATTTACTTTAATGCCGAACCCGTTATAACCTTTGATGAAAACGGAGGCGGAACGCTTCTTACAGAAGAGTATGGCGGCAGTCAATATTTCAATCTTATCGTTTCTTCCACAATGACATTTAAGACCACCGGCGGAGCGAAGGACTTTATCGCCGGCACAACCGGGTTTAATCTTCATAACCACAACATTATTTTTAACGTTGCTGAAGGAACAGACCCCAGTGGGGTTGACCTTGAAATGTCCGCTCGTCTTTGGAATAACATGGGCATTGAAAAGACGGGCGCGGGAACAATGTTGATTAAGGGAGACACCGCCAATCCCAATAACTATAAAGGCGGAACGACCATCAGCGAAGGAACTTTGATTCTGACCGGCACGGGTACGCTGGGCAGCGGCGCGGTTACGGTTGCTGCAGGTTCAACCCTGGGCATTGCGACTGATTCCGGCGTTACCAGAACCTGGGACGGCGGAACGATTTCCGGCTCTGGTACGCTCAAAGTTACCGGCGACGGTACATTTTCCATCACGCCAACTGCAATGCAAATCGCCAACGACGGCAGTCTTGTTGCCGACGGCGCCAACATTATTCTCAACAATTCGGCAGACGCCAACGCCAACTATTCCGGAGCGGAGATTTACATCAATAACGGCGGGTCTGTTACATTTTCCCGTTCCGGGTCCAAAGACCAGTTCTGGATTTCAAATCAAACGACAATTACTTTCGGCGAGTCGGGCGGCGGTACGCTCAACGCCGGCGGCAACAATACAATCAACCTGGTCAACAACTCTCAAACGCAGATTATCACCAAAGGCGGCGCGACCAATTACGTTACCGGCGCAAGCGGATTTAATCTGCATTCTCAAAACATCACCTTTGACGTCGCCAAGGGTACAGATCCAAACGGAAACGACCTGGTCTTTTCCGCTCGTCTTTGGAATGGCAAAGGCATCGTCAAAAACGGCAAAGGTACATTGGTTATCTCGAGCGAAACTGGCGCCACTGCCAACAATTACGCAGGCGGAACTACTATCAACGCGGGAACTGTTCGCCTGACCAACAACGGAATTCTCGGAACCGGCGCTGTCGCTGTCAACGCGGACGGCTCTCTGGAATTCGCGTACACAGAAGACAAGTCTTTTACCAACGCCATTTCCGGCGCGGGTAAAATCGTCAAGACGGGCGACAACAAAGTCAGCTTTACCGGCGCCAACACCTTTACGGGAGACGTCGACATTCAAGGCGGAACGCTTTCTACATTAATTAACGGAACAAACAAGAATTTAAACATTACAAAACTTTCCGGCTCCGGCGACCTGGAACTTCGCATGGCAAGCGGGAGCAGCGACGCGAAACTGCCGAACCTGACCAATAACGGCTTTACCGGTTATATCTCTCTGGTTTCGGAAGGAGCCGCCAGCAGCACGAAAATCAATACGGGCGGTCAATCTTTCGAGGACTTTACGTTCAAGGTGAATCCGGGAACGTCGATTTATGTAGCAGGCGGTGAATTCAAAGCCGACGTTTGGGTTTCCGGAGGCGGCAACGGCGAAAGCCGCGGCGCGATGCGTATCGCCAACACTTATAGCGGCGATATGACCGTCTTTGGCGATGCCATCATCGGCGTTGACGGAGCGCAGACCCTTTCCGGCGCGATTTCATCCGGCGCCGCCAGCGGGGAAGAAGTCGTCTTGACGATCAACCATACAAACAACAGCGGATCGGGAACGTTCAGCAACTCGATTTCCGACGGCGACACCGGTTCCAAATTGGGAATGACGATTAATAAGGGAACTCAGGCGTTCTCCGGCGCGTTGTCCTATTCTGGACCGACCACAATCAACTCCGGCGCGACGCTGACGCTTACCGGCGACAACGCCAATCTGGCAGCGTCCAGAGCCGCGGTCGTCAACGGAACGCTCAACTTCACGAGTTATACCGGCGAGTCCGCCATGAAGCTCAACAACCTTTCAGGAGCCGGCGCTGTTACAGGAACGGATCTGAATCTGATTCTCAACAACGATACCGACACAACCTATACGGGCACGCTCAACATCGGAACGGGAACAATTACCAAAGACGGCGAAGGAAAACTCACTATCCAAGGGGCTGCAGGAAGACTGACCGCCAGCGCCTATACCATCAACGACGGCGTCTTGTCGATTGAATCCGCCAACCTGATTGGAACTGCACCGTCCGTAAACGTTGCGGAATCTGGAACCCTGTCCCTGAAATTTGACAGCGGAAGCGCAACCCGATTTGACGCAACCAACCTGTCTGGCGCCGGCGTTTTGGAAATGGTCCTGTACAACGGGACGGGCAACACCTATTTAGATAAACTGAATGCGGAGAACTTTACCGGCGTTGTCTCTCTGGTTCAGGGCGGCGCTCACAACGGCAATAAACTCAACACGAGCGGAACTGCTTTCAGCAATACGTTTATTGTTAATCCTGGAACGACATTGTTTATTGCAGGCGCCTACGACGTTACAGGCGATATTTATCTTGCTGGCATGGGCAACAGCGAAAATCGCGGCGCGCTGCGAGTTGGAAGAACTCTTGAAAGTAACATCTATATTGTAGAAGATGCATCGATTGGCGTTGACTGGACTAACGTTTATACGATTAACGGCAATATCTCTTCCGCTGCTGAGGAAGGAGCTGTTACGCTCATACTTAAGTCTTATGACAACTCTTATAGAGCTCTGTTAACAGGCGCGATTTCAGATGGTACAAAATCAATTCTCAACGTTTCTGTCGAAAACGGATCGTTCACGCTTTCTGGAGATCTGTCATATACTGGAACGACAAACGTTGCTTCTGGCAAGACGCTCATTCTTTCAGAGAAAGCAAATCTGGCAAGTTCAAGCGACGTTGCCGTCAATGGGATTCTCGACTTTGCCGGGTATACCGGCGAGTCCGCCATGAAGTTCAATAACCTGACGGGAACTAACGGCGCGATTACCGGCGGCAATAACGATTTGACTCTCAACATCGAAAAGGACGCTGCATATTCGGGAACGATTCAAATTGGGACTGGAACGCTTACCAAAAAAGGCATGGGTAATCTCAAACTCCTGGGCGCTAACGATGGCGACCTCGTTGCGGGTACGTTCAATGTCAACGAGGGTCGGTTAGACGTCAAAGAATTCTTTACTGGAAACATCAACGTCAATAACAGCGCGATTCTCTCGCCGGGCAATTCGATTGGAGTCCTGAGAGACGCTGGCGATTTCGCGCTTAACGGCGGAACGCTGTTAATGGAAATCGGCGGTCCGACGACGGCTGACAGCGACCAGCTGTTTGTTACTGGCAATTTGAGTTTGGCTGACGGATCGACAATTCTGTTACAGTTTACAGACGATTATCCGCTCGCTCCAAACGCTTCGTTTGAGGTAGTTGTAGACGCGGGAAACAGCCAAACGTTGGACAATATACTGAGTTTCATTGATTCCTACTATTTCAGCAATTTGAGTTATGGTTTAAATGCCGACGACCTTTGGGTCATTTCCGGCAGTGTCGACCCGAACGCCGTTCCTGAACCGTCGACGTGGGCGCTGTTAATTCTCGGCGCGTTCGGTTTGGCGCTGGCGCGACGATTTCAAAAGCGCTCTAAGTAACAACGTTCTAAATGACAATTGAACGATTCCTGCAGCTAACATTAAGCGGTCAGATTGTTCTGGCCGCTTTTTTGCTCTTTCTGGGGCAGGGGCTGGAATGGATAGCTCTCGCCGTGGCGTTGTTCGTTCTGGTTGCTTATCTGGTTGTTGACAAGTATAAAATCTTTCAGCTCAACCCGCTTGGGTTAAATGTCCTGACGCTGTTAGTTGCCGGGTTCTGCATTTACAATCTGTTTTTTTATGCTGCGCCATTTCAAATTGTAACAAGTACCGCAAACGCTTTGCTGCTTATGGAACTGATTCTTCTTTTACGGAAAAAGACGTTTCATACATATTGGCTGATTTTTCTGCTGAGCTTCTTTCAGGTAATAGTCGGATCGGCTTTTCGACAGCAAACCGGTTTTGGACTTCTGCTGCTTTTGTTTATGACAATCGCCCTGATTTCTTTGACGTCGCTGACGTTTTACCGTCAGGCGGAAGAGCCAACAGAAGCCAATGATTCCGCTAAAGATAAAAAAACAAAAGAGAATAAGTCGGCCGCGGATTCAGAATCGCTCTTGCGAAGTTCTGTTCGCAATTCTCAACAGCGCTTTAAACGGTTTCCATTTTGTTTTTCTCTGACGTGGAAGCTGGCTGTTACAGGACTGTTTTCGCTTTTGATTTCCGTACTGGTTTTTCTCTTGACGCCTCGTTTTGGCGAGGGGGCTTATCTGGGATTTCCTGGGCGCGGTTCGGGCGCTGCAGCGTCAATTGGTTTTAACGACGTTATTCGATTGGGCGACCTGGGACCGCGGCAAAAGGACTCAACAATCGTTTGTCAAGTCAAATTGTTTGAAGGAAATACGGAAACGCCGGCGCAAAATCCGTCTCAGCTTTATCTTCGCGGCGTTACGGTCAACATGTATGAGAACCGTCAATGGCGATTTCGAAATCATTCGGAACGGGATTTCTTCGCACAGCCCAATAAACGTCTCAAGAGGTACGATAATCTGAAAACGAATGTTACAGAGGAAAACGACTCTCATTCAGATCTGACAACGCGAATTCAATACGACATTCAGCCAACGGGTCGTCTGGAAGCGTTTGCAGTCTGGCCGTTTTATCCCTGCGACCTGGTTCAATTCAGAATTGCTTTTACGTTTAACGTTTTGGACCAACGTCTTAATCGAAGGGATTTCGTCGCCCGACAGCGGCACGTTTTTGAATTCTACGCGCCGTCCGTTCAACACGGCGCTCAGACTGAAATAATTCCTAAACTGTATCCACAGGAATTCGTTCCGTTGCTTCAGACGCCTAAAGACGAGAATGGAGATTCGCTCGTTCCATCCGCTCGGAAATTGGCGGAAAAATGGCTGGAAGAGGCGGGGCTGTCAGTAGAAAATGACGGCGTAGAAAAAGTCGCTCGTCAGTTTTGCAGAAAGCTGCGCGATTCCGGCGAATACGTTTACAGTCTTAACCCTCAAACGCGAAACCGAAATCTTGATCCGCTGGAGGATTTTCTTTCCGAACACAAGGCGGGGCACTGCGAATTTTTCGCTTCTGCGTTGACAATGCTTCTTCGCAGCGTGAACATTCCCGCTCAGCCGGTTATCGGATACGCGACAAACGAATACAATAAATACGGCAATTATTATACTGTCCGTCAGCGACACGCTCACGCCTGGGTGGATGTATGGATTCCGGGAAGTCAGCTTGACCTGGATTACGATCAGCCAACTCCGACGATTGTAACAGCGGACAATTTCAATTCCTATAAAAAAACGTGGGCTGAGAGCGATTGGTTTTATGGCGGCTGGCTTCGGCTTGATCCTACGCCGTCTGTCAGCCAGGAAGAAACGCAAATCAACGCCTTTCTTGACTGGTTCGGCGGTCTGTTTGACTGGATGAACGTTCAGTGGGAAAAGTACATGATCAAAATGGACCCCAATACGCAGCAGAGACAGGTATACGACCCCATCCGTCATTTTTGGGATAACTCTAAGCTATACCGATGGTTACGCAGTTTTTTCGGCAAGGCGTCAATCAAAACGCATTTGACCGCCTTGATTTTAATTTTTATTGGGTTATACTGGACTATAAAGCTGTTAAAGACATTATGGAAATGGCTTCAAATTCGGTTTAAGTTTAAAGGTTCCAGTTTGAGGGTCGTTGAGGCGCGCGTCGAGTTTTACAGACGCTATGAAAAGACGCTTCGGCGGCGAGGTTTTTCGCGTCGAGCAGACCAGACCCCGTTGGAATTTGCCTTGGAATTGGAAGAGCTTCCCCAGTTTGCCGACTGGACGATCAGACCGATAGAGATAGCCATGAAATACTACGCCGTCCGATACGGAGGAGAAACCGCGTCAGCGGAATGGATTCGCTCCGTACATCGCGAGGCTGCAGGCGTTAGAAGGCAAGAGACAGTAGGCAGTAGGCAATAGTAATTCGCCTTTGGCGAATTCTGTTACTACTCCCTGCTCCCTATTTCCCACTCCCTAACTACCATGAAGCGTCTACTATTCCTGCTGACCCTAATCGTTCTGTTTGTGTCTCCGCTGTTCGCAGACGACGCGGAAAAGACGTCGCTGTTTACAACGCCTGTCTTTCTGCAGATTCCGTCAGAGACGTCAATCGGCATGGTTTGGGGCGTTAACGGTCCGGCGGCAGGGTTTGTCGAATATTCCACAAAAGAAGACATGACAGACGCGAAAAGAGTCTACGCCTGCGTTCCGCCGCTGCGGTCGATTCAGGAAAAGGTTCTGTCCGTTCGGATTCGAGGTCTGGAACCGAATACAAAATACTTCTATCGCGCTGCAACCATGTCGGTCAGCTATCCCAACGCTTACCACGTCAAGGTGGGAGAGCCGGAATTCAGCGCCGTTCGTTCGTTTACAACGCTGGGCGCGAACGCTCAGGCGTCGTTTGCTGTAATTAACGACACACATGCAGAAGACGATACTGTCAAGGCGGTTAACAAAAAACTCAAAGAGTTTCAGCCGGCGGTTGTCGTCTGGAACGGCGACACAGCAGACAATTATAAATCCGAAGACAAAGCGATTAAATCAATTCTCAAACCAGGTCTGGCGAAGGACTACGCGTTCCTGTTCGTTCCCGGCAACCACGATTACCGCGGAACATGGGTCAGAAATCTGGATACGGTTCTCCTGACCCGAAACCCGGAAGAGCGCAATTCCAAATACTGGGCGCTTGGACGAAACTTTGCGGTTCGTCTGGGCGACGTCGCCCTCATCGGTTTGGATACTGGCGAAAGCAAATCGGACGACAACCCGGACTTGCTCGGCTTGGCGGAGTTCGAATCGTATCGGGAATTGCAGACGCAATGGCTTAAAGAGACGCTGGAACGTCCGGATATCAAATCCGCGCCGTTTATCGTTGCGTTCTGTCACATCCCGATGATTATTCCCCGCGACGACGTCGAACCTGGTCAGAGCGCTTCGTACGTATGGAGCAGGACGACCTCGTACCAATGGGGTCAGCTGTTCAAGCAACACGGCGTTCAGGTAGTTATAACCGCTCACAAACACCGCTATCGATGCGATGAACCGACGGCAGACCGTCCATGGACGCACTTCGTCGGCGGAGGAAAAAGCCCTCAGACAGCAACCGTCTTTCACGGAACCGTCGAAGACGGCAAGCTGATAATTCGCGTTTATCGAGTTGGCGACGATTCGATAATTAAAGAAGTTAAATTTGAGAAAAGAAAGCTTGAAAGGCGGTAATGAAGTGAGCGTAGCGAACGGAATTACGCATTCGCCGTCAGGCGAACTTAACGAAGGACACTGTTTTTGGTTCGCCTTCGGCGAACTGCGTAACTCCGCTCCCGCTGGTCGCTCCATTACCGCCTTCCATTAACCTCCTTACTTCATAACTGCCATGAAACACTTACTATCCTTATTGTCCCTTGTTGTTCTTTTGACGTCTCCGCTGTTTGCTCAAGACGACGCGGCTGAAGCTCCGGAAACGAAGTCGCTTTTTTCCACCCCGGTTGTTTTGCAGATTCCGTCTGAAACGTCGATTGGCATGGTTTGGGGCGTCAACGGTCCCGCCGCTGGGTTTGTGGAATATTCCACAAAAGAAGACCTGTCGGACGCAAAAAGAGTCTACGCCTGCGTCCCGCCGCTGCGATCGATTCAGGAAAAAGTTCTCTCCGTTCGGATTCGCGGTTTGGAACCGAATACGAAATACTACTATCGCGCTGCGACCCTGCCGGTGGACTACCCCAACGCCTATAAAGTAACAGTTGGCGAGCCGGAATACAGCGCCGTTCATTCGTTTACCACGCTGGGTGACAAAGCCCGGGCGTCGTTTTCCGTAATTAACGACACGCACGCCAATTTCCCGACGTTTCAGGTTCTGGATAAAAAGGTCAAAAGCCTCAATCCGACGGTTTTGGTCTGGAACGGCGATACGGGCGAAATGACTTCGGAAGAGCACGCGGTTCAAACGCTGCTGTATCCGGGAGCGTGCGCGTTTGCGGAGGATTATCCCGTTCTGTTTGTTCCTGGCAACCACGACAACCGCGGTCCGTGGGTGCGAAATATCGACAAGGTTCTCATTAAACGGAATCCGGAAGAGCGCGATTCCAAGTACTGGTCGTTGGGACGCAACTTTGCCGTTCGCGTTGGCGAGATGGCTATTATCGGTTTGGACACCGGCGAGGACAAGCCGGACGCTCACCCGGTTTTCCAGGGTTTGGCGGAATTCGAACCGTATCGGGAACTGCAGACGCAATGGTTTAAAGAGACGCTCGAACGTCCGGAAATCAAGTCCGCGCCGTTTATCGTCGTCTTTTGTCACATTCCAATTTTCGACAAAGACCCGACCGCCAACCCAGGCAACATCATGGAAGGATTCGCCTCATGGCAAAAGCCGTGTTCTGATATGTGGTCTCCTCTGTTGAAACAGTACGGCGTCCAGACGGTGATTTGCGCTCACATGCACCATTTCCGCTATGACGAACCGACTGAAGACCGTCCTTGGGGGCAATTTGTTGGCGGCGGACACGCTTTAACCGATCGCTACGACACCGCTACCGTTATCAGCGGCTGCGTCGAAGACGGTCAGCTGGTCATTCGCGTTTATAGAATGAGCGACGACGCGTTGATCAAGGAAGTTAAATTTGAAAAACGAGAATTATGAGCCGCTAGCCGCTAGCTACTAGCCGCTAGCTTGTTGATTTGTGTTTCAAACCGTAACTGCCAGAACTACGATTGCACTAGCTAATAGCTAGAAGCTCGTAGCTTAATATCATGACTATTAAAGTACAAACCATATCCGATCCGATGATGGATCAAAACGCGTACATCGTCAATCTGGACGGCTCTTCAGAGTGCGTCGTTATTGATCCCGGCATGTCCGGCGCAGATATTGTTTCGACGCTGGAATCGCAGCAGCTCAAGCCGGTTGCGATTTTATGCACTCACGGGCATTTTGACCACATCTGGGGCGTGGACGCTCTTCGCAAGGCGTTTCCAGGCGTTCCGACATACATCGGCGCCAAAGACGCTGACAAGTTCGAAAACCCCAGTGGGAATCTGTCTGACGATTTCGATATGCCTACGTCCATTCCCGCCGCGGAAAAGACGGTAAGTCATGGCGACAAACTGTCTTTAGCCGGGCTGGAATTCGAGGTTCGAGAAACCCCGGGCCATTCCGCCGGACACGTCATTTATATTCTTCGAGAGAATTTACCCACCGGGGCGGTTAAAACGATGGTTTTCTGCGGCGACGTCCTGTTTGCGGGAAGTATTGGCCGCTCAGACTTTTACGACGGAAATACGGAAGATCTGATCAACAGTATTAAAACCCAAATTCTAACCCTGCCAGATAATACGATTGTCTATTCCGGACACATGAGAACGACAACCGTCGAGCGGGAAAGGATTTATAATCCATATTTTTAAGTTGCGAGTTACGAGTGGCGAGTGGCGAGAGGTTTTTTTGAGGCGCTTTGCGTTTCTCGCAACTCGCTACTCTCAACTCGCTACTCAATTTTCAGAATTTTTCCAAAAATTCTGAAAATTGGGATTGCACGATTTCAACCTTTGGTGTATATTAGAGCTTTGCCTGCTCGAAAAGAGCGTAACCGATGCTTTATTCAGACGACATAAAAGAACAGATTCGCGAAAAGATTGATATTGTCGACCTGGTCGGCAAGTATCTTCCCCTGCAGCGTCAGGGGCGGCTTTTCGTTGCGCGCTGTCCGTGGCACGACGACCGCAAGCCGAGCTTGCAGGTCAACCCGGAACGGCAGTCGTTCAAATGCTGGGTCTGCGACATCGGCGGGGATATCTTCTCCTTCGTCATGAAGATGGAAGGCTGCGAGTTCCCCGAAGCCAAACGAATCCTGGCGGAAATGGCGGGCATCGAGCTGCCGGAGTATCATAAATCGTCGGGCGGATTTAGCCATCGCCATTTTGACCCGTCCGAAGCCCCGGAAGAAGCAGACGCCTACGAACCCAGTCCGGAAGAACTCAACGGACCGCTGTTAAGCTCCAAACCGACGTCGGCAGATAACGATTCGTCAAACTCCCCAAACGTTTCCTCAGATAACGCCCCCCTGACTGAATCCCCCCTTCCGCTGGAGCCGAGTAGCGAGAATACGCAAAATCCTCTCGTAACTCGCAACTCGCAACCCGCAACTAACAAATCCACGCCGCGTCAAACGCTGTTCAAAGTCCTTTCCTGGGTTGAAAAACAGTATCACTAAAGTTTGCTGTACGACCCGATGGGAGAACGCGCGAGGAATTACCTTCGCAATCGCGGAATAACGGACGAAAGCATTGAGAAGTTTCAGCTGGGGTACTGTCCGGAACCGCCGAACTGGCTGGTTGGCAAGGTCAACAACGTTCCGCGCCGAATTCGGCTCCTGACTGAGGCGGGTATTTTATCGTCCGGGAATTACGGCGGCATGTACGACCGATTCCGAGATCGCGTCATGTTCCCGATTCACAACGCCATGGGTCAGTGCATCGCCTTTGGCGGACGAATGATGGACGACACGACGGTCGTTAGCAAAGCAAAATACATCAACTCGCCAGAAACGGCTCTGTTTTCCAAAAGAAAACAGCTTTATGGGCTGGACATCGCCAAAACGTCAATGACGCGCAGCCGGCGCGCCCTGGTGGTGGAAGGGTACATGGATTGTATCGTCTGCCATCAGTTCGGGTTTACCGACACTGTTGCGGTACTCGGCACGGCGTTGGGTTCAAAACATATTGAAACGCTGCGGCATTACGTTGACAAAGTCATTTTAATGCTGGACGGCGACGCCGCCGGGCAGAAGCGAACAAGCGAGGTTTTGGAACTGTTCATTTCCCAAAACATGGACTTGCAGGTTGTTACGCTTCCGCAAGAACAAGCCCCGGACGGTTCCATTCCCAAAGATCCGGCGGAGTACCTGTTAGCGTGGGGAAAGGACAAGCTGGAAGAGCTTATCCAGACCAAAGGCAAAAGCGCGCTGGATCACGCCGTCGATTTTTACACGCGCGGCGTAGACTTGCACAACGACATTCACGGGGCGCAGCAGGCGCTGGACAGGATTATGGAATTGATGGCAAAGATTCCATTGGAACCTCAAGCGCGCGGCGCAGACCCGCAATTCAGAGAACATCAAATCCTGCTCAATTTGGCGGTGCGGTTCCGAATGGAGCCGGCAGACGTAATCGCTCGTTTGAAGAGTTTTCGTCAAAAGCTCAAAGCAAACCCGCGCCGAAACTGGGACGACTACGACGACGAGTCGGACGAAACGGAACAGACAACGCAGGAACAAAATATTGAAGCCGTTCTTAATGGCGAGTATCCTTCCGAATGGGGAACTCAAACGCCTTATGAACGCGAACTGTTCGAGCTGCTTTTGAACAATCCGCAACTTTGGCCGAATGTTCATCAAAGCGTTATGGCAGAGGATTTGCGCTTTGCGCCCGCTCGACAGGCATATCAACTCATTCAACTGTGGACTGACCAGGGAAATGAATTTTCTGTTCAGTTC
This sequence comes from Thermoguttaceae bacterium, assembly GCA_017557195.1. GTDB lineage: Bacteria > Planctomycetota > Planctomycetia > Pirellulales > Thermoguttaceae > RUG11551. The sequence goes on along the minus strand of JAFZAL010000039.1, from coordinate 22,010 downwards.
CTGTTGGATAACCTTGCAGACCCGCGTATGAAAGCGTGGGTTATTCAACGACTGGACGCAGGCAGCCGAAATCCGGTTGCAAACGCGAATGAGTCGTTAAACGAATTGCTGGTTAATTTCAGAAATTATCGAATAGACCGGCAAAAACCGGAGATTTTGGAAAAAATTCAGGAATCCGACCCTGGACAGGCGGAGATTCCCTGGAGCCAGATTCTTCACAATTTAAGAACGCGTCACGGCATAAGCGATTCCACGGATGGGACCGACCGCGGCGACGATCCGGAAAACAATCCGCCTTTTTAGAGATTATCGTTTGCCAAACTCTTGCATTTGACTTTTCGTCACGACAAGCGAAAATCTTTAGTAAAAGCGTCAGTTTTTCGGAATTCACCCCTGAAGCGTCATGGAGGATGCGTCGGTATGACAGCTTTTTATTCTCAAGGTTTGAATTCGTCTTTTTCGAATTCCGAAAACGCCGTTCTGGAAAACCCGTCTGAAAAAGATCATTCGCTTTTTGATTCCCCCGACAACGAATCAGAACTTTGGTCTGACCAGTCCGCTTCTGAAGAAGCATTTGTCCTGGATGATGAAATGAGCGAACCCGACTCCGGTCGATGGAACTCCGACCCGGTTAAAGTCTACATGAACCAGATGGCAAAATTGCCTCTGCTGACTCGCGAAGAAGAAGTTGAGCTGGCAAAGAAAATCGAAAAGGCTCGCCGCGGTTTTCGCGCTGCCTTGTTAGGGTCGTACACCGTCATGCGATATGCGTTCAACATGCTCAAAAAGGTTCAAAACGGAACGATCGCATTTGACCGCAACATCCGCATTTCCCTTTCCGAACGGCTGACAAAAGGCAAGATTCGTCAGCGTCTGGAACCGAACCTCAAAACGCTGGAAAAAATGCTTGCGCGCCAGCGCAAAAACTTCCGCGCCCTGATTGACGTCAACGTTGACGAAGATAAACGAAAAGAACTGCTCAAACAGAATCGCCGCAGCAGCAAAAAAATGGTCTTCCTGGCGGAAGAACTCTCACTTCGCTCCCGCCGCGTTAAAAGCATGCTCAAACAGCTGACGAACATGTCGCAGCGAATGACGGAAATCTCTCAGGAACTGAAAAGCTCATATCTGCCCGAAGAAACGCGCAAAGCTCTGCGAAGAGAACTCCACTCTTTGATGATGACGACTCTGGAAGGACCGAAAACGCTTGCTCGCCGTCTGGAAAAAGTTAACGCGCAGCTGGCTCAATACGAAGAACTTAAAAAGCAGCTTACCAACAGCAACCTGCGTTTGGTCGTCTCGGTCGCCAAAAAATACCGCAACCGCGGCATGAGTTTCCTCGACCTGATTCAGGAAGGATCAACCGGATTGATGAGAGCGGTCGACAAATACGAGTACCGCCGCGGATTCAAGTTCTCGACGTACGCAACATGGTGGATTCGTCAGTCGATTACCCGCGCTATCGCTGATCACGGTCGCACGATTCGCATTCCCGTCCACATGATCGAAGCCATGGGACGCATTCGCGCTGCGTCTAACGAGCTGTTACAGGAAACCGGACGCGAGCCGTCTATGCTCGAAGCTGGCTTGCGCGTCAACTTGACCCCGAAAAAAATCGCAAGACTCATTCCATTGACCACTCCAACAGTCAGCATCGACCGCAACGTTGGCGAGAACGAAGACAACAGCATCAGCGAATTTATTGTTGACGACACTGTTGACAGACCGGAACGCTGCGCGGTAAATGATATGCTTCGTCAAAAACTGGAAGACCTTCTCAAAACGCTTACCCCTCGAGAACGCGACGTTATTCGATACCGTTACGGCATTGGCGCGTCGTACGCCTATACGCTGGAAGAAATTGGACGCATTTTCCGCGTTACTCGAGAACGCGTTCGACAAATCGAAACGAAAGCGCTGGAAAAGCTCCAAAATCCGCAGCGCTTGACGCAGCTTAGAGGATTCTTGGACTAAGTTAGGAAAGTTGCGAGTTACGAGTTGCGAGTTGCGAGAGGCTTTTTGAGGCGCTTGCGTTTTCTCGCTACTCGCTACTCGCTTCTCGCAACTAACGATTACTTTCTTTTACGAACGAACATCAATCCTGCAGCGCCGAGAATGAGCAGCGCCCACGTTGACGGTTCTGGAATTGCGTTAGCGTCGATATTTACACGAACAAGGTTGTTGCCAATAACAGACAGCCCCATATAATACGGAAGTCCGCCGTCAATGAGATTTGTCCAGTACGATTCATTTAGTTGGGCGTCAGTAAACGTACCATCGGATTGAGCAATAATGTCGTACGTCGCGCCGGGAATAAGAGCGCCAATTGCCAATTGAATTATAGAGCTATCCTCATCAAAATCAAAAGACTTGGCAATAAGCTTATCCATGCCGCTGTCGTCCTGTTCCAACAACAGCGTACCGCCATCTTCAAGCTTAAACGCGCCCTCAATAATCGCTTCTCCAACGGAATTGCCGGGCGAGAAAACCGTACCGTTCATAACAATAACGTCGCCTTTGTACTCGCCTTTGAAGTCCAGTTCGCCTTCTTGAACCTTGAAAACGTCTGCCTGGAACATGTCGTCGGTTGCATAGATCTTCAGCGCGCCAGCTCCCGTCTTGAGAACGTTTCCGCCAGACACGGTTGTACCAGCGGTCGTTAAGTCCAAACGGGCTTCTTCGTTCCCAGGGACATTGTATTCCAACGTTGCGCCATTATCAATTGTAATAGAACTGTTCGCCTTGACAGCGTCGCCAGTCAGTACAAGCTTACCCTCGGAAACCTTCGTGGCGCCAGAATACGTATTGTCGCCGGAAAGGGTCAGCGTACCATCGCCGGTTTTTTCGAATCCGCTATTGCCGGAAACAACGCCGTTAAGATTCAGCGTTCTGTCTTCGCCGATTTCAAACTTGCCGTCTGCGTTGAGAATTACCGGATTGTCAAACGTTGCCGTCTGGAAGTCGCCATCGGTAAACGAAACGCCTTTCATGCCATTTCCGTCGATAGTCCAATTTGCATCGGGAATATCTGGCGAATTGATAAAGTATTCCGGCTCGCCAGAAAAGAAAATTTCCGAAAAACCGACTCGATCGCCGCCGCTTGTTCCGTACCAATAATAAGCGTTGTCCAGAATTGTCATTCGCGCTTTGCTGAACGTATAATTGTCTCCCAAAGAGAACGTTGCGTACTGGCTGGCCTTTATGGATTGAGTTGTTTTGAACTCGTCGGCAAAAATCAGCTTGCCGGAATCGTCAAACAGTTCCAAAATGAAATCGGTCATCTGGTTGCCCTGCGAGTCGTAACCGCCAATGGAGAAGCTATCATACCTGGCGCTTTTTGACGGCATGTTAAAATCGATTACTGACGAATAACCTTTATTGAGGCAGTCGCCCTCGCCGGTACCGTTGCTTTTGGTGTACCAAACGTCGCCCAAGCCAGTTCCGGTCCCGTCAAACAGATTGGTCAGAGGATGGTCAGACCCTCTGGTCGCCCCTTCTGTAACAAACGATGCGGACGTTGGACGAACAATATTGTCTGCATGCATCGGTTGATTGTACATCTCGGCCGTTGTTGCCACGGCTGTATCAATCGTATTGAAATAAACTTCCGAAAAACCAATTCTGTCGCCGCCAGACCCAACGCCTCTGAAGTTGCTTGTAACAGTCATTTTAACCTGCGCTACGCCGTCAACTTCCGGGAACGAAAAATAGTTTTGAACGCTGTTGGTTGAATCCCACATCTTAAAGCTGTACTTGGACGCGTCTTCAACGGCAATTGTATTTCCGTTCGCATCCAGAAATTCCAGATTGAAATTCTTGATGGAGTTGCCGGTAACGTTGTACGCTTGAACGGTAATGCCGGTAAGATTTTTTGTAGCTCCTAATTCAAACGTAAATACAGGGTTGGGATTCGAACCGTTGAAATAACCTTTGGATGTATCAGCAGCGCTGGAGCACCATGTTGAGCTTGATTTCTTGTCAAAAAGATTGCTCACATTGTAGCCGCTAAGGTTGCCAACGTTACACGTTCCCGAGGTCGGCGTTACAGTAGAACTTACATTAAAGGTAATATTGCCAACGCCATAGCGGTTATCCCCGTAATTCTGCGTCATGGTAAACTTGACAAATCTGGCGTTCGTTGGGGTTGTAAGAGTCAGAGTATCGCCGCTTTGAGCAATATTGGTAAACGTCTGACTATAGACAGGCTTTCCGGAAAGAGCGGGCGTATCGTAAAAATCAATCGTCATTGCCTTGACATTGTTCCCTGCCGCGCCATACTTTGAAAGATTTATACTGTTAATCGTCTGAATGGAGCCCAAATCGCAAAGCATAACCGGGGTTGTTCCGTTGTACGGCTTATTGTTGGCTTGAGTAACCCACTCTCCTGATGTGTTGCTGAAGTTGTAATTACTGTAGAAATTATTATCGCCCGCGGCATCCAAAGCGTTTACGCGAACCGCGTAAATCACATCTGCCTGAGCAAGGGACGCTGCACACACGAGAGCCAAAAGGCTCAAAACAATTGTCTGATACGTTTTCATGATGTTGTTTTATAGAAAAAACAGGTTTAATCTATTTGCCTTCTATCAATATATAATACAATATCGATTATCATATATTTTAACATGAAATTTCGATAACGTCTACAGAACTATGAAAAATAATGAAAAAAATAATTGGTATTATAAAACAGATTAAATTGATTATATAGGATGTTAAAAAAATGGGGAGCTTTTCGCTCCCCGGATTGTTACGTTTCATCAGATTGGTAAACGCGCTTTGTTTATTTGCTTGGGCTTAGTTGAGCAGTTCCTTGACGGAGGACGCCAGGCCGGCAATGCCCTGAATCTGGCTCGGAATGATGATCTTGGTCGCCTGACCGTCAGCCGCCTTCTGGAACGCTTCGAGGCTCTTGAGGGTAATGACCTGGTCAGACGGGTTGGATTCGTTGAGCAGTCGGATACCGTCCGCCAACGCCTTCTGAACCATCAGGATAGCTTGAGCCTGACCTTCCGCTTCGCGAATCTCCTTTTCTCGCTGCGCTTCGGCGCGGAGAATGACGGTTTGCTTTTCAGCTTCAGCGGTGAGGATTCGCGCCTGTTTTTCGCCTTCCGCGATAAGGATGTCGCTCTTCTTCTTTCCTTCCGCCTGAAGAATGGCTTCTCGGCGTTCTCGTTCGGCTCTCATCTGCTTTTCCATCGCTTCGCGAATCGGCTTCGGCGGTTCGATGTTTTTCAGTTCAACGCGGTTGACCTTAATGCCCCATCGGTCGGTGGCGCGGTCAAGGGTTTCTGTAATCTTGGTGTTGATGACGTCGCGGGAAGTCAGCGTCTGGTCGAGTTCCATTTCGCCGATGATGTTACGCAGCGTCGTCGCCGTCAGGTTTTCAATCGCCTTGTACGGATTTTCAACGCCGTAAGTGTAAAGTTTGGAATCTGTTACGACGCAGAAGACGACTGTGTCAATCTGAATCGTAACGTTGTCTTTGGTAATCACCGGCTGGGGTTTGAAGTCGAAAACCTGTTCCTTGACCGAGACCTTTTTGGCGATCTGGTCAATAAACGGGACCAGCAAGTGAAGCCCGGCTTTCCACGAAGCGCGGTACGTGCCGAGACGTTCAACGACGAACTCACTTGCCTGCGGGACAATGCGAACGCAGTACAGAATTCCGATAACCATCAATACCAGAATAAGGCCCAATATGGTATACAATAAACTTGCAGGCATCTTAAATCCTCCTAAAAGTTAAAATGGTTGACTAAACAGTAACAAAACCAAAAAACGAATTTCCGTATTATAAAGCTTTAATTTTTCGGTCTGACGAACAAGGTTACGCCTTCAATTCTTTCAACAACGACAACTGTGCTGGCGGGGACGTTAGCTCCCGTTACGGGCTTTGCCGCCCACGACTGACCGTCCAGCATCACTCTGCCAGAGCCTGTAATGACGTTGAGTTCGGATTCGGTAATCCCTTCATGACCGACCAGGCTGTCGGTATTTGTTGGCGTGTAGTTTTTGTTGCGTTCTCTAACATACGGAATCATGATAATTCCGATAATGCCTGACGTCAAAACGAAAATGGCAAACTGCCAAAGGAAAGGAACGTTAAAATACGCCGCGATAAACGAGGCAATTCCTCCAATGACAAACCAGAGGGATACCAGAGCAAACGTGTTAAGTTCAACAATTGCCGCCAAAACGACTATTGTTCCCCAAAGAAGCATTTGCATTTGGATTTCCGTCAAATTCCAAAGAGTCAAGTCTGACATTGCATTATCCTTTCATTTTGCTGTTGATATTACTCTTTTTTAACTCCTCTATTTGTATTATACGAAATTCTAGTCCATAAATAACGCGAAAAATTCGTTTTTTGGGATTTTTTTAGAAAAAATTTATTTTCTCTGGCAAATGCCTGTCAAACAAGCTTCATCGGAAATTAGAATCAGGGTTGCGATCCTGTCTCGGACGGTTCCGGGAACCCGAGGTCTTCCCCTTTGTGAATCGCCAGCCCGATCTGCTCCACGCTACCGTTGCGTCCATTGTACCACAAGCGCCACAGATCCGCCTGTTTGTCGTAAATGGCGAACGGCTTGTAACACGCGCTGGCGTCCCACGTTCCCGCGTCCGGACCGATAATCGGATTGGTCGGCAGTTCTTCCCAGCCCGTTACGCCGTCTTTGGAACGCGCAATCCCGATTCGCGCCAGATGTTCGTTTTCAAAACCAATATAGAACATATAGTACATGCCCTTATAGGGAAAAACCTGAGCGGCGGTTACTTTATGCTGTTCCCATTTGACGTTTTTATTCGCCTTGAAAATCGGATTGCCGGGATGTTTCGTCCAATGGACGCCGTCCGGACTTGTCGCGTACCCGATGGCGTTTGGCTCGTACTGCTCGCCGGCGGAATACCACATTTTGAACGTCTTTTCCGCCTCGTCCCAAAGCACGTGAGGACACATTACCGCAACGCCTTCCCACGGCAGTTGAGAGACAAGAACCGGCTCGCTCTGAACCCGCGTCCAGTTGACGCCGTCCGGACTGACCGCGTACCCAATCTTCGACCCAATATTCCCTTTGAGTACCTGCCCGGTGTACCACATGTGATATTTGCCATCTTTGAACACGACGCCAATGCGATTGACAATCCCTTCCCAGCCGCCAGCAGGCGAGAGAACGATTTTCGGCTCAGACCAATGAACTCCGTCTTTGCTTTCCGTATACCCGATCGACTTTTGAGGACGCCAGGAAAACCACATCTTGAACGTATCGCCTTCCTGCAGAACGCAGATGTCGAAACACGTTCCGAGCTGCCCGCCCAAAACTGGGTTGCTGGAAGACTTCTCCCACCCGGTCGACGTCTCCGCCTGAACGGAACTCGGGAAGAACGCTGTCGCTATAAGCAACGCTGCAAACAAATGGACCTTAACCGAATTCATAATATAACCTTTCTGTATATTCGAGGACAACGAAACAGACGCCTATTGCATCTCCTGTCTATTGTACAGATTTTAACATAGCGAGAATCAAAAAGCAAGCGGTGAGCGAGGAATTGAATGAAAAGCGGTAATGGAGTTCGCGAAGCGAACGGAATTACGCAGTTCGCCGAAGGCGAACCAAACGTTTGAAACGTGCATACCCAAACAACGTAGCCGAAAACGCTTCCGGGATCGCGGACGAAGTCCGCCAAAGAAAATTTTAGCCGCAAAGAACGCAAAGCCCTCTTTAAAACTTCGCGTACTTTGCGAACTTCGCGTGAGGCTTTCTTGGGCGGCAGGGGACTGCCGCGTGCCGGCTCACCCGTGTGCGTGCACAGGACAAACGTTTTGTTCGCCTAGCGGCGAATGCGTAATTCCGCTCCCGATGGTCGCTCCATTACCGCCTTCCATTACTTCGCGTGTGTTTTCCCTTCCTCCCCCCCATTTTCCTCTTGCCCCACACTGCGAAAAAATATATAATTATTGTATTCAATTCAAAAGTTCACCGAAGATTAAAACCATGTCAACTCGAAATATCTCAACGTTTGCCCTGTTGTTTGCCGTTCTTTTTATCGCCTGCGGAGCGAGAGCGGAACAGCCGGGCGCCAACCCGGACGCCGAAGCCTTATACGAACGCGGCAACGACTATTTTCAGGGCGACAACGGAACGCCTGTAAACAAAGAGGAAGCGTTTAACTGCTGGAAGAAGGCGGCGGAAATGGGACACGCCCCGTCTCAACACAGGCTCGCATACTGCTATCATTTTGGCGAAGGAGTCGCTCAAGATTTGGAAAAAGCAATAGAATGGTGGCGCAAATCCGCAGAGCAGGGATGCGTAAAAGCGCAATTTAATCTGGCTACTTGCTATTATGTTGGCGCAGGAGTTGAAAAGAATTTTGAGGAAGCCGTAAAATGGTATCGCAAAGCAGCTGAACAAGGAGATGTCGACTCGCAGCACAATCTTGCCGTTTGCTATCATACGGGCGAAGGCGTTGAAAAGAATCCGGAGGAAGCCGTAAAATGGTATCGCAAAGCGGCAGAACAAGGATATGCAAAATCACAAAACAATCTGGCTGTGTGTTATTCTAAGGGTTTTGGCGTTACTCAAGATAAAGCAGAAGCCGTGAAATGGTACCGTATAGCAGCTGAGCAAGGAAATATGAAAGCACAATTGGGTTTGGGCTTTTGTTATAATCAGGGAGCAGGCGTTGAAAAGAACGATGAAGAAGCTGTAAAATGGTATCGCAGCGCTGCGGATCAGGGAGAAGTTCAAGCTCAACACAATCTTGGCATTCATTATCTTGAAGGTTTAGGCGTTGGTCAAGATAATGCCGAAGCGGTGAAATGGTTTCGCAAAGCGGCAGAACAAGGCTATCCAGAAGCGCAATACTGTCTGGCTTTTTGCTATTTAACAGGCAAAGGCGTTGCTCAGGATGACGCCGAGGCTGTGAGATGGTTTCGCAAAGCGGCTGAGCAGGGCGACCTGGAAGCGCAGCACAATCTTGGCGTGCTTTATTACAATGGCGTAGGCGTGGAAAAAGACTATACAGAAGCCTTGAAATGGCTTCGTAACGCCGCGGCGCAAGGAAGTGAAAAATCTGTTTTATTTATAAAGGAATTTTACATAGACTAATTCCCCTGTAACCCTATTCTTCCTGCGTTCCGGTAAAGAACTGCTCGCAAAGGGACAGGAACTCGGATTTCGTTTCGACTTTGGCAATAGAGTTCCGGAAGTCGTGCGAGTTTGGCATACCGTCTGCGTACCGGCAGACAATTTTTCTCATGTTGACAACGGCGTCGCGTTCGTTGAGCGATTCGAGCGTCAGTTCAAAGTGCCGACGAACCAGTTCCAGACGGTTTGCGTCTGTAATTTCCGACTCAACCGTCAGCCCCATGGCGAGGGCGATGTTACGAAAAATCCAGGGCTTTCCCAGGCACCCGCGACCGATCATAATGCCGTCGACGGGATAGTTGTTCAGACGGTTGAGCGCGTCGTCGACCGTTCTGATATCGCCGTTGCCGACCAGAGGGATATTCTTCAAAACGGCTTTGACTTTCGCGATTTCGTCCCAGTTCGCCGTTCCGGAATAGCCCTGCGCCGCCGTCCGACCGTGAACGTAGACTGCCGCGGCGCCCGCCGATTCCGCCGCCTGAGCGACCTCGCAGGCGGTAATTCGATTCGGCTTCGTTCCCAGCCGCATTTTCACTGTAACAGGCGTTGGAGCGCACGCTTCTACCGTAAGACGAACAATCTTTTCAACCTGGTCCGGGAAATCGAGCAGATACGACCCGCTTTGAGATCGCTGCGCCACCGTTGGCGACGGACAGCCAAAGTTGATGTCGACAACAGAGACGTTCCAGATTTGCGCCAGAACCCGCCCGACTTCCGCCAGATTCTCCGGGACGTTGTCCCAAATCTGAACGGCGACCGGCCGCGTTTCCGTTGGAATTCCCCACAGCCGGGGCGGGGAATGTCGAAGATTCTTTTCAATCTGAATAAAAGAGCGGGCGTTGACCATTTCGGTCGTCGTCAATCCGCACCCGCCGCACAGACGTATCATCTCCCGAAACGCATAGCCGCTAAACCCCGCCATGGGAGCCTGAATCAACGGCGTTTCAAGTTGAACGTTTCCTATTCTCATGACGTTTACGGGAGATTAAGCATTCATTTAGCGCCCGATTGCAGACATTTTACTTCGGCGGGAAAATGCCGCAGTTTTCCTGAGCGCGGAGGAGAACTTCTTTCGCTTTCTTTCGGGCGTTGGCAGCCCCGGCGTCGAGGATTTCTCTAACTTCTTTCGGTTTCGACGCCCATTCCGCTCGACGTTCTCTCGCCGGTCCAAAGACCTTTTCCGCCGCGTCGGCGACAAGTCCTTTGACCATGCCGTAGCCAAATCCGCCTTTGGCGTAGATTTCCCGAAGCTCTGCGATTCCCTGTTCGTCTCCGAAAAGCTGGTACAGCTGGAACAGCGGGCATTCGTCCGGATTTTTCGGCTCTTCCATGGGTCGAGAGTCCGTTTGAATTCGCATGATCTTCTTTCGCAGCTGCTTTTGCTCTTCAAAGACCTGAATCGTGTTGTTGTAACTCTTGGACATCTTCTGACCGTCCGTGCCGGGCACCTTGGCAGAGTTGTCTAAAACGTACCCTTTCGGCAGAACGAACGTCTCGCCAAAGAGATGGTTGAATCGGGCGGCGACGTCGCGGGCGACTTCTATATGCTGAAGCTGATCTTCTCCGACTGGAACCAGGTCCGAGTCGTAGATGATAATATCCGCCGCCATCAAAATCGGGTAGTTGAACAAGCCCGCGTCGGCGGTCAGACCGTTCGCCTTCTTTTCCTTATAGGCGTGACAGCGTTCCAGCAATCCCATCGGCGTAACCGTCAGCAGCAGCCAGCACAGCTGAGAAACTTCCGGGACTTCAGACTGAACGAACAGCGTCGCCTTGTTGGGATCCAGCCCCAACGCGAGGAAGTCCAGAACAACGCCCAGCGTGTTCTCTTCCAAAACCGCCTTGTCGCGAATGGTCGTTAACGCGTGGAGGTTGGCGACGAAATAGTACGCCTGATCCGGCGTAGACTGTAAATTGATAAACTGGCGAATCGCGCCAAAGTAGTTGCCCCAATGTATCTTGCCGGTCGGCTGAATTCCTGATAAAACGCGCATGATTGATATGTATAAGAAACGTCAGGCGGGATTGTTTAATGTAACACAGCGAGGAATCCGTCTGAATTCCTCGCCGTTGATTCCAACTTCGTGAATAAACGAAAACTAAATCAACAGGTCAGCAATGTAAAAGCTGCCGTAGGTGTGGACGCGGTCTTTTTCGTGCAGTTCCGCCGCCCATTCCGGATAGTACTTCAGCAGCTCGCCCATCTTGACGGGTTTGCCGTCTCGAGTAACGTTGATCTGATCGACGTATTCCGTTCTCAGACCGCCGCTGCGCCACAGCATTCGCGTCTGACCGGGAACGGCGCGCTGAAGAATCGCGTCCCATTCGGAATCCAGCCAGTCAGGATTAAACGACGCCATCCAGTCCATGTGGTCAAGGAGAATAAAGCGGCTGATTTCGACATCGTCGTGCGCTCGGAGGAACTGCTCGACCGATTGCGTATAGGTTGTAACCTTGTCGGCCAGACCGTTTTTCAACGCTTCAAAGTTCTCTTTTTTGAGGTAGTTCGGACAGCATTCCGGAGAATAATGCCCGTTGATGTAAACCTGCCAGAAATAGTTTTCCTTGAACGGGAGTTTTGTCATGACGGCTTCAATGCAGTCTTCGGTAAACTTGACGATTCCGCCTTCGTACTGGCTTTCCACCTGGTATCGCTGAGCGCGGGGAACGCCCAGCATCGCCAGCGTCGTGTCGCGGTTCATGAGATACTTCATAATCCCGCTCCAGAATTTCTCTTTCAAGCCCTTGTCGAAGTAGATTTCCTTTTGCTGTTCAATCGTTTCCGCCTGCTCCAGCTCGTCAATAAGCGGACGAACCTTGATGACGTTGTCAATATAGAATTTAATCATCTGGGCGAACTGTCCGGACGTGCCGCGGAAATAGTACGGCTTCTTCTTTTTGAGGAAGTACTTTTGCTTTTTGTCCCAGAATTTCACCGACTCCATCGGCAGAATGGGACGCAAAACGTCGTGATAGATTTCCTTGAATTTGGGGTGGTGACCCAAACCAAAAATCTTCCAGAAGTCGTCGTAGTCAAGCGCTTTGATACACGCTTTTTTCAGTTCGAGGACGGCGTTCTGACGAAAGTTCATGTCAACTGCGTAAACGTGGTTAGCTCCGCCGAGAACGTAATCCAGAGAATTGCAGCCGGCGCTGGTAATGACCATGACGTTGTCCGTCGGCTTGAGTTCCAGGGCGACCAGGTCTAATCGCGGGTCTTCCCAACACGTATTGTAAACGAGGTTGTTGCCGTGAACGTAACTAAAAATTTTGCCGCTAAGCCATTCGGAAATAGACATTGATTTTTGATTTTGTTGAAAGTGGATAATAATGCCGCCGCGTCTGAGGTTTGAGAAGAATGCCGCTCAAGCTCAGCCAGACGCAAACATATTTGTTAATATAAAACTCCAATTATTATATATACGTATTGTACCTTTTATTGGTTTTTTGACAATCCCCCCGGTTTTTTTCCGCCAGTCTCTTGCAAACAGACGCTTTCTATGTTATAATATTAACAAGAGAAACAGTTTAATGATCCCCCCTTTTATCCTTTTGACGATATTATGATACGCGTTACCTGTTCCAAATGTAATGCCAGATTGAAGTTACCAGACGAAATAATCGGCAGAAAATTCCGCTGTCCTCGCTGTAAAACGGTTATGACCGCTCCGATTGACCTGGAAGGGCCAGATGAAGACGAGACGGAATCCGACAGCGAATCCCTCGACGTCTCGACGGACGCCGCTCCAACTGAGGAGCAGGGAATCGCCGCAACTCCCCGACTGGGCAAGTTCAACCCGAGCGCCGTCTATTTTCTGGTTGGGGCGGAAAACCTCGTCGGACAATGGAAGTTGGAAACCGGCTGGCAAGTCAAGGGAACTCAGGGTCTTCTTCCTGCCAAAACAAACGCTCAGCTTATCCCGGCGTCCGGCAAATTTGTGTTGATAGAAGCTCTTTGCGAATTGACGGATCAGGGAAAGAAGCTCAAAAAGCTGACCATCTACAAGCTTGGTCCGTCCGACGCCGCCAAACGCATTGCCGGCGAACCGACCGCGATTCTGGCTCTCATTACCGGATACGGAACCATGACCAAAAACCAGAAGAACTCCGTTCTGGCGGCAATTAAAAACGTGTTCATGAGAGAAATCTGGGGCGGCGCTGAGAAAATCCGTGAATTCCTCCTGGGCTTCGACTCGCACACGTCGACGATCGAGGAAGAGTAATTCTGCTACGTTTGCAGGTCAGTCCGCCCACAGATTTTACGGATTAGACGGATTTTCGCCGATTGGTTTACGACGTTCTTACTTTATTTTCTCCCCTTACTAAAGTTTTTTGGAAAGGGGAGTTTGAGGGGAAGAACCTTTTTTTCAAAAAAGGTTTTCCCCTCATGTTATTTACCTTGAAAAAACTTCCCTAAAAGGGAGCCAGCTTGCTGGCGACCGAAAGTTTTTTCAAGCGAGCGAAGCTCGCCGAAGCCGCTCTGCCCCGCTGAAAGACAACGCCGCAGTCGAAAACGCCTCCGGGTCGCGGACGAAGTCCGCCGAAGCAATTTTAAGCCGCAAAGAACGCAAAGTCCGCAAAGTTATTAATTGGAGAACACTTGCGGCGGAAGCCTCCAAAAATCTCCTGAATGTGGAAAGCCCCTCAGCCCCGCTGGTTCGCGGGCGTCTTCGCTCGCCGAAGCCTCTTTGCCCCGCTGGCTCCTATTGAAATCCTTGAAAATACGTTAAATATTTTCCTCTGCTCCGATCATTCGCATAAAAGCTTCTTCGTCAATGATTTCAAAAGACGGATCGTTTTCGGCTCTTAAGAGCGCTTTTTTCAATTTGTTGGAGTACTTGCCTTCTTTAAAATCTGCCATCTTGTCATATCCAACAACCAGAATTTGAGTATCTTTTAGAACTCCGTCATCGGCGCGACCGCCCAACGATTCTATTAAACATTCAACCTGATTTCTTGTCATGCTTCTTAACGTTCCTGTAACGGCGATTGACATCCCGTCCAGCTGGTTCTTTGACGCTATAGAATCCAGATTAAAATGGATGTAATCCTCATCCTCAGAGACTCTTCTACGCCCGCCTTTTGGAATAAAGCTTTCTTTCGTCCGTAAGAACTTCACAAACTCATCTTCGCCTAATTTATTAAAAGCGTCGTTGACAATGGAAACGACAACTCGAGCATCTTCCAGCGCGTTGTGATGATTAAACGCTATGCCGAGATGTCTGGCGATATTGTTGAGTTTGTAATTATTGAGTTTGTATAGCTTTTCCGCCATTTTTCTGGAGCAGCCCCATAAATTGTCTGGCAGCTCCAGCCCGTAATAATTTAGCGTTTTTACAAGGAAGCAGCGGTCCGCTGATGCGGCGTTATGGGCAACGATTGGCAAATCGCCAATAAATTCTTTGATTCTGTTCCAATGCTCCGGGAATTCTCCTTTGTCGGTTGCCATATCGATGGTAATCCCATGTATCGACGACAGGAAAGGGTCAATCCATCCATCTGGCGGATAGACGAGCGAATATAACGAGTCAACAATTTCAGCGTTATGGACTTTCAGTATTCCATAGGACAATATAAACTGTTTGTAGGTCGCGGTTTCGAAATCAATTGCTACAAAATCCATAATATTTACCCAATATCATAAACAGGCTAATTTACCGGGAAAAACTGACATTCAAACAAAAAAGGAGTATTTCAGCATCCTGTTTTTATAATTCAATGTCAAAGTCAGCAGTTGTATTGTTAACGATTGGCGTACCGCGAAGTCTGTACGCAAGACATTCCAGTTCATACAACAAATCACTGATAGTATTAAATTGATCGAGAAACAATTTTTTTATGAACTTGAGAGCGACTAATTCATTTGAATAATAACTAACTCTTCTAGACGCAGCTCTAAGAGTTATAGTTGACTCATAATCAAATTTAGCCTTGAGATTATTGCTTTCAGCAAAGATAGCCAGCTCGCTGCTAACAGCTTGCAGAAGATACTCACAATCCAGTTGCGTTTTCCTGTACTTAAAATGCTTATTACAGAAATTGTTTATATAGCGCTCTACGTTTAATTGCGCTTTTTTGGGGGGTAATTGTTTTGAAATGTTAATTTGCGCAGTCTCGTCAATGACGTCGACTAATCTAAAGACAAAACAATTCTTTAGGGCGTCAAGTCCCGTTCTAAATGGGACCTCGGTACTCAATTTGCTTAAATCTACGTTCTCATAACGCATATCTTTAATAATTGCGTTAAACAGATTTTCCATTAAAGCGAATGGAATATAACCGTATGGCAGATAAGCCGCCGCACTTTGGCCAGTAACGTCTGCAGCGCTAATAACTTCGCCTACTTCTTCCTTTAGTATTGACATGCTACTCCTTACTACAAACAATGATCCCCATCTATTGTAACTATAGAGAGGATGCCGGTTTTACTCGAAACTATAAAAATACACACCCTGCTGATACCATATAAATGTACAGAGATATCAATAACAGCAGAGGAAAGTTCGCCTTTCAGATCTAGCAAATAAGATCAATCATCTCGATGACGAAACGGGCGGCGCTGAAAACCGCGCCAGAAAAACTGAGGGTGTCGGGGCTCGAACCCGAGACCTAAGCATTAAAAGTGCTTTGCTCTACCAACTGAGCTACACCCCCATCACTTTCGTGAGAAAGGAGAATCACAAAAGGTAGAGTATATTATAGCTAAAATTTATAATTTACAAGGGGGGGCTGGATAATTTAACTTTCAAAAAGTTAAAATGAATAACAAAAGGTCGATTCCAGAAGCAGAACGTCCATTTTAAATAAAGTACGCAGCCGTTATAATCCGAATAATTTATCCAAAAGCGTCAATGACATTCACTTTTTCTGATTTTTTACCCTAAATTACGGGTACTACTTGCTATACGCTCAATTTTATGTTAAAATATATAGTACTATAGATTGCCCGCTTCGATTTACTCGCCGTTGGGAAACGACGTTCCGAGCTATGTCCTTTGTTTTAAAAGCAGTCTGATATATTTTCGTATTATTTGTATTTTACATTATTTAGATTTTAGATCCATGAACGAGCCTGAGAACGCAACGGACCCCGCCGCGCTTTCGGATGATTCAACGACAGACTCCTCTGCCGCAGATAAATCGTCTGAACCGAAAGCTCAAGACCGGTTGTTATCGCTATACAAACCTATTCAAGACGCTCTGGCAGAAACTGAACGCCAAATCAAACTTGAGCTGTCCAGCAAGGAACCCAAGTTTGAAGAGTTCTTTTCTCAATGCCGACATCTGACAGGAAAGCGAATGCGTCCCGCCCTGACGTTGCTGTGCGCTCAGGTTTGCGGAGGGATTACCCCGCAGCACATCGTCTGCGCCACCGTCATGGAACTGATTCATACGGCGTCTTTGGTTCACGACGACGTTCTGGACGAGGCTAAACTTCGGCGTCATGAAGACACTATCAACGCCCGATGGGATAACGAGAAGTCTGTCCTGTTCGGCGATTTGATCGTATCTAAGGCCATGAAACTGGCGGCGTCGCTGGAAAACATTCCTGCGTTCTATCTCATTGCTGACACCAGTGAGAAACTGTGTGAAGGCGAAATGCATCAGGAAGTCAATCGCGGCAAAATCGATCTTGACGAAGCGCTGTATTATAAAATAATTGAAGGTAAGACCGCGGCTCTGATTGAATGTGCGTGTCGGCTGGGCGCGCTGTTCGCTGGCGCGGCGCAGGAAACCGTTGACCGCATGGGGAACTTTGGACTTCATTTGGGAACCGCGTTTCAGATTATCGATGATTTGCTGGACGTCTCCGGCAATGAAAAAACTGTTGGCAAGACGCTGGGACAAGACCTCAAAAAGCAGAAGTCGACTTTGGCGATTATTTACGCCTTGCAGTGCGTTTCCGAACAAAAACGAATCGAGACGGTTTCGACAATTCAGGATTCCGAGAACCCGTCAGCGGAGTTGATGCCTTGGCTGAAGCGAACCAACGCGCTGGAATTCGCCCGAAAGGCAGCGGAAAAGCAAGTCGATCTGGCTTTGGAAGAGCTTGAAAAGATTGACTGTCCGGAAACGGGAGCAGATGCGCTGGAGTCGCTGAAAAATCTGGCGGAATTTGTGTTGTCGCGAAAGTTTTGATCCTGCGCGATTCAGTGTCACAATACAGCGCTCACGTCTTGCCGTCTTTCAACTCACAGATGTAACATGGAAATAATCAAAACAAAAGCATACGCTCGCGCCGGTTTGCTGGGAAACCCGTCTGACGGCTATAACGGCAAGACGATTTCCCTCTGCATTCCGCAGTATTACGCTCAGGTAACGCTGTACGAATGGGAACAGGTGGAAATCGTTCCCTGTCTGGAAGACCAGAGCCAATTCGAGTCCGTCGGCGACCTGGTTCACGACGTCGTTCTGCACGGGTACTACGGCGGCGTGCGTCTGATTAAAGCGTCTATTAAACGGTTTGTCGAATATTGTCACGCCAAAGGCGAGACGCTGCACAATCGCAACTTCTCGATTCGTTACGAAACAAAAATCCCCCGACAGGTCGGCATGGCGGGTTCCAGCGCCATTATCACCGCAACCATGCGGGCGCTGATGAAGTTCTACAATGTAGACATTCCGCCGTATCTGCTGGCGTCTCTGGTTCTGTCGGTCGAGATGCAGGAGCTTCACATTACCGCCGGGCTGCAAGACCGCGTTATTCAGGCGTACGAGGGCATGGTCTACATGGACTTCGACAAAAAGAAGATGAAAACCGTCGACGGGCTGACCTACGGCGCGTATAAACGCATGACAATCCCGTCCGACCTGCCGCTGTACGTCGCGTTCAAGGCGGACGTCAGCGAGCCGACCGAGATTTTCCACAATAACCTCCGCGCCCGATTCGACATGGGAGAAACGGCTGTCGTCGACGCCATGAAGCGCTTCGCTCAAATCGCCTTTGACGGTAAACGGGCTCTGGAATCCCACGACTATAAAACGCTCAATCAACTCATCGACGCCAACTTCGATCTGCGCCGATCCATTTGCAAGCTTCCCGCCGGGCAAGTCGAAATGATTGAAGTCGCCCGCCAGTGCGGCGCGTCTGCCAAGTTCGCCGGGTCAGGCGGAGCCATCGTCGGACTTTATCAGAACCCCAAAATCCTGGCAGAGCTGAAAAAGCGTCTCGGACAGCTGGGATGCTCGGTTGAAGTTATTGATAGGCAATAGGCAGTAGGCAATAGTTAAAAGCTTCTAGTTTCTAGCTTCTAGCTACTAGCTTTGTTATTTTAGTTTCAGGCTTTAATTATTAACGCTAAGAACTACAAAATCCCAAGCTAACGGCTAGGAGCTAACAGCTAGTAGCTATACTCGTTACTTTTTCCAACATCATGAACGAATCCAAGCCTTTTATCACAGAAGATTTCTTGCTTCAAACGCCGGCAGCGCAGCGTCTTTATCACGAATACGCTGAGAATCAGCCGATTATTGACTACCATTGTCATCTCGTACCCGCTGAGGCGGCGAATAACATTCAGTACAGAAACATGACGCACATCTGGCTGGCGGGCGACCATTACAAATGGCGAGCCATGCGAACCGCCGGCGTCGCGGAGCGTTACATAACCGGGAAGGGACCAGACGGGAACGCGTCTGACTGGGAGAAGTTTGAAAAGTGGGCGGAAACGTACGTCAAGTGCCTTCGCAACCCGCTGTATCATTGGACGGCGTTGGAGCTGAACAACCCGTTCGGCGTCAAAACGCTGCTGTCGCCTCAAACCGCGCCGGAAATTTGGGAGACGTGTAACGCCATGCTGGCGCAGCCCGAATTTTTCGCTCAAGGAATTATGCGGCGCATGAAAGTCGAAACCGTCTGCACGACGGACGACCCGGTCGATTCGCTCGAATTTCACATCAAGGCGAAAAACGCCCCGACGTTCCCGGCAAAAATGCTTCCGACCATGCGTCCGGACAAGGCGATGGCAATCGACAAGCCCGACGTCTTTCTGCCGTGGCTGGAAAAGCTGGAATCTGTAACAGGCGCGCCGATTGCAACCTTTGACGCTCTGTTTGCCGCGCTGGAACAGCGGTACGAATTCTTTGCGTCGGTCGGCTGCAAGCTGTCCGATCACGGCTTGGGCATGTTCCCGAAAACCAAAATCACAGCCGCGCAGGCGGACGCGATTCTCAAAAAGGCGATTGCTCGTCAGCCGGTTACCCCGGAGGAAGCAGACGGATTCGCCCGGCTGGTTTTGATTGAATGCTGCAAGCTCAATCACAAATTTGGCTGGACGCAGCAGTTCCATTTCGGCGCGATGAGAAACAACTCGTCACGCATTTACAAGATTTGCGGTCCCGACGCCGGCTGCGACTCAATTGCCGACGGCGAAACCGCCCTGGCGATGTCCTCCGTTCTCGACGAGCTGGACAGTACGGATCAGCTTGCGCGTTCGATTCTGTACAACCTCAACCCGGCGTGTAACGCGATGGTTGCGACCATGATCGGCAACTTCCAGGACGGCTCTTATCCCGGCAAAATCCAGTACGGCAGCGGCTGGTGGTTCCTCGATCAAAAACAGGGCATGGAAGACCAAATCAACATCCTGTCCGCCGAAGGGCTTTTGAGCCTGTTCGTCGGAATGCTAACCGACAGCCGTTCGTTCCTGTCGTATACGCGTCACGAATATTTCCGCCGAATTCTGTGCAACATGCTCGGAAACGACATGACCAACGGGCTGATTCCCTACGACTTCGATCTGGTCGGCGAACTGGTCGAAAACGTCAGCTATAAGAACGCAAAGAACTACTTTAACTTTTAGTCGAGGCTATCATGCAGCGATCATTCCAGACTTCGAAGACGTTTTGTTTATTGTTCCTCGCTTTTGCCGCAGCGCTTTTGGCAAGCTCCGTTTACGGACAAGACGCTTCCGGCGACTTGCGTCAGCAGGCGAAGGCAGAAAACAAACCCGTCCTGATTTTCTATCACGGCAGCGACTGGTGCGTTTCCGGTGAGACGATTTTAAAAGTCTGGAACAATCCGAAAGTTCAAAGCAAACTCGGCGAGACGTTTCTGACCGGAACGTACGACGTCCCGTCTGTCAACTCCGCTGCGATTGAAGCTGCTAACGCCCCGGCGAAATCCCTTCGCGTTGACATTACGCAGTACCCCGCGATTGCGTGTTACACGCCCAATGGAGAATGTTTTGCCATTTGGGGCAACATCCCCTGCGACGTAACCGCCAGCGTCATCGTCAAACGGACGGCGGCGCTGCTGGACGTCTGGAAAAAGGCAGCGACGCTCAAAGAAAAGGCGGAAAGTCAAACCGGCTTGGACGCGGCTAATACCGCGGCAGAGTTCTTCAATACGCTTATTCCGTTTTCGTCCATTGAATTTCTTCGTTCCGACAAGAGCTTTCAAGCTGTTTGGAAGCTGATGGAAAAGCAAGATCCGGACGACAAAACCGGCTGGCGTCGATTTTATAATTTTGACTATCAGTGGTACGGCAACCAGATTTCCGATTTCCGTAACAACAGCAAATTCGATGAAGCCGAGGCGTTTATCAAAAAAGAGCAAAACGACCCCCGCAATGACAAACTGACCGTCGAGCAGAAACAGGTTCTGGCTCTGCTCCCGTTCTGTTTGAACTCGTACCGGGAAGGATACAAAGACGCCAACGTCGCGTTGCTGAAAGAAGTCGTTCAAATGGACCCGACAACCCGCTGGGGAATCGGCGCCGCCGGCTGGCTGAAAGAGCTGGGCGAGGAATCTCCCGTTGCAATTCCGACGTTGGAAGAGCGCATGGCGAAGGTCTTTTTACCGCTCAAAAAACGGAGTTCTGTTCAAGTCAAACCGTTCGCGCAGTCTGTCATGAAATCCGACCGTGACGCGATTAAACAAATGCTCCGTTCAAAACTGACCTTGAGCGGGAACAACAAAAAGATCATTCTGCGTTACTACGCTATGTCGATTATCGGCGCGGAAACGATTGATCAATGCATTGCTCTGGAAGGCGGCAAGGCGAACGCCAATCTGTTTTTCGGCAGTACCGAAATGTTGGAATCGTTCCTCTTGTCCGGCCCGATTAACAATCCCGCCAGAGCGTATCAGGTTTGGGATACGCTCATGTTCCAATGCTCTTCCTGGAAGAACGCGTACAACCCGTCGGAAAAATGGCTCGACACGTCCATCGGGAAAAACCTTGCCATGGCGATTGCCCTCAACGCCCAATTTGACGACACGACCAGCGTCTATTTGCTGGAATCGTTCTACCGGCTGGCTCAGACGCAGCGGCTTATCAAAGACGCCTACAATTACAACGCTCGAGAGTTCCGTTACGTCGTTCTCAATATTCACCCGCTTGACAACCTGTGGCTGAACGAATTCCGCTCTTGCCCACCGGACGACTATACCGGCGCGTGCTGGTGTTGCCGATACATCTCCTATAACTTCTTCGGCGATTCCGTTCAGGGACGTCTGTACCGCGCGCCCTGGGACAAGGTTTACACCAGCTCCGAGGTGTCACAGAAGATCGGCGGCGTCTGCGGCGCGCTTTCCTACTTCGGAGCGTCAACCGCCAGAGCGCACGGCGTCATGGCTGTTCCCGGCGGTCAGCCTGCTCATTGCGCCTATATGCTCCGCGGCTCGCAAGACCGCTGGATTATTGGATACAGCGTCTCGCCGTATACCGGCGCGCATTTCAATTTCTGGGATTTGTCCTATCAGGGACTGGACATGATCGAGTCCATTTACAAAGACGGCGCCAACAAACGCGCTGATTTGCTCGACATTTTGGCAAAGACGATTCTTCAGCTGCGATACCCGCTGCCGACGATTTCCAATGTAACAGCAACGACCTACGACTGGAGCGGGAAAAAACT
>JAFZAL010000038.1 GCA_017557195.1 Thermoguttaceae bacterium | reverse complement strand
TGCACTTCTTCCCGTAGTCGTAAATGGCGACTTCCGTATTGGGCGTGTCGCCGGCGTCGACGTAGTTCGGGTCTTTGCGTTCCGCCTGATAGCCCAAGCGTCCGCCGTAGGCGATAACGGTGTTGGGGTGACAATCCAGCCCCAGACCCCAGCGGGCGATATCCGTCTGGTGAGGTCCCTGGTTGCCGCTGTCGCCGTTGCCGTACAGACGCTGCCAGTGCCAATCGTAATGGAACTGCGGACGCGTTACCTTGGGCGTGGTATACGGCGCAGGACCAGACCACAGGTTGAAATCGACAGTGTCGGGAATGGCGTAGTCGCCCAACGCGCCGATGGACTTACGGCGTTTATAGCAGAATCCGCGCGCGAAGTTGACTTCGCCGATTCCGCCTTCTTCGATGAACTTGACCATGTCGATCAGCCCCTGGCTGGAACGGCACTGGGTTCCGACCTGGCAGATCTTGTTGTACTTTTTCATGGCGGCGGTAATAGCGCAACCCTCGCCAATGTTGTAGCTGACGGGTTTTTCAACGTAGACGTCTTTTCCAGACTGCATCGCCCAAATGGCGGCAAGGCAGTGCCAGTGGTTCGGCGTAGCAATAGAGACGCAGTCGACGTCTTTTTTATCCATGATTTCTCGCAGATCGCGAACGAAAACCGGACGTTTGCCCGTTCGCTTTTCAATCTGATCGCAGCGATCGTTCCCGGCTTTTTCGTCGCAGTCGCAGATATAGGAAATCTGGACGTTGCTTCTGCCGACGTACCCGTTGATGTGGTCGCCGCCGCGTCCGCGAACGCCGATAACCGCCATCGACAGTTTGTCGTTGGCGCCGGTTTTCTCTTGCGCCAGAATCGGTTCTGGTTTAACAGCCGCGCTGGCGGCAATAGCAGCCGCGGTTGCGAACATGCTGTTCTCTAAAAATTCGCGTCGATTCAATTTACTCATTGGGCTTTCTCTCTTAAATAAGGAAGGTGAATTGAAAATCCGTTCAGGAATTCAGACGTCAAATCCCCAAAACGTTTTTGTGTATTTTCCTGTATTCTACCCGATTCGAAAATAAAATGCAATAGACGGGGAAAAAATTTTTCAGGGGCTGGAGAAAACAGAGAATTTTGTGTTAGAAGCAAGAAACAAAAAAGGAGGAGTTGACGCATATCAACTCCTCCATAATTGACTTATAACAATCAATCGTCGTTGATTCCAAATTGAAGCAGTCTGGCGGAGTTGGCAATAACAAACAACTCGCTGACGTTATAGAGGATCGCGCCCATCAGAGCGTTGATATACCCCATTGATGCGAGGGTAACAAAGAGAATTGAAATTCCCGTACCCAAAAGGATATTGGCGTGAATCGTCCATTGAGTTCTGCGCGCCAGGTCAACGGTTTGCGGCAGACGGCGCAAGTCGTTTGTCAGCAGAGCGACGTCCGCGCTTTGCAGAGCAATGTCAGACGCGACAGCGCCCAAGGCAACGCCGACGTTTCCAGACGCCAAAGCAGGCGCGTCGTTGACCCCGTCGCCGACCATCATAACGATTCTGCCTTTGGCTTTTTCGGACGCAACCACTTCCAGCTTCTGTTCAGGAAGAACCTCAGCGATAATCTTGTCCATGCCCAGGTCGCCGCCGATTTGAGCTGCAACCTGACGCCGGTCGCCGGTAAGCATAATCTCGCGGTCAATGCCGAGCTTTCTCAGCTGAGCCAGCGCCTGACGCGCTTCCGGACGCGGGCGGTCTGCCAGCATAAAGCAGCACAGAGCTTCAACCAGAGTCTGCGTTTCGTTGATTTGAACCTTTCTGCCCAGCCAGACCAGAGAGCCGAGGAAATCGGGAGCGGGCGGAAGCTGGAATCCTTCGTCGCGAAGCCATTCGTAACGACCCAGATACCACGTTTCGGTCGACTCCTCCAGCAAAACGCCTTTGCCGGAGATTTCGCTTAAGCGTCCAGACTCAATTCTGACTTTCATTCCCTTCGCGTCTGCGGCGGCAACAATAGCGCGCGACGCCGGGTGTCGGCTGGCAGATGCGAGCCGGAACCCCTCAAAAAGCAGTTTGTCGTTGTCCCATTCTTTGGCAACGTCTTCGTTAGTCGGACGAATCTCCGTCAGCTGAAGCGCGCCAAGAGTAATTGTACCGGTCTTGTCGAGGATGCACGTGTCAATATCCGCCATCTGTTCCAGAAAGCGGGTGTTTTTAATGAGAATTCCCAACCGGCTGGCGGCGGCAAGAGCGGCAACCATGGCAGTCGGACCGGCAAGAATCAACGCGCCGGGGCAGCCGACAACCAAAACCGCAACAGCTCTGCCGATATCCCGATACAAAAACAGCACGATGCCCGCCACAGCCAAAATCACCGGGACGTAATACACCGCGTACTTTTCGATTAATTTCATAATCGGCGTTTTGGACTGTTCCGCTCCGCGAAGCAGTTCGACAACGCGTCCCAACGCGGTCAGGTCGCCCGTCTTGGTAACTTTGACCTGCATAATGCCCGTCAGGTTGACGGTGCCGGCAAAAACGGAACTGCCTGCTTTCATGTCAACCGGGACGGATTCGCCGGTAATGGAGGACTGGTCAACCGTCGATTCCCCTTTGACAACGTCGCCGTCAGCAGGAATGACGTCCCCGGGATGAACGACGCAGACGTCGCCGACTTTCAAATCGTTGGTTGGGATTTCTTTTTCCGTCCCGTCTTCCTGAAGAATCGTCGCGGTACGGGAATGAAGCCGCCGCAAGCCTTCAATCGCGGACTGGGCGCCTAAAATCGAACGCTCTTCCAGGAAATGCCCGAGGTTCATAATAATCGGGATGAGCGTTGCGGTTAAGAAATCGTGGTTTGCCATGGCTGCCAGCGTCGCCAACGCAACCAGCTGTTCCGTCATAACGGTGTTGGTTGAGCTTCGGCTGAAAAGCCCTTTGGCGGCGATGTAGAAAATCGGCAGCGAGACGATCAGCGACGCCAGCATGATTACAAAATCTGCGATGTCGCGCATGCCTGCCGAGCCGTAGTATTTCTGCCACAGGCCAACGCACAGCAAACCGCCAGCCAGCATGGCTGACCCAAGCTGAACGACAATCTTCGCCCGCTCCTGAACGGTCAGCGGAGCCTCTAATTCTCGAACCCGTTTAGCTAACGGATTATTCACTGCGCCGGTTTCCTGTATTGGAGTTACAGTTGACATATTGTTAGTTCCTATATGTATGTGATAACTTTGGTTGTTCTTTTAGTTGCGAGTAGCGAGTTGCGAGATTTGTTTTCCTCTACTGCCTACTGCCTATTGCCTATTGCCTATTGCCTACTGCCTATTTTCTTCCCTCGTCTGGGAGAACGACTTTCGTTTCCGGCGGAAGGAATCGCAGTTGTCCGACGTTGTCGAAAACTTCTTCTAACGTTTCCAGATAAACGCGCTGACGAACAACGTCTTTGTTGTTTTGGTATTCCTGATAAACCGGTTCAAAACGGTTGTACATCGCCTTTGTTTGAGCCAGGAGTTTTTCCTTGTACGCTTTGGCGTCCTGAATCATCGCGTTGCTGGCTTTTTCCGCGGCGGGAACAACCTGACTGGCGTACTTTTCCGCCTTGTAACGCTGTTCTTCAATTTGGGTTCTGGCGTTGCGAACGTTCTCAAACGCCTGATTTACGTGCCGCGGCGGGTGAATCTCCCGGAACTCAACGGAAACGATTTCAACGCCCAGGTCAAGCTCGTTGACGCGATTCATCGCCTCAAATCGAACCTGCTGTTCCAAGGCGGAATGGTCAACTTCGCAAAGCGCTTCGTCTTCGTGGTCGTGCCCGTCGTGGTCGTGATCATGATCGTGTCCGTGATGATGATGGTGTTTGTGACTGTGCTTGTTAATCGTGGTCGGCTTTGCCGGTTCCGCTTCAGCAGTCGCGGCTTCCTCGTCTTCTCCCTGACGCTGTCGAAGCAGATCGTCAATCGTCCAGTTTGCCGCCGTTTGGGTGAACGCCGTCAGAACGATGTCGTGTAAAAACGCTTCAGGATTGTCAACGCCCAGACGGAACGCAATCGGGTCTGAAACCTTGTACTTGACAACGATCTTTGTCTGAATGACGTTCATGTCGCCCGTCAGAGCGTAACCTTCCAGAAGCGGATCAATGCTGTCCAGCGACCCCATGTTGTCGTCCAACGGCTTGAAAATCTCGTTGATTTCCAGCTGTTCGATTTTCAATTCCGGAGTCTGAATGACTTCGTCAATCGGGTACGGCAGAGCCAGCGCCAAGCCCGGCTTCATGATTCGACCTTCGCCCTCGCCCTGCAGTTTGCCAAACCGCATGAGCATGCCAACGTTGCCCGGCTTAACCGAAGTTATTCCCGAAAACCAGAACAGAATCACCAGCAATAAAACTATCCATTTGAATAGTTTCATGCCGGATTCCAGCCCGACGTATACGGCTTTGGATGTTTTCTTTTGAGCCATGATTAGGATATGATTAAATGTTCAGTTGCAATATTAAGCGATAGCTATAAGCTGATTACGGATTAGGAACCGGCTGAACCGGAGTCGGAGTTGTCTGAACCGGCGCGGACGGGTTTGGAACGCTTGTCGGCGCTTCGCCTTTATTGGGTTCTTCAAAGAGCATCTTGAAGAACTCGTTGTCGTTGCGAAGGACAATCGTCGCGTTGCCGTTGAGCGTGTTGCGAAGCGTCTGCATGGATCGCCAGAAGGAATAAAATTCCGGGGCGAAGCTGTTTGCCTTGGCGTCAATTCGTGTCGCTTCCTGTTCCGCCTCGCCGATAATCTTGCCAGCTTCCATGCGTCCAGCGGTTTGAAGCTCTTCCGCCCTCAAGTCAGCGTCTTTTTTAATCTTGTCGGCGTCTTTGTCGCCCTTCGCCTTGAGTTCGCTTGCCAGCTTGACGCGTTCCGCCCGCATGGAATCCAAAATCGTTTTCATGTTGGTTTCCGGAACGGACATTCGCTTGATGCCCACCTGTAACACGTCGATGCCGTAATCTTTGCGAATGGAGCCTTTGATTTCGCGAAGAATGTTCTCCTCAATTTCTTCGGCGCAGATCTCATTCTCGTTTGTCGAAACGAGAGACGAAAGCGAGTAGTTCCCGACGAATCGGTTTTCGCTGTCAACGACGACGCCTTCGAGCGCCTTTTGAGCCGATTCAATAAGCGCTTTTTCAGAGAACGTCTCGCCTCTGCCAAGCGATTCCAGATACAGCAGCGGATCGTCAACTTTCCAAACGACGTACGTCAGAAGCTGAATGCTGTACTGTTCTTTCGTCAGCATGGACGCGTGCGGCGTGTTGAAAATGCGTTTTCTCATGTCGATGGAATGCGCCTTTTCGATGGGCCAAGGGAGCTTCCAGTAAAGCCCCGCCTTTTCAACGGTGCGAATTGGACGGTCAAATCGGGTTACGACGGTCTGAGTTCCTTCCGTAACCTGGAACGACATGCCGTACGCCAAAAGCAGAGCGACCAAAAACACGCCGATGGCAATTCGTAAAATGTAAGACCCCCAGGGAGTAACGTTTGACGTTGTTGCAGTTGTATTTTCTGTGGACATGGTTGGTAGTTGGGTTTGTGATTAGTGCCTAGTGCTTAGTGCCTAGTGCTTAGTGGTAAGTAATATATGGTTAGTACTTAGGATTTTGCAAGGCGCTTGCGTACTATGCACTATGCACTAAGTACTATGTACTCATTTTCATTCCGCCTGAATCAGTCCGGGCATGGCAGACGGTTTTTTCGCGTCCGGCTGCTGACTCATATCCCAGTACAAAGGCAGATTTTTATCGATTAAAACAAGGCGTTTGTTCGCCAACGACTGCTCAATCGTATTGAGCCAATATCGATTCTTAAACGCCTGCGGAGATTCTTTATACGCTTCTCCAACGGCGAGGAATTCCGACGAGCGTTCCTGAGCGGCGGAAATGCGCTTGTTCGCCTCAATCTTCGCTGTAACGACTTCCGCATAGGATTCCTGCTGCGCCTGAAGCAGTTTGACGTCGCGCTGTCCTTCTTCTTTAATCATGTTCGCCTTGACGTTGATTTTGGCGGAAATGACGCCCAGGTAATCTTCGGCAACGTCTACCGGCGGATGAAGGTTAAGCAGACACACGTCGATGATTTCAACGCCCAAATCGTTCTTGTTACAGAATGACGCCAGGCGGTCTTTTATTCCCATGGCAAATGCGTTGCGGTCAATTTCAAGGACCTGCTTTATGGTTTTGGTTCGAGTCATTTCCATCAACGCGCGATAGCCGTATGATTCAATGGCGTCTTTGGGGTTTTGGCACGAAAAGACGTATTTCATAAACCCGTCTTTATCTTCCCGAATTTTATAGACAACCATCGCGTTGACGACAATCGTTTCATGACCAGCGCCCAGAAGGAGTTCAAATTCCTCGCCGTGCGTTTCCGTCCATAAATAGGCGTGCAGCTCGTCTCCGGTATGCTCGGCGTCTTCATCGTGAGAAAACCCAATCGGAAGACGAACCGCCTGCTTGACCGGATACGTTTTAATCTCTCCCAGCGGCCACGGCAGTTTGAAATACAGACCCGGCGTAAGTGGTTCGCCTGTAATTTTCCCGCAATTGATCCGGACGCCCATCTCGCCCAGGCGGACAACGCTCATCGACGTCAGAGCCCACGAAAGCAAGACGACCATCAGTATTGCTGGAATCGTCGCCCGGGCGACAAATCGAATCGCCCACGACGAACGGAAAGAAATGCCGTATTTCTTTTCTAACGTATTGAACAAACCGGAAATCGGGTTGCCCAGGACAAATATCAAACTGCGAGACGTTAAATCGACAGGCGACGTAAACTGAGTCGGATTAGTCGAACGGTTAAGCCAGCCCATAAGCAGACGGGCAAACAATTCCACGCCAACCAAAATCGCCCAGATTATATATATACGAGTAAACCAGCCTTCTCCAGATCCGATCCACGACTTGGCAATGTACATGACGCCGGTAACGAGGCAGAGAATCTGAAGCTCTCTCATTGTACTGGCAAGCCCGGAAGATTCCGGCAAGTCGTCTGTCGAGGCGGATTCAAACGAACGCGCAAATATCAACCAGATACAGCTAAAGATAAATCCGAAAATGCCCAAAAGGGTTGCCTGTCCTGTTTGATACGCAAAGAACTCTTCCGTTCCCTTATTGAGTTCAAAAAACAGGTAGATTCCCGCCAGGATTATTATCGCGGTTGGAATCAACCCCAAAAGCCAGAAATGAATCGAACGCCCCTGTTCAAATTCAATAATATAGGGGTTTTCCAAATCGGCGTTCGTTTCCGCCCTGCCCCACTGCGGCGGTTTCCAGGAAGACGCTTCAACCAAACGGTATCGCAGTCGGGCGGCGTGAGACGACAGCCATGCCGTTATTGTCGCCAGGGCAAACACAAGCGTCAACGCCGCAAGCGTTGTCCCTGAAACGCCTTGTATCATGCACGAGGCTGTAAACGTCCCAATCGTGGCAAGACTCAAAAAAATCGTTGCGGTTAAACACAGCCCGGTATAGGCTCCATCTCCCCCGCGAACGGGCTTTTTATTTTCTAAACTGGATGTATCACTCATCTTAATATATTATTAACTAGAATGGCGCTGGCGCTATAAAAACATTACCCATTTTGTGTAGTATAGCATAAATTCTCAAATTTGAAAGACTCTGCCCTAAAAAATCTTGTTTTTTTATAAGAATTTACTTCTTTTACGAGAATGAGAACGCTTGGTTCGAAAAAAGTCATAATAAACAGTTTAGTCTGTATAATATGCAATTTAATATTTACTGGTGGACGGACGCTTCTCTCGACTTTTTTGCGGGCGCATGGAATAGAAAAAAAGCAAGAGCGTCGCATTGCGGCGTTCCTGCTTTTCATGAGCTAATTGACAATTACGAACTAGAACCGGTATTCTCTGTTCTTTTCGCTGAAGTCCCAATCCGTAAAACCGCGATTGAACTGCAGCTTTGTGTACGTAAATTCTTCGTCCAGAACAGGTTTTCCGCCTTGATAAGCCGGCCACATCCAGGCGGCATATCGAACTGGAATGCCCCATTCCTTGTCGAGATAAATCTCCGCTCGATGGAATCGATAGCAGGAGCGTTTGACAGGGTGCATAACGTCAACGCGAATGCACGGACGACCGTCGATTTCTCCGCCGTCTTCGACAAATTTAACGAACGTTTCTTTGCCCTCCGGGTCGTTTTTCATATCCAGCTTGACGGTTTCCATCATCTTGCGAACCAGGTTCGGAATGCCGCCGTCTGTAATAGGATACTTCTGACCAGCCATCGCCAGGCGTCCGTTCGGGTCAAGCCACAAAGAACCAGCCATCGCGCGGAATCCGACGTCGTGTCCTAAAAGCTGGTCGTTGTGATAGCCCTTGCGATAAAGAGCTTCAACCCCGGCTCTTCTGTCCGGCTTGAGATATTTCACGTAAATGCTGAACGGCTGTTCGCGGATTTTCATATACAGCGTACTGCTTTCCTGCAGCTGACCGTCAATTCTTTCGCGTTTAATCATGACGCAGGAATAGTCCTTGATCTTGGAGCTAAACGTTTGAAGTCCTTCCGTTGCCCACGGAATTAACGACGCCATGGGGTGTTCTCCCGGCTGAGTCTGTCGAATATTCAACGGGCAAATGCTTCCGCCTTTGAACATATATCCCGAATTCTGAGCTTGAACTGGCGCAGGCTGCGGAGTAGTAACCGAAACCGGCGACACAGAAGTCTGTGGCGTCTGAACGGGAGCAAAAGCCTGTGGCGGCTGAACGGGAGCTATTGTCGGAGAAGAATACGGTTGATTTTGCGGAATTGGGGGGACGCTGGGATTTTGAGCTGGCTGATAAGGATTTACAGAGCGATTAGGCTGCTGGTATTGTCTGCCCGGAACGCCAATAACGGGAACCTGAGCCACTGGCGGATTGACAGACGCTTTTTCCGGCTCGCTGGGAAGCGATGGAAGTTCAGGAACGGACGGCGCGTTCGGGGCGCCAGAGTTAGCGGCTATCGTTGTCTGGGCGCTGACAGGGTGAACCGTTTCAAATGACGGCGGCCAGAACCCGCGCACCTGTCCGACAAACGGCTTTCGGAAGTTCGCCTGAAATTGCTGATCTGCCGTTATTTCAACGCTTGCATTTGATGGAACTGCTGAAGGCGAAGATATTGAGGCGTTGTTCGGCGCCGGAGTATTATCCCCTGGAAGCGGGGGAAGCGTATCAGTCGACGAATAGCTTTGAGGCGTAAACGTCGGAACTGGCGGAAGTTCATCTTGAGCAAAACCAATCGTGTAAAATGCGAAAGAGAGCGACAAAACCACGATCATGGAAAACAAGCGCTGAAATAATTCTAATATTCTCATTGTCATGTTGGATAAAAATTGATTTTTGAGTAAACCGGTTTGCTAATTCTGACTACATCTTATTATCGGCTTTCCAGATAATTAAATTATACAGCTTGGGAAAAACTCCAAGACAGTTGAACTGTTAAAAAATCAGAATAAACAATACAAACCATATAAACGATAAAGTCCTTTCAGTCTTTATATTCGTCATATCTTCGCCATTATATTAAAAAAAAGAGCTCTTGAAAAGAGAGATTAGGAAGATTTTTTGAAATAAATTGGAAATTTAACGTCTAATCCATTGACAAAATGGCTTTTAACTGTTATTATATTATATATATTTTGAATTTGAAATTATTATTTTAGGAATCGCCGCTATGGTAAAAGAACCGCTTGACGAAACATTCATGCTCCTTTTTGAGATAGTCGACAAACTGTCCCAAAAGGGATTGGCAACGTCTGCCAAAAAGAACGTCGCGCTTTTAGAGTCGTTGTCTGTCAGACAGCAAAAGACGCTCTTTGCCGTTATTACCATGACCAAACTTCATCCGATTGGCGTCAATCTGAAAGATTTGGCTGCGCGGATGAACATCACCGTACCCGCCGCGTCTGTTCTGGTAGAATCCATGGTGCAGAGAGGTTTTCTGGAACGGGAAATCAATCCGAACGACCGCCGCGCTGTATGCATCAGAATCTCGGCAACCGGTCAGCAGATTTTCGACGTTATTCATCAGGAAATGACAGTTCAGGTGAGCAAGCTCAACGCCCTGATCACCCCGGAAGAACGCGTCGTTTTCGAGAACATTATTAAACGATTCTACAAGGAATTGTTTCAGTAACTTAATAGTTAAACAACAGGGATTAAGGGCAATGGCGTCCTGATCCCTGTTGTCAATTCCTCACAACTCATAACTCGCAACTATCATGATACCTGGATTTTCCGTAATTGCAGAGTCAATTAACAACTCCGTCCCCTCCACTCAACAGATGTACGACAACGGCGACATCGCCGGTTTGCTTGAGTTGGCAAAGATGCAAGACGTCGCCGGCGCAGCCTATTTAGACGTCAACGTCGGACCGCGTCCTGCCGACCTGCTGGCGAAGATGATTGCCGAGATTCAAACCGTTTCCAGCAAGCCGCTGTCGATTGACTCTCCAGACTACGCTCAGGCGGAAGCGGGTTTGAAAACCTACGACCCGGCAAAGGCAAACGGACTCAAGCCGATTCTCAATTCAATCTCCCCGATGAGAACGGAAATGTTCAAACTGTACGAGATTCAGCCGTTCCGTCCGATTCTGCTTTCCAGCGAACAGCTCGTAGACGGCGCCGGCGCCCCGTGCCATACGGCGGAAGAAACGTACAACGCCGCGAAAAAACTCGTCGAGCAGTTTCTGGAATCCTGCCCCGGCTCCACCATTGACGACTGCATTATCGACCCCGGCATCGCCCCCATCGGTTCCGACATGGAAGACAACTTCCGCCGCCTTGTCGACGCCATGAAGCTCATTCAGGCGGACGAATCCCTCAAGGGCGTTCACTTCTCCGGCGGCTTGAGCAACTTCACCGTCATGCTGCCGTCCAAACGTCCAGACGGCATGGCGATTAAAAGCGCGTTGGAAAGCGCCTTTTTGACAATTACCATCCCGCTGGGAATGGACATGTGCATCACGTCCGTCAAGCGCAAGCACGAGATTCTCCCGGAAGACCACCTGGCGATGAAATGCCTCAACGACGTCCTGTCCATGTCCGGAATCGACTGTCTCAAACGCGTCAAGAAATTCTACAAAGGAAAAGACTAAGACTTTTGGCGGCAGTTGCAAGTCCTTAAAATTAAGAGTCTTTACAAGAAACAAAAAAGCCTTGCGGTAAAACGCAAGGCTTTAATTTACGCCTCACAAGATTCGAACCTGTAACCTTCGGTTCCGTAGACCGATGCTCTATCCAATTGAGCTAGAGGCGCATACTTGCCGCTTGAACATCTTGTCGCTCAAACAACGGGATACAGTATATTCCTTTTGTCTTTTTAGACAAGGGGGGGAGCAGAGATTTTTCTAAAAAAGTTTTTCTCTCTCGCTGTACAAACCGGAAAAAACGGACTGACGTTGTTTATTATCCTAAACCAGACCGTCTTCCCCGTTTTTGACTTCTCCTTAAAACAAAACCCGGGAGCCGAAACTCCCGGATTAACTATAGCTTCTGAATTATCAGAACTGCTGATTTATCAGACAACGCCGTGCGCCAGCATGGAGTCGGCGACTTTGACGAATCCGGCGATGTTCGCGCCAGCCATAAGATTGCCCTTCTGTCCGTAGGCTTCCGCGGCGGCGGTGCACTGATTGTAAATGCTGTCCATGATTCCGTGCAGTTTGGAATCGACTTCGTCGAACGTCCAGCTCAGTCTCATGGAGTTCTGGGACATTTCCAAAGCGGACGTGGCAACGCCGCCAGCGTTGGCAGCCTTGGCGGGACCGAACGGAATGCCGGCGTCAAGGAACGTGGAGATGGCTTCCGGGGTGGACGGCATGTTGGCGCCTTCAGCAACGAATTTCGCGCCGTTGCGAACGAGAATGGCAGCGGATTCGCCGTCGATTTCGTTTTGGGTAGCGCACGGCAGAGCGACGTCGGCTGGAACAGTCCAGATTCCCTTGCAGCCTTCGGTATAAGAGGCTTCTGGATGAACATTGAGGTATTCCTTGATTCGTCCGCGGCGAACTTCCTTGATTTCCTTGATGGCGTCGAGGTCAATGCCGTTTTCGTCAACGATGTATCCGTTTGAGTCGGACATGGCGACGACTTTTCCGCCGAGCTGGGTCGCTTTCTGGTTGGCGTAAATGGCAACATTGCCGGAACCGGAGACGATAACGCGCTTGCCGTTCCAGTCCGTTCCCGCGTCCTGAAGCATGCGGGTGGCGTAGTAAACCAGACCGAAACCGGTGGCTTCTTTACGAGCCAGCGATCCGCCCCACTGCAAGCCTTTGCCGGTCAGAACGCCGGTGAACGTGTTGGTAAGGCGTTTGTACTGTCCGAACATGTATCCGATTTCTCGGGCGCCGGTGCCGATGTCGCCAGCGGGAACGTCTGTATCAGGACCAATGTGGCGGAACAGTTCCGTCATGAAGGACTGGCAGAAGGACATAACTTCGCGATCAGACTTGCCTTTCGGGTCAAAGTCAGAACCGCCTTTGCCGCCGCCGATCGGGGTGGTGGTCAGAGCGTTCTTGAAAATCTGTTCGAATCCCAGGAACTTGATAATTCCGAGGTAAACGGACGGATGAAGACGAATGCCGCCTTTGTACGGACCGATGGCGGAATTGAACTGAACGCGGAAACCGCGGTTGATCTGGACTTCGCCTTTGTCGTCAACCCACGGAACGCGGAAGATGATCTGACGTTCCGGTTCAACCAGACGTTCGACGATCTTTTCTTTGACCAGTTCCGGGCGTTTGTCCAAAACCGGCGCGACGCAC
Organism: Thermoguttaceae bacterium; assembly: GCA_017557195.1. Classification (GTDB taxonomy): domain Bacteria; phylum Planctomycetota; class Planctomycetia; order Pirellulales; family Thermoguttaceae; genus RUG11551. The sequence continues at coordinate 11,105 of JAFZAL010000038.1, read as the reverse complement.
ATCAAAACTTCTTTGACGGCCTGATGGAATTCGGGTTCTCCCGGGTTGCGGGCGATTACTTTTGCCAATACGTCATCTGAATACTGCGACATGAAAACTACCTTTCGTAAAAATAAAGTGATGAACAACAAATCGTCTTTTGTTCAAAGGCGGTTTTAGACATTCGTTTATTCCGTTTCCAAACGAAACAGCCCAAATTTTACTCCACAATTAAATTATTTCAATAGTTTACCCCCTGAAATCGATAAAAAACGACTGATTTCTTCCGGCAATTTTGCCGGAACTGAGTTTTTCTGAAAAAAACGCAAAAAAGTCCCTTGCAAAATGAGAACTCATCCGTAATAATTGTCAGAGTAAGTTGAATTTCATTTCCTTTTTTTGACCTCAAAGGAGAAAAAACTATGCGTCAAAGAGTTTTCCATTGTTTGTTTGTCCTGGCTGCCGTTCTGGCGACCTGTTCAGCGTTCGCCCAGGACGCAAAGCCCGCCGAGAAGAAAGAAACGCCTCGGGCGGAAGTCGTCTTCGTTCTCGATTCCACCGGGTCTATGTCCGGTCTGATTGAAGGCGCGAAACAGAAAATCTGGTCGATTGCCAACTCGATTATCTCTCAGGATCCCGCTCCGGAAATCAAAATCGGCTTGATTTCTTACCGCGACAAGGGCGACGAATACGTTACCCAAATCATGGACTTGACCGACGATATCGACGCGGTCTACGCCAAATTGCAGTCCTTTACAGCGGCGGGCGGCGGCGACACTCCAGAGTCCGTCAACCAGGCTCTCAACGAAGCTGTTACAAAGATGTCGTGGTCGCCGGCTGACCAGAACGTCTACCGGGTTATTTTCCTCGTCGGCGACTGCCCGCCTCACATGGACTATCAAGACGACGTCAAGTATCCGGAAACCTGCAAGCTCGCCATGGAAAAGTTCATCATTATCAATACGGTTCAATGCGGAAATTATGATGAAACGACGCCCATCTGGCAGGACATCGCCAAGAAGAGCGAAGGACAGTTTGTTCAAATCGCCCAGACCGGCGGAATGATTGTCATTCGCACGCCTTACGACGACGATATTGCAAAACTGACCAAAGAACTTTCCTCGACGGTTATTCCGTACGGCTCGATGGAAACGCAAGCCACCGTTCTCGGCAAGCTCCGACGAGCGGAAAGCGCCGACGTCGTGTCCAACGCCTCTCGCGCCGCGTACAACGTTAAGTCCAAAGGACGCGCCGTTCAGGGCAAAGGCGACCTCGTTCAGTCGCTGGCGGACGACGACATGGCTCTCGACGCTGTCGAAGAAGCGTATCTCCCGGAAGACATGAAGGGGCTTTCCAAAGATGAGCTTGAAAAGGTCGTCAAGGAAAAGACCGCCAAACGAGCGGAATTGAACGCCAAGATTCTCGACCTGTCGAAAAAACGCGATACATGGCTGGCGGAGAACGCCAAGAAAATCGCGGCGGAACGCAAAGCGCACATTGCCGCCGACAGAGCGTCTGGAGCCAGGTTTAGCGGACGCAAGGCGCCGAGGATGGAAGCGTTAGGAGCGCCGCGTATGGAAATGCTCCGAGAAATAGCTCCCGCCGCTGCGGCTCCCGTACCGGCATACGAGTTCGCGGCTCCCGCTGCAGTTCCCGCTATGGAGGCCGCTGCTGAAATGGTTGCACCCGCTATGGAGCCAGCAATGGAAGAAGACGCCGACTCTGCGTCCTTTGACGATTCCGTCTCTGATATTATCTCCAATCAGATGAAGAAGAAGGAGAAATAAAAAATTTAAGGCAATAGGCAGTAGGCAGTAGGCAATAGTAAGGATAACCCTATCTAATGCCTAATGCCTGTTGTCTAATGCCTTTCAAATCCTAACTTCTAACTTGTCAGACTAATTTCTGCTTGCAAATTGCTGTTTCGCCGCCGTGAGCGTATTCTGTAACAGCATGGCGATTGTCAGCGGGCCGACGCCGCCGGGAACCGGGGTAATCGCCGACGCTTTGTCTTTTACCGCGTCAAAGTCGACGTCGCCGACAAGACCATCTTCCGTTCGGTTGATTCCAACGTCAATAACAACCGCGCCGTCGCCAACCATGTCAGCGGTAACGAACTTCGGCTTTCCAATAGCGACAATAAGAATCTCTGCCGCCCGGGTTACATCCGCCAAGTTGCTTGTTCTGCTGTGACAGACCGTAACGGTGGCGTCAACGCCCTTTTGCATCAGCAAAGCCGCCATCGGTTTGCCGACAATGTCGCTTCTGCCGAGAACAACGGCGTTTTTCCCTTTGGTTTCGATGTTGTTACGGCGAATCAATTCCATAATTCCTGCGGGCGTGCAGGGCAGGAATCGGGGACGTCCCTGAAGAATTCGCCCGACGTTTTCCGGATGAAACGCGTCGACGTCTTTATCGGGAGAAATGCGATCCAGAATCGCCGTTTCGTTGTGTCCTTTGGGCAGCGGCAACTGGCAGAGAATGCCGGAAATTTCCGGGTCTGCGTTGAGTTTATCGATCAACGCTTCGAGCTCTTCCTGAGTCGTTTCAGCGGGGAGTTTGTGCAGCACGCTTTTAATTCCCGCTTTTTGACACGCGATTTCTTTGTTGCGAACGTAGACCTGACTTGCCGGGTCGTCGCCGACGAGAATCGCCGCCAGACATGGAGTAACGCCGGTTTGCTGAATAAACTGCGCCGTTTCCTGCGCCGTTTCCGAACGAAGGGTTGCCGCAAGGGCTTTGCCGTCTAATATCATGGGTTAGTGGTAAGTGATTAGTGGTTAGTGGTAAGTAGTAATTGAGTTCTTAAGCTATTAGCTACTAGCTATTAGCTTGGAGACTTGTCATTCTTAGCGTAATTATTTAACTCTGGCGCCTTATGGATAAGCTAGAGACTAGCAGCCAGGAGCTAACAGCTCACTACTGCCTACTGTCTACTGCCTATTGCCTAATTTTCGCGCTACGCGAAAATAACCGCGCGGCGCGCTGTCGATTTGTTGTAACTTTGCATTGTCTTGAGGATGCTGTCTTCTTTCCATTGAATGTTGCGCTGCTGAAGGAATTCCTTGCATTCGTCTGAAAGGACAGACCCGGATTTGGAGCCGACAAACAGACATTCTACGCCGCCGGAAATGACGCTGGCGAGGTCGTCCGGTTCCGGCTTTTTGGAGGACGGTTTCCAGGATTTCTCTTTGCCGTCAGGACGAATATAGAACGGTTCTTTCCACGTCTTCTTTTTCGCTTCAATAGCGCCGTCAGAATTCAATTTCAGTTCCGGGTATTCCGGCAGAATATTAAACGCGGCGTCGAAAGGAGACCGCTTGACGTCCGTTCTGGCAAGAGCGAGCGCGCCGAAAACGACAGCGTCGTCGCCGAGACTGGAATAGACGACTTCCCGCTTTCGCTTGGACGCGATGAGATGGTCGTCTTCGATTTCCCTTTGAATAATCGGCATGAGGAACCAACCGCAGGCTTCCATCAATCCGCCGCCGAGAATAATCGTTTCCGGGTCGATAAGGTGTCGAACCGAACGGCAGACGCGACCGATAACGACAGCCGCCTTTGTAACGATTCTCGTAACCAGCGGGTCTTTGCTCTTTAAAGCGGTGTTGAGCATTCCGGATTTAATCAGCCCGTCTTTCTGCGCCATCAGGTCGGAAATAATCGACTTTTCCCCCTTTGCCAGCGCAGCGCGAATGTCGCGTTCAATAGCCAGTCGCCCGGCGATGGCTTCAAAACAGCCGTGGTTTCCGCAGCCGCATTCCGGACCGTCGTCCAGAACGTGCATGTGACCGATTTCGCCGGCGGCGTCGCACGCTCCGGGAAGAAGATGACCGTCGATAACGATTCCGCTGCCAATTCCCGTCCCGACGCAGATACTGATAATCGATTTGGAACCGTGCCCTGAACCGACCCAGGATTCTCCCAGCGCGCCGAGGTTGCCGTCGTTGCCGATTGAAACGGGAACGCCGAGCTTCTTTTCCAGAATCGATTTGAGCTTGACGCCGCCGAGGTTCATGTTCGGCGTGCCGACAACGTTGCCCATCGGGTCGACTACGCCCGGCACAGCAATGCCGACCGCAGTGAGATCTTTGAGGCTTTTGTCTTCTTCCGCCAACGCCTTGGAAACCGCAGAGACGATTGCTTTAATCGTGTCGTCCGGCGTTCCTTCGCGGGGAGTAGCCTCTCGAGCCGACGCGACGACTACGCCGCATTCCTTGCACAGCGACGCCTGAATCTTGGTGCCGCCAACGTCTATGCCGATGTACCAGTTGTTTTTTTGTTTAGCCATTTGAAGTTAGTTGTAAGTGGTTAGTTGTTAGTGGTAAGGAGAGGTGGAACTGGCAGACATTACTACTGCCTACTGCCTATTGCCTACTGCCTTAATCTCTTTTCCCTGCGTTTTTCACCGCTCGCTTTTGAACGGCTTTGACTCTGTCTGAAACCTCTTTCCAGCCGCGAACGTTGTTTTTCTTCGCCCAGCTGGAATAGTTGCGGAAGAGTTCCTGAGCGACGGAGCCGTAATCGCCAACAAGGTTGTTCGATTCCGCCCGGTCTGTTTCCAGGTCGTACAGTTCCCATTCTCGCTGATCTTCCCCAGCGGGATTGTACTGAGCTACCAGCTTCCATTTTCCGGAACGAATGGCAATATTGCCTTTGTATTCCCAAAACAGCGGGGGATGTTCTTTGGTCTTCATCTGGAAAACGCCCTTGAGGCTCATGCCGGGCAGAGGCGGGGCTTTGTATCCGTTGATGCTAGCCGGATAGGAAACGCCGACGATATCCAAAATTGTAGGAACGATGTCGATAGCGTGCCCAACCTGATGGGTAACGCGGCCGGGGGTAACCATTCCCGGATAGGAGATAATGCACGGCGACGCCAAGCTGCCTTCGTAGGTATCGTCCGCATAGCCGCGATAAGGCGTGTTGCTGACGTTTGCCCACGGAACGCCGTAGGACTGATACGTCTGTTCCGTTCCAGGCGCAATGCGCGGATTGTTGCCCGACAAAACCGGCTGACCGGATCTCGTTCTGGGAGACATGTACTGAGAACCCTTGAATCCTTCCGGTAGTTCCGTCGCGTTTGCTCCAGACGAGGACACGAAAATAATGAGCGTGTCTGAACCGCGGCTTGCCATCTGAACGGCGTTGAGAATTTCCCCAACGGCTCTGTCCATGGCTTGAACCTGAGCGGCGTAGACGTCCATGCGTAACGACTGCCAGCGAACGTACGGACCCATGATTCCCCATTCAGGAACGTCTTTATCTCGAGGGGTAAGTTTGGTCGTTGGGCTTATGGTATGCATGGCAAGCATGCGTTTATAGCGGCTTTGTCGAACCTGATCCCAGCCGATTGTATAATATCCGCTCAGGCTTCTCAGTTCAGAAGTGGGAATCTGAAGCGGCATGTACGGACCAGGCAAACCGACGTACAGAAAAAACGGCTTAGTCGATTTTGACGCCTCGTTAAGAAAATCTCCCGCATAGCGAGCGACGGCGTCCATATAGTAATAACTCTGTCCCTGAGCGGGAAACGGTTTATCCCCCATTTTAAGGGTGGCGGGATTAAACTGGTTGTCTGACAGAGCCGTCGTGCCGTAGAAGAAATCAAAACCGCGATTGTTGGGCCAGTTAAACGCTTGACCTGCTTTGCTGTCGTGGTCTATGCAAAGTCCCCAGCGGCCAACCATCATGGTTTGATATCCCGCTTGAACTTTAAGCAGTTCCGCCAGCGTCGGCGTGTCTATATTAAGCGTGCCGCGATAGCCCGGCATTCCGAGATTAACCAGCTTGTATCCCAGCCCGGCGTTGTGCGGATATTGCCCTGTTATCAGCGACGCCCGCGTTGACGTAGCGGAACCGCTGTTATAAAACTGAGTAAATCGAACGCCCTGAGCGGCAATTTTATCGATAGCCGGCGTCTTGATTTCCGAGCCGTAACAGCCCAGGTCGGAAATACCCAACGCGTCAGCGCAGAATATTACAATGTTGGGATACCCTTTCGTTCCGCGCTGTTGGGTCAAAGGACGATTGACGCTTTGTCCAAAGGAAACTTGCGTTCCCAAAACAACAATAATTGCCAATAGCAATAAAGCGATTCGATTTTTCATGGTGATGACTCCGTTGAGAAATCTTACAACGTTCTTCTAACGATTTCTTCTATTATACTCTAAAATAAAAAAACTTTCCAGAGGGGGGGAGAAGAAAGATATTAAGCGTCTCGGCGCCCTTGCAAGAATCTTTTGAATGAGTATAATATAAATATATGAGGAACAGGAATACGTAATATTCTCTACATCTCCTAATCATAGGCGACGAATTATCGTCGCCTACCGGGGGCTTACGCGCCCCGGCTCGCCTACTACAGTTTCTGGGCGCCAACTTGACGGCAAATCCGTCAAGGAAAAGTTTCTCTGATTATTGGACTTTTTCCTTGACAATTCGTTTTGAGTTGGGTATAATAACGAAAAACTGGCTGTTGTTTGCCAGCGTTTGTTACATTCCCCCTTTTGCATTCCAACCGATTATGTTTTCCCGATTCTTTCGCTCTTTGTACAACCGGTTAACGTTCCAATGGAAAGTAACGCCCGCGCTGTTTCCCGGCGAACGTCAGGTTATAGACGAGCTGTTTTCTGTTCTTGAAAACGAGTTCCCCGGCAATAATTTCAATCTGGACGGAAAACAGTATCGACGAATCGCGTTAGGGGAAAACAGGCGACTGTCTGCCAGCGAGACGAAAAAGTTTAACGGTTACGTTTTGCAAATTGGACCTCCGATAGCGTTCAACTCGGAATTAGACGGCAGTTTTATCGCTCCGGATATGGCTTTTACGACGTCGGACGGCGAGGAAATGCGGTTTTCTTTTGGAATCGATTCTTTTGGACTGGTCGCTTTTCTGGCGTTCATGTTTGATAAACCGTCCAGCGATTACATGAAACTCTCTTTATGGCAAGCCGCAGACAAGGACTCGGTTCGACAGTTGCTCGTTTGCGCTGTCAACGCGCTTGCCAGCCATCGTTTTCAATCGGATAACCGGAATTTGGCGCAGGCTTTCGCCGACGTTTTCTCCGTTCAATTTCAGCCGACGGATATAACCCGCATTAAATCGTTCAAGCCGCTGGACGGAAAGACGATTGAACAATTCGAGCTGAAAGAGGGCGTCTTCTTTCCGGAAGATTACAAAAAGTTCCTCTCGCTGACCAACGGGCTGCTTGTCTTTCACGACGACTCGCGAACGTTTTCTGGAACGTATACGGTACTCAACGGCATTCCAAACAAAACCGAAACGCAGGGGTCGAGTTACTTTTTCGATATTCAGAACAACTATCTGATTGACCCGGAAAACGGCGAAAAATACTGGCAGATTTCAGACGGCGATTATGATTTCGGCTATGTAAAATATCTGATGAAACTTTCAGACAAGCCCAATCAGACGGGCGCTGTTATTTATGTCGTTTCCATGGACGACTGCGATTTTAACGAACAGAATGTAATCTCGCTGCCTCGTCTGATAACCCTGTTATTGAATAACCAAACGCCTGAAATGAAGTAAAAGATAACTCGAGAGACAACGGCGAAAGCCGCCAAGAATCTCTGAACGCGGCAACCCCTCCGACCTACTGGATCGCGGCTGTGTCAGCCGCCGAAGAAAAAAATCGCGAGCTATCGCTCGCTTAAGATAGCGAGAGTTTCACTCTCACACTCCGAAAGTGTCACATACAACGTGGCATTCCGCATTACTTAGCTCCCTGTTCTTCGAGCCACTGAATCAGTTCTCTACAGGCGTGTTCTTTAGCGAAATCCAGAACTGTTCTTTTATAATGGTCTTTAGAGTTGATATTCGCTCCGCGTTCTACCAGGTACTGAAGCATTTTTAAATTGTCGTTCCAGACGGCAGAATGCAAAACGCTTATTCCGCTATTTCTAGGGGCTTTGACTTTAACGCCCTGTTCAACCAGCCATTGAACCAGTTCTAAAGAATCGCTGTCGGCGGCTTTAATCAGAACAGACTCCCCTTCGTTATCTTTTGCGTGAATGTCCAGTCCCTGTTCAACCAGCCATTGAACCAATTCCAAAGAGCCGCTGGCGGCGGCTTCAAGAAGAATTGTATTCCCGAACTCGTCTTTTGCGTTCATGTCCAATCCCTGTTGAATCAGCCATTGAACCAGCTTGAGATTCCCGCTTTGGGCAGCATAACTCAAGATAGTCTTTTTTATCAAGTTTTTTGTGTTAATCTTCACACCCTGCTCGAAAAGATATTGAACTGCTTCCAAACTGCCGCTTTGTGCGGCATATTGAATAGCGGTGTTTTTCCAGACGTCTTTTACATTGACTTTTGCGCCATGTTGAACTAACCACTGAATCAGTTCGAAAGAGCCATTGACAGCGGCGCGGTGCAAAGACGTATGTTTCAAGCCGGTTTTTGCATTGACGTCCAGTCCCTGTCCAACCAGCCACTGTACCAGTTCCAAACTACCGACCCCAGCGGCTTCATGCAAGGCAGTGGCTTTGTTATCATCTTTTGCTTTAACGTCCAATCCCTGCTCAACCAGCCATTGAACCAACTTCAGATTTCCGCTTTCGGCAGCGCAATGCAAAACCGTTGTTCCCCATTGGTCTTTTATAGTAACCTTAAGTCCCCGATCTGCCAACCACTTAACCAGTTCCAGATTGCCGCTTTTGGCGGCATAATGCAAGACAGGAACGCCATTTCCATCTGGTAAATACAGATTCACGCCTCGTTCACAAAGAGATTTAAGTCGATCCAGATTGCCTTGCAGAGCAACGTAATGAAGAACGTTGGCTCCGTAAACCATTTTCGATTCAGAGCTATAGGAAAAATCAAATTTTCCTCTCTGGAACATCTTTTCAAAACGTTCGACGTCTTTTTTAAAAAAATCCATGGCTTTTTCTGAGGGTTGGGGTAATAATTGAATAATTTAATTATAGCGTATAAGTTAGTTTGATTCAAGAGCGGGCGGAGAAAATAATGAAACGGACGCAATTTTTCTTTGTGATTTAATTCATTGGCGGCTGATACAGCCGCGATCCAGAGGGTCAGTTGGATTGCCGAGTTCAAAGATTCTTGGAGGCTTCCGCCGCAAAGCGCTCGCCGATTGTTTCTTTGTGTTCTTTGTGTTCTTTGTGGTAAAATTTTCTTCAGCGGACTTCGTCCGCGACCCGGTAAGATTATCGGTTTCGTCGCAGTACATGTACGGGTCGTTGGACAAGGCGGCGTCAAGCCGCCGCACTCCACGCCGCAAAGCGTTCGTCTAAGCGCCCTTGCAAGAATCTTTTGAATGAGTATAATATAAATATATGAGGAACAGGAATACGTAATATTCTCTACATCTCCTAATCATAGGCGACGAATTATCGTCGCCTACCGGGGGCTTACGCGCCCCGGCTCGCCTAAACCTAACTAACTACAAACGCCATGTCCGACTTAATGATTCAAGCCGATAAGCTGTCGAAATACTACGGAGATTTCGCGGCGGCGGCTGACGTGAGTTTTTCCATACGCCGAGGCGAAGTCGTCGCCTTTCTCGGTCCGAACGGAGCGGGAAAAAGCACCACGATGAAAATGCTGACCGGGTACGTCTCCCCGTCGTCCGGGACGGCGAAAATCGCCGGTTTTGACATGTCAACCCAGCGCGTTGAAGGGGCGAAGCGCTTGGGCTATCTCCCGGAAAACGGGCCGCTGTACTACGACATGACCCCGAGGTCTTTGCTGACGTTTTTCGGGCGCGCCCGCGGCATGGACGCCAAAGTCTTAAAGCGTCAGATGGAAAAGGTAATCGAACTGTGCAAGCTGGGCGAGGTTATCGGAAAGCCGATCGGGAAACTCTCCCGCGGGTATCGACAGCGCGTCGGCATGGCGCAGACTCTGCTGCACGAGCCGGACGTTCTGATCATGGACGAGCCGACCGCCGGACTTGACCCAAACCAGATTCACGACGTCCGGGAAACCATCAAACTTTTAGGCGAAACCAAGACGATTCTTCTGTCAACTCACATTTTACAGGAAGTTACCGCCATGGCAAACCGGGTCTTGTTTATCAACGAAGGACGCCTCGTTTTCGACGGCTCCGTCGACGAACTGACCAAAGACGGAAAGACGCTGGAAGAACAGTTCAGCAGACTAACGATGTAGACATTTAGAAAGCAGTTTTTTTAAACACGAAAAACACGAATAGAACGAAAAAACACGAAAGAATTATATAAAGGATTTTTTAATTACGATTTTTATTCTAAAAATTTTTCGTAAATTTCGTGTATTTCGTGTATTTCGTGTATTTCGTGTTAAAAATATCCCCACTCGCAACTCGCAACTCGCAACTTTTAATAACCATGAATTTCCACGCAGCTCAAGCCGTATTCAAGCGAAACTTTTTCGCTTACTTTTCCAGTCCAACCGGATACGTGTTTATTTGCGTATTCGTGCTTTTATGCGCGTTTTCCGCGTTCTGGCCGGCGGAGTTTTTCAATATGAACCTCGCCAACCTCGGACAGCTCAACAAGATTTATCCGTTTATTATGCTCCTGTTCATTCCCGCTATTACGATGAGCGTTTGGGCGGAAGAGCGTCAGCGGGGAACGGACGAGCTGCTGCTGACGCTGCCAGCGCGGGACTTCGACATCACCGTCGGGAAGTTTCTTGCGGCGATTGGGATTTATTCCGTCTCCCTGCTTTTCGCGGCGATTTGCCTGCTGTGCGAGTTGGAATGGCTGGGCAACCCGGATTATGGGCTGTTTATCGCGACGTTTATCGGGTACTGGCTTCTGGGCGTAACGATGTGCGCTATCGGGATGGCGGCTTCGTTTGTTACATCCAACCTGACCATGGCGTATATTTTCGGCGTGGCGTTTAACGCGCCGCTGACGTTTGCCGTTTGGAGTTCAAACCTGTTTTCCCAGAATTGGGGGCGTCTGTTTGCCGACTGGAGCTATTCGGGTCAATTCGCGCCGTTTGGACGCGGGCTGTTCTCCCTGTCCTCAACGATATTTTTCGTCGGCTGCGCTGCGGCAGCGCTGTACGTCTGCATGATTCTCATTTCCCGGCGTCATTGGGCGGACGGCGCCAACGCCCGGACTCGAGCGATTAATTACACTGTCCGCGCAGTCTG
>JAFZAL010000037.1 GCA_017557195.1 Thermoguttaceae bacterium | reverse complement strand
GTTCCGTCCGGTCGCCGCTAAAGCCGAGGTTGATGATGTTTTTGTCGGCGTAGTTCTTTTCCCAAACTTCTTTGCCTTTGCTTTCCCAGTTGTGGGTAATGGAGTCGCCAAGATAGACGACGTCAATTTTGCCTTCGGCTTTTTTGATTTCGTCCAGCTTTTGGTTGTGACGATCCGGCCACCATTTGTCGCGGGGAACCGGGTTGACGGCAACGCCGCCGAGAACTTTGTTGACAAACGGTTCAACGGCTTCCGCCCACTTGAAGTATTCCGCCGGAGCCGGGTGAAGGAGGTCAGGCATGACGTCCCGGGACAAAACGCCGCCCTCGGAGAGGAACAGGTCGTTGATGCTCTGGAATGTAACGCGATCGCCGTTGCACAGTTTCGGCAGGATTTCGTTGATCTTGTTAATCTTCTGACGCAAAACGTCGTTGTCGTCCGCTCCGCGCGGGAAGATGGCTAAAAGGAGAACTTTCGCTTCCGGCCATTTTTCGCCGATTTTTTCGATACAGGCGCGAATGCCTTCAACGATTTGAGTCGGCGTGCAGGCGCGAGTGTTGTTCGTGCCGATCATGAGAATAACGCCTTTGGGAGAATAGCCGTCCGCTTCGCCGTTTTCCAGACGCCAGAGAACGTTTTCCGTTCGGTCGCCGCCAAATCCGAGGTTAATCGCGCGGCGGTCGCCGTAGTATTTCGCCCAGGCTTCTCTGCCCTGTCGTTCCCAGTTGTGGGTAATGGAGTCGCCAAGATAGACGAGGTCAATTTTACCGTCCGCCTTTTTGATTTCTTCCAGCTTCTGAGCGTGACGTTCCGGCATGCGGGGAACCGGTTTGACCGTGGGTCCGCCCAGGACTTCCTTGAAGAACGGTTCGACCGCCGCCGCCCATTTGTAGTATCCCGCTTCGTTGGGGTGAAGCTGATCCGGGAACAGAGCCGGGTCAAGTTTTCCTTCTGCGGTCAAAAAGATTTCGCCGATGTCCTTATAAAAGACGGTCTGGTTGTCAGCGTACTTCTGGATAAGCTTATTAATTTCGTCGATTCTGGTTTGATAATGGTTGCCTTTTTCAAATCCGCGGGGGAAGACGCCCAAAAGGAGAATCTTCGCTTCCGGCCATTTCGTCTTGAGTTTTTCAATGATTTTGCCGATGCCGTCTGCGGTATAGGCGGGATTTTGCGTGTCGCCGCCGCGGTCGAGGTTGTTGGTTCCAATCATCAGCTGAATGAGCGTCGGCTTGATGTTGGCGACGCGTTCCTGATCGAGCCGTCCCATGGTTTGTTCCCACGTGTCGCCGGAAACGCCGATATTAATCACTTTACGCGGTCCGTCGTAGTATTCCTTGAAAACCTTCAATCCCAGCTTGGTTGCTCCCCAGCCGTCGTTGTCCCAGAAGTCGGTAATGGAATCGCCGACGAACAACACGTCAATAGCAGTCGGCTCCGGCGCGGGAGCGTCCTGAGCGCGAAGCGTCCATGAGGACAGCGTTGCCGCAATCAACGTCAACGCGAAGATAAATCGTTTCATAAAAATCTCCTTACTGTTAGAAAATGGAATGTCTCCAAGTGCGGGAACCCGCACTCTGATATTTATCGATTTCTTATATTTTACAAAAATCAAAAAATGAATACAAGCCCCCCAGAGAAAAGATTTTTGGTTAATTCAGAGGGGGGAGTTAGTGAGGAGTTAGGAGTGAGGAGGGAGGAGTTGAGGAGAATGCGGATATCTAACCCCGAAGGGGTTACATTTCTATAACCGGCGGTTTTCAACCACCGGGGCGGAAGACGAAAATAAAACAAAAAATCGACAAATACCTTTTTTCTTCCCCCCAGCGCCTTTAGGCGCTGGGGGAAAGAAAAAAGACTGACTCGATTAAGGGGAAGTGTAAAGCGCATCTTTGCCCGTAGACTAAAGTCGACGGTTATAGAAATGGCATCCTTTCAGGATGCGGTTCTGATCCCCTTCTCAGATATTATCGCACGAATAATATGCGTGCACCCAGGATTCCCCATTATTAATTCTCGTCAAATTCTCGCAGGACAACGGGGCGGCGTTTGGTCGGTTCGATTCTCAGCACCACTTCCCCGTTCTGGAAAATACGGACGGTTCCGCTGGTCTGGCTGACGGAAACGGAAATAGATTTGCAGGATTTGCTAATCGCAGCCGCAGCCCAGTGCCGCGTTCCCAGTCCCTTGGAAAGCGTGATGTTTTTCGCCGTCGACGCCAGCGTTCGGCACGCCGCTTCAACAATGCCTTTAGACGAGATGATAAACGCGCCATCAAGTTGGGCGATTTCTTTGATGCCCTCGCGGACTTTGGGATCTGTAATATCGCGTTCTTCCCTGCCGTATCCTCGAACCGGGTCGAAGCCGGCGGGAGAACTCTGTTCCAAAACCTTTTTGGAATCGCCAATAACAAACATGGTTCCAACCGGTTTGCCTTCCCGACCGTCTCTGCCAATTTCAATTGCCAAATCGACAACCGCTTTGAAAACGTCCAGAGGAACAGACGTCTGAAGATTACGAATATCGTGAACGGTCAGTCTGTCAAAATGTTCGTCCAAATGCGTAATAGAAATGGAGTCGATTTCGTCTGCGCCAAACGCGCCAAAAAGCGTTACAACAGACGACCGGGTCGGAATAAGTTCGTCAGAGACAGCTTCCAGCAGCGCCTGAGTGAGTCGTTCGTTGGTGGGATAATTGCTCATTTTCAGATTAATGCAAATAAATCCTTCCTCGGCGGCGCCTGCCAGTTCTTCTTCCGAATTGGCGACAACAACCAGACGCGGCAGCGGATACTCAGCCGGCGCTTTACCCGCAGACTCAGAATCGGCTGCAGATCCCGTTTCCTGCAATTTGGCAAGCTCTTCCCCATACTGACGGTTAGCCGTTTCAAACAGATTTTTTAAACGCTTCCAATCCGCCGATCCATCTAAAAGCAACAGTATCGCCTCCGCCTGCGATTCATGCGTAAATCGAATTGCATACTTGATAAAAAACTTCAGTTGATCGGTTAATCGAAGCGTATTCATGAGGTATAGGAAGGGGGGAGGGAAAGGGAACTGTTGTTAGTGGTAAGTTGTTAGTGGTAAGTGGTAAGTAATAAATAAGACGCTTGCGTCCTTATCACTAAATACTAACCACTTACTACTTTTATTCTATTTCCAAAACTGAAGCGCTCCTGCAACGGATTCTTTCTTTTGTGGCTCGCCGGGCGTCTGGAGTTCGCCTTTGCAAAATTGACGCCATTGATTTACGTCGCGGCACGCGCTGTGATGAATTGAACCCAGCGAGTTCATGGCGGCGATCTGCAAGGCTGGGTCTGCCGTTTCCAACATACGATTCAACGCCTCGTTGGAGGAGGGGTCGCCGCAAACCTGCAGCGCCTGAACCGCAGCCAGAGAAACGTCTTTGTCGTTTTCCGACAACAGCAGACGATTCAAAGCGTCCGCGCCCATTTTGGGGTTGGGATGGTTTTTCCAGGCGTGACACGCGGCGACTCGGACGTATTTAACTTTATCGGTCAACGCCAAATTGAGCGCGTACCCCGCCGATTCCAGTTTGTACTTTCCAACTGCCTCAACGGCAACGGCGCGGCAGTTGGCGTCCGGGTCAGACTTGATAATCGCGGTCAAAGCGGCGATATAATTTTCCGCCCGCTGGGCGTCGACTTCCTTTGCCGCCTCGCCCAACTGTCGAATCTGCAGCATGCGTTCCTTCGGAGCGGGAACGCCTTCTACGATGTCGCTCACCTTAAAACCAAGCCAGTTGCGAGTGCAGTGTTCGTCTTTATTTCGGAACGGGCGAGCGAAAAAATTATAAAAGCCTTTTCCAACGTATTCCAGACCTGTCGCCTCGCCCTGCTCGCGAGCGTATATATCCGACGCCTCCAATGCAGCGTCTGCCACCGGCGAATCAGTATGAACATAATCTGTAGATTTTCTGGGCTGCTGCAATTTGTCCGACGCGCCCAAATACTGAACTGAGTCCGGCTGAACTACCGACGCCGACATGGCTTGATGGTTCATCGTTTTACAACCGACAAACGATATTGCAAGTATCGCCGTTATTGTGGTATAGGCAAAATATTTCATTATGCGAAATGGGATGTTCGGGAAGGGGAAACAAGGATATTGTCCGCGCTTGCGGCTAATATTAATCCATCTTCTGTATATATAGCAAAAAACAGGGGTGGGAATCAAGAGCGATTTCCTGATTTTTTAAGAATTTGTGAAAAAAAGAGAATAAAGTTGCGAGAGGCGAGCGGCGAGTAGGCGCGAAACGCAACCTACTGCCTACTGCCTGCTACCTGTTAATCGCCCTGCTCTGCTTCGTCTTCGTCAGATTCGGACTTAGACTCTTCTTCAGACTCGTCTTCTTCGTCTTCCTCCTCGTCCTCCTCGTCCTCTTCGTCCTCTTCGTCCTCTTCGTAGTCTTCCTCGTCGTCATCCTCGTCGTACGGACTCTTTTGGCGCGGCATAAACTTGCACAGCCAGATGCCCAGGACAAACAGGAACGTCAGCGGGATGAACATGAGCATCATACTGGTCGGGTCTGCCGGAGTAAGAACGACGGACAAAATGCCAATAATCAGAACGGCAATTCGCCAATTGGTCTTGTACCATTCAACAGTAACAATTCCAATACGTTCAAAAAACAGCATGACCAGCGGCAACTGAAAACTTAGCCCGAAGCCGATTGGCAGCATAAGGAAGAATCCGAGCCACTCGTTAATTCGCAGGTCCGGCTCGATGTTCATCCAGTCGTTAAACAGCATGAGGAATCCCAAAACCGGATCAAACACCCAAAAGAACGCCATCAGAACGCCGCCGATAAACAGGGCAAGGCTCATCGGGAAATAAATGTACACGTATTTGCGTTCATGCGGGTACAGACCGGACGCAATAAACATCCACAATTGGTACAAAACCCACGGACACGACAAAATAACGCCCAGCAGCAACGACGCCCGAATATATATCATAAACGGTTCCTGAGCGCTCATGGCGCGAGTTTTAGCTTTGTCGCTGTCGTTTTTGGACTTCCAGACGTACACCTTAATAAAATTCTCGTTTCGATTTTTTTCATACTGCGAGACGTCTTTTTGAGACTGAATTTTCGGAAGATTCCCGTTCATATAATCCCAGAAATCGACAATGTACTCCCAAGACGTTTTCACTGGTTCCACCTTAACAGTTTCAGACGCCGAACTAATTGTCGGCGTTGTTTCTGCCGGATCTGCTTTGGCGTTTTCCTCTCCTGCAGCGGCGTCTTTTTCAGTTTTAGCGTCTGCGGACGGCGCCTCGACCTCAACCATTCCCAACTCATTGCTGGAAATCTTTTTCAGTTCGTCTTTGTGGATGTAAATTGTTTCAACCAGCAATCCGCTGTCAAACGCTTTTTGAGCAATTTCTTTGGGATACCCCTGCTCTATCATTTTCTCAACTTTAGCCTGATTCTGCTTATCAAGATATCGAACCAGAGAGCGCGTCAGGGGCTGCTGAATGATATTCATCACCGACGATCCAAAAAACAGACCTATTATAAAGCAGACCACAATTCCAAGGATGCATCGGAACAGGCAGCCGCGCAGTTCTTCCAGATGATCTCCAAAGCTCATTGAGGATTCTTTGAACAAAGTGTCTTCTTTCGGATTCATAATATTTTCCAGCTTTTATAAAATGTAAAATTTATTCGGATTATCAAAATTGGGATTGCTTATTATTCAAATATACCGTATTATTTTATTAATGGAAGGAGTTCCGGCAAAGTTTCCCCTTGCGAGAAATCAATATTTGTATATAATACGGGATAATCAGTATACTTATATCGTATATTATACACTGATAATCGTCTCTTTGCTCAGCTCCCGTTCCAGATTTTCTGGCGCTTTTAGCTGCAAAGACAAACACACGCGCCCATAACACGATTATTTCCCATTTTTCATGTCAGAAACTCCAACGCTAACGACGTCAACCGCCTCAACGGAAACGCTCTATCCCTTGCGATTTGAACCAACGCTGAAACGAGCTCTTTGGGGCGGTCGGAAAATCGAAACCCTGTTAGGCAAACCGCTGCCTCCGGGAGACGACTACGCTGAAAGCTGGGAAATTACAGATCATCGTTTGGGCGTGAGTAAAATCCTTTATGGGCGTTTTGCTGGAGAATCGCTTCACTTTTTGGTAGAAAACTATCCGGAAACGCTCATGGGCGTCCACAAACATTTTGACCGATACCCACTACTGCTCAAAATTTTAGACGCCAATCACCAGCTGTCCGTTCAGGTTCATCCAGACGACGACCTGGCCAATGAGTTGTGCCTGACCGACGGCGGCAAAGACGAGGCGTGGGTCGTTCTGGAATCGGAGCCGGACAGTTTCATTTTCACCGGTTTTCGGTTCCCGGTTACGGAAAAAATTATTCGTCAGGCTATTGAAGAATGCGCGCTGGAAACGCTGCTGTATCGATTTCATCCAGAAGTCGGGCAAAGCCTGTACCTGCCTGCCGGGACGGTTCATTCTCTGGGCGCCGGCGTAATGATTGCTGAAATTCAGCAGTCGTCAGACCACACTTTCCGTCTGTACGATTGGAACCGACTCGATAAATCCGGCAAAACAAGAGAATTGCATATCGAAGAAGGCATTCGCGCTCTAACGTGGGATCAAGGCAAAATCATCCCGCATAAAGAGCTGCCTTTGGGCGACAATTCCCGCGAAACGCTCGTTTCCTGCGAAAAATTTATTACCAATCGCTATCGATTTAATCGCCCGATTACCGTTGGCGGACAAAATCGATCGCACATTGTTTTTGTCGTTCAGGGAGAAATTGAGGTCGAAAACGACCCGGCTGGAATTCCTCTTCGCCGCGGTCATTCCGTTCTCCTGCCCGCCGCCATTGGCGAAGTTCATTTAACCCCCATCAATTCCGAGTCCGCCGTCGTTTTAGACTATTGCATGCCCTAGAACGCTTCTGACGCCAGAAAACGTCATCGAAACTCCGTTTTTAAGCCGCCAGCGTATAAAACATGAAAAAATTTATATCCCTTTCTGCTGCGTTGCTCATAGCCGCCGTCATTTCCGGTTGCTGTCAATCGCCGTATTTCGCCTATCCGAGACTGGATCAGCCGCACGGCACAGTTCAATACCAGCGTCAGTTGTATTCCAAATTCGATCCCTTCCCGGACCCCAACATCGGCCCTGGAATTCCCGACTTCCGACCGGCAGACTATCAAGACCCCGCGCGCGATAAAAGCTCGCTTCGCGTTCCATACAATTATTCCAACGGTTATTCCCGCGGTTATTCCAACGGTTATCCCAACAGCTGTTATCCCTACTGTTATCCTAACAACTGTTGCCAATAAGTTTGATTCAACTGCACATTAAACCACCTTTAGAAAGATATACTACCATGCCTCAGCGCAGAAATTCAGGTCAAAACAGCCATTCCCGCAATAATCGCCAAAAACCGATTGGAAAAACCGGCGGACGCGCCGCCAGCAGAGCCGCTTTCGGTAAATCGTCCTCGCGTCCCGGTTCCAGTTCCAGCCGCTCCGGACGCCCCGGCAGCAAAAAAGCGTCAAGCCGTCCTTCCTCCGCTCGCGGTCCGAAACGCTCCTACGCCAGCGGTTCCGGACGTTCTTTCAGTACTCGACCGGCTCGTCCTTCAAGCAAGCCTCGTAAAACGTCTGCCCGCGGTCTCCAAATGCCGGAATTTGAATCCGAGGAAGCAAAGCAGCGCTGGCTTAAAGATCGGGAAAATTACGAGTTCTTCCACAATATTAAAAAGCCAAAGCAGGACGTTTTCGATCCTGCCAACCCGTCTGGCTTTGACGACGATGACGACGACGTTCGTCAGCCGGAACGAATTCCGGAACCGAACGTCTACGAGTCTGTAAAATCCTCGGATCAACCGCGGGGAAAACGCCGCATTACCGGGTTCTCCCCCAATGACGACAAGGTCAAGCGCGCTCGCAAACCGCTCAAACGCGTTCTGACCGACAAATCGGCTCAAGGCAGACAAAAACATCGGGAACAACTCGAAGCAAACGGCGGGCTGAAGCTCCAGTCTGATCGTCCGCTGCCGGAAATGAAACATCGCGCCAAAGCCGAAAAACGCGCGCCAAAGTCCGGGAAGAACTCTAAATCGACAGATTCGTCAGCCGACGACGGTTCTGGCATACGCCTTCAAAAGATTCTTGCCGCCGCCGGGCTGGGAAGCCGCCGCTCGTGCGAAGAACTGATTTCAACCGGAAGAGTAGACGTCGACGGCAAGACCGTTACGGAACTGGGGTTCTGCGTCCTGCCAGGGCAAAAAGTCCGCGTTGACGGACAGACCATCAACCAGGGAAAACGGCATTATTTCATGCTCAACAAGCCGGAGAAGTTCATCTGCACCAACGCAGACCCGGACGGAAGACTCCGCGCCATCGACCTCATTCAGGAAAACGTTCCGGGGCTGTACCCCGTCGGGCGTCTCGACATGAACAGTACAGGTCTTTTGCTCATTACCAACGACGGCGAACTGGCAAACCGGCTCACTCACCCGTCGTACGAGGTGCAAAAGATTTATCGCGTTCACGTTTCAGGAGTCCCAACTTCTGAAATCATCAAAAAAATGTGCGATGGCATTTACATCGCCGAAGGCAAAGTTCATGCAGACTCCGCCAAAATCAAACAGGTTTACAAAAATGGCACGTCAATCATAGAAATGATTCTGTCCGAGGGCAAAAACCGGGAAATCCGCCGCATTCTCGCCCGACTTGGACACAACGTCCTTGACCTGACGCGAATTGCGGTCGGCCCTGTCAAACTGGGTAATCTGCCAAAGGGCGCTTACAGACGTCTGACAACGGCAGAAGTTCGTCAGCTCAAAGAGCTGGTTGGAATTAGATAGTATAAAATGCTTATCTTAAACCCCGCGTCTGTTAACGATATGTCGTTATTGAATAAGCGGTTAGTTGAAAAAACGATTTTCGTAATTCCAAATTAAGAAAATCGCTTCTTTCTACTAACCGCTTGTGTTTTCCAGCGCCATTTCATCTTTCGACGAAAATCTTTTTTCTCTTATAATTTTATACAGATATACCGAATTATATATTATGTAGTTTCCTCAAATTGAATTTCAAAGGGGAAACGTATAAACGCATCCTCTATTTTATCCATTTTATCGCCCTGTCCTGACGTCGAAATGAATTCCAATTCAATCCAAACGCTTCCGGTGCGCGGAAAACGCATGCTAAACGATTTCATTCGTCTGGCATGGACGATAAACGCTGCTGACCCAAACTGGGTTCCCCCGTTGATTGTTGACGTCAAAGAATTTCTCGATCCTAAAAGACATCCCTTCTACACTTACGGACGCGCTGAAAAATTCGTAGCGTACCGAGACGGCAAGCCGGTTGGACGAATTCTGGTTTCAGACGATCCGCATTTGAACGAAGAAAAAAACAGCTCCGTCGGCGCATGGGGGATGTTCGAGTGCGTCAACGATCAGGAGGTTGCAAATTCTCTCCTTCAAACTGCGGAAAAATGGAGTCGGGAAAACTGGGGGCGTCAAACGATTATCGGTCCGATGGACTATTCCTGCAACTATCCGATCGGTTTGCTCATCAAAGGGTTCGACACGCCGCCGAAGTACATGATGAACCACAATCCGCCCTATTACGAAAATCTGATTCTCAATGCGGGATACAATCAGGTCAAAACGCTCTACGCCTGGATGTTTGTAGATAACAGCAACATGCGCGAGAAATGGGCAAAACGTATCGAATGGATTTCCAATCGTACCAAAGTAACGGTTCGTCCGTTTGATAAAAAACGGTTTCAGTCCGACGTTGACGCCTGTCGGACGGTTTACAATGACGCTCAAACCGTTCATTGGAACTACGCTACCCTGACAGAAGAAGAATTTAAGTACTACACTTCAAAGCTGGTCGCCTTTACGCGTCCGGAACAGGTTTTGTTAGCCTTTGACGGTGAAAAACCCGTTGGATTCGCCATCACGCTGGACGATTTCAACGAAGCGATTAAATACGCCAACGGCAAACTGTTCTGGTACGGCTTTCTGCCAATCGGACTCATTCGCGCCTTATGGGCAAGCCGGCGCATTAAAACCGGGCGCGTTATGGCCCTGTGCGTCAATAAAGATTACCGCAACCGCGGCGTGAGCGAAACGCTTATCTATAAAACGCTGGACTACGGCCACACGATTATGAAATACGACAGAGCGGAATTGGGCTGGACGTTCGCCGACAACGAAAAAGTCAATAGAATCATTGAGCGCGTTGGAGGCGTTCCCTATAAGTCCTACGGCATGTACGAAAAAAGCATTGTTTCTTCTGAAAAAAACAACGAATCTTCAAACGACGCTGACGCTCAATAGCGTCTCACGTTTTCGGCTCTAATGGAACGGTTATAGGCAATTGTGGTTTTTCTTCGTCGGAAGGCAAAGCGGGAACGTCTGTAGAGCTGGGTGCAAAAGGTTCTTTCGGTAAATCAGGATTGTCCTGCTTTATGACATTGGCGTTCCGTTGAAGACATTCACGCAAATAATCATAGAATCTGTAATCGTCGCCGCCCTGTGGAAGACGGTCGATTATCCACAACGTGGCAGTAGTCAAAAGCGGTCCGCATTTGGAACCCATAATAAAAGACTGCTCGTTAGAAGCCGCTTGCGAAATCTGCAATCCGTTTTCATCAACGACTATCTTCGATTCTGGAACGGGAACTGCGTATATCAAAAGGATAAACGTCAACGCCATCGCCCAAAGAATTCCATAAACCACGCCCAAAAGCGCACCCATCTGATTGTTCCAGGAGTTGAGCTTGAGATTGGTAATAATACGGCTTAGCATATTGACAACGCCCCAAACAACCAGTGTCGCGGCAAGAAGCAGAAGAATAAACGCGCTGACAGACCTGACGTTTTCGCTGCCTGGAAGCTGCGCTGCCAGCATTGGCGTAAACCGAACGGAAACAACAACTCCGGCTATCATTGATATTAACGCGCCGATCTGGTGGATTAAACCTTTCCTGAATCCACGTATAGCGAATATAATAACAATTATCGCGACTGTCAAATCGTATAAATCTGATGTATTCATATATTAAATTCCATATAACCGCGTCAGAAAGTTCTGATTACTCTTCAAACTTCCCATTTAATAATATACTACATATTTTGTAATCTGCAACATTGAATTACAAACAAATAATAGAATTATACAAAACCTATTATATAATATAGATTTACAGAATTAAATCGCAAGAGGTTATTCCCAAAAAACAATGGCTTTACGCCATTCTGTCCATCGCATGCTGCGGGGCGTAACGCTCTCTGAAAACGATCAATCTCTCGAAAGGAAGAAATTAGCTATCACTTTTACTCTTTTCTATTTCCACCTCTTGTAATAAATTATCAAAATGATATACTGAATAATATATATAATACATACCATTGTTTTTTTACGTAGAATTCCATGCAAGACAATCACGAATATCACTATTTCGCGTTTATCAGTTACAGCAGCAAAGATAAAGCGTTTGCGAATAAAATTTATAAAGAACTTAACTCGTATCGCTTGCCATCCATACTTCGAAATGAACTTGAGGCTGCAAATGGCAAGAAATATCCTCAAGGCGTCAGTCCATTATTTCTTGATACAAATAATCTTCCTGTTGCGCATTTTTTGGGAGAATCGATTCGTAAAGAACTGAACGATTCCCGTTTCCTGTTGGTGATTTGTTCTCCGAACAGCGCAAAGTCCGAGTGGGTTAATCAGGAAGTTGAGAATTTTATTCTCATGGGACGGTTAGAAAGAATCATTCTGTTCATTATTAAAGGCGTACCAAACAGCGGAAATCCCAAAACAGAGTGTTTTCCGCCTATTCTTCGCAAAAAGCGCGTGTTCATCACTTATTCCTCCTTGAGCAATAAGGAAACTGCAGATCGTCACGCCAATCTTCATGCCTTGCTTGATCCTATTACCGATGAGTTAAAAGGGGTTTCGCTCTCTGACGAAGGATATGAAATGTCCCGAATTAAAATAATTGCGAGTATGCTGGAAATCAGGCCGGATGTACTCGCTGAATTCGAAAAAAAGCAGCGGGAGCAGGAGAAACAGCTTCAGAAACAGCAGAGGATGAAGCAGAAGAAGGCAATTCCATGGGGATTGTTCTTTGCGATTTTCTTAATAACTCTCTTTTCCTATCTGGGATTTAGAATCTGGAATCTTCGTTCTGAGGGGGACATTCCTTCTGTGGAAAATCTTCTTACTGGGAAGCATATCGGTTATTATGCAGACTATGTAGAGAAGAACGGCGTTCCTGAAGGTATTTATCCGTTGTCTCCCGAACAATGGGCGCATCGAAACAGCCACTACCGCATTTATAAACAGAACAAGTTGGTAACGAAACTGGAACACGTCAATTCTGCCGGAACTCCAATCCCTGAAACGAATGCCGAATTTCAAGATCGCCCCATAATCGCCGCATATTCTTACCAAAACGATAATGGGAACCTGGTTCAAAGAGATATATTGGATAATAACGGAAAAATCATCATGTCGAACTATTATTCGGGCGACAATTTGCAAAAGATGACGTTTCGATATTTTACAAAAAATAATAAATCCTCCATCAAGAAAGCGTCCAATGTTTCCTTAGAGAGTCTTTTTGACTTTGAGCAATCCCTGGGAAAAACGGACAATGCGATTGGAAACATACGTTTTGAACGAGATTCTAACGGTTTCGTAAAAAAGGCGTTGTTCAAGAAAGGAATCTATGACGTTCCCGCTGTCAATGAACAAGGCATTGCCGGTTACCAATACATATTGGATGAATCCGGAAGAATCAAAGATAAAATTTATCTTGACCAGGATGGAATTCCTAACCCAGACAAACAGGGCGTCGTTCGCATATCATATAAATATATTCAGGAAAACCTGGTTGAGATTCAATTATTCTACAAGGATAATATGAAAATATCGGATGAGCCTAAACCAAAGTGTTGCATCAATACTTTTGAATCTGGAAATCTTACTACGAAAAGGATTGTTGACACTTCAGGGAAAATATGTCAAACTATCAACTATGAGTATAACGATAAGGGGTATTTGACCAAGGTTGCTAATTTAAATTTCGACGGCGCTCCATGTTTAAACAAGGATGGTTACGCTACCGTTACGTTGGAATATCACGATAAACTGGGAGTTCCAGTCGAACGGACATATCAAGATGAGAATAATAACCCGTGTCTGAACAAGGATAACGTTGCTAAAATCCAGTGGAAATATGACGAACGAGGGAGTGTAATTGAAGAAGCATATTTTGGCATAGATAACAAACCATGCCTGTGCAAAGAGGGATACTCTAAGCTTATAAACAGATATAACACTCAAGGCAATGAAAGCGAACAGGCGTTTTTCGATATTGACAACCAACCATGCCTGTGCAATGAAGGCTATGCAAAAAACAAAATTGAATACGATTCACAAGGAAATATAATCAGTGAAGCGTTTTTCGGCATTGACAACAAACCATGCCTGTGTAAGGAGGGCTATGCTAAAAACAAAATTCAATACGATACACAAGGAAATATAATCAGTGAAGCTTTTTTCGACATTGACAACCATCCATGCCTGTGCAATGACGGCTATGCAACTTCCTTTATGAAATACGATAAACTAAGAAATTTAATCGAAGTAGCATATTTCGACATAGCCGGCAAACCATGCCTGTACATGGATAGTTTTGCTAAAGTCCATTTCAAATATGACGAAGTTGGGCATATAATCGGATACGAATGTTTTGACGCAAACAATCGTCCCCTCCATATTATGAATGATAACTCTCTTGAGTTTTATGTTGACATTAATGATAATCCTTGCATGGAAAAGGACGCTGTCTTTAAGAAAGTAACTAAAACCGATGAACAAGGGAAAGTTCTTGAAATTGCTTATTATGATCTTGACGGTAAACCTTGTTTGTATATGGATGGTTTTGCCAAACGCACGATTAAATATGACGAACAAGGAAATGTAAACGAACTGGCGTACTTCGGCGTTGACGGCAAGCCACGTTTGAACAAAGATGGCTATGCCAGAGTTACGTTCAAATATGACGAACATGGGAACAAAACCGAAGTCGATTTCCTGGATTTGAATGATAAACCCTGCCTATGTGATGAAGGCTATGCTAAAATTTCGGCGAAATATGACAAACAAGGGAATAAAACCGAAGAAGCCTATTTCGGCATTGACGACAAGCCATGTATGAACAAGGATGGCCTCGCTAAAATTATGTTCAAATACGACGAACAGGGAAATTTGGAAAAGATAAATTGCTATGACATCAACGGTGAGGAATTACCCGTTTATGTTTCTGTTCAGGAAATATCTCCTGGTTCAAATAGTGAGAAATATGGAATCCTGGCGGGAGACGTCTTCATTCTTTACGATGGTCAGCCGGTCGAGAATTGCGATTCTTTTGTCGAAATGCGCTCAAAAGAAACCGGTAACGACCCGCATGAACTTGTCATCCTCCGGGAAAACGAGTTTATCACGATTCAAATTCATCCTGGATTGTTAGGCTGTTCATTAGAGATGAAAGCAATTTCAGAAGATCAGCAAAAGCTGGTTTCTGAAAAACTCAAGGAAAAGAAAAGCAACTGAGTACATTTCGAAATCATTTGAACGCGCCTCCATCAACCTTCCAAAGAAACTGATGGAGGCGTTCGAATTGATGAAATACATTTAGGACCGACGTCGGCGCTTGACTGTGCGGCATCCCGTATGATATAATCAAACATGAAATTGTCAAATAATATACGGAAAGATTTCATTTGATGTAAAACGTTCATTTTTGCGAAAGAATTCCATGCAAGACAATCTCGCCTATCGATATTTCGCGTTTATCAGCTACAGCAGCAAAAACAAAAAAGCTGCTGAAACAATCCAGCGTAAAATTGAAACCTATAGATTGCCGACCGTTCTTCGAAATGAACTTGAGGCATCCAGAGGCAAGAAATATCCTAAACGCGTCAAGCCGTTGTTTCGAGACATGACGGACTTGTCTGCCGGGTTGTTGGGAAAGTCTATTCTCCGAGAGTTGGAAGACTCCCGATTTCTTCTTGTGATTTGCAGTCCAGACAGCGCACAGTCCGATTGGGTAAATCAGGAAGTCGAGAATTTCATCCTTATGGGGCGCTATGAGAGAATCATTCCGTATATTATTGAGGGAACGCCGAACAGCAGCGACCCGGCAACTGAGTGTTTTCCGCCCATTCTGCGAAAGAATCGGGAATTCATCAATTATTCCCACCTCACGCCCGAGGAAAACGCAGAGCGTCAAACCAAACTTCACGCTATACTCGACAGAATTCACGACGAGTTGAAAGGCGTTTCGCTGTCCGGCGAAGGCCCCAAGGTTTCTCGACTGAAAGTGATCGCGAGGATGCTGGAAGTCAGTCCGGACACGCTTATTCAGCGGGATAAACAGCGTCAAAAAAAGAAAATCATTTGGTCGTCAGTTACCGCCCTGCTCTTCGCGGTTTTCTTTACCTGTCTGGGACTCTGGACGTGGGATCGTTATTATCGCGTACATGTCGGCTATTTCGCTGATTACGTAGAGTATTGGGGCGTTCCCCAGGGTATTTTCCCATTGACCTCCGAACAAAGGGCGCATCGGCAGGGACATTATCGCATTTACACTCAAAACCAGAAAGTCATTCGGCTGGAACGCGTAAACTCTGCAGGAACTCCAATTCCTGTTGAGAACGCAGAATTCAAGGATCGTCCGATGATTGCTGTTTATCCGATCTACAAAGATGGACGGCTTGTTCAAAGAGACACGTTGGACAACAACGGAAAGGTCGTGATGTCGTATCTTTATTCCGGCAACCAAATGCAGAAGGTGGAATTTCGATCTTTCGCCAACGACGATACCGCTTCTTCTTCGGTTTTGACTAATATTACCTCGCTGGATAATTCTCTTTTTGACGCTTCGGTGGAAACAAGACGCGGCGAGATTGGCAATATGCGTCTTAAGCGGGACGCTGAAGGTCGTGTAATTGAAGAACGGTTCCAAAAAGGAAACTATGACGTTCCAATCACCGACGAACAAGGGATTGCCGGTTTCCGGTATGCGTTAGACAAGTACGGCCGCGTTATCGAAAAAATCTATCTTGACCAGGACGGCGCTCCTTGTCCGGACAAAAAGGGCGTCGCTCGTCGGACGTACCAGTATGATAAGGATGGCAATCTGCGTGAGATTAAATACATCGACCAGAACGGCAATCTGATAATGAATGAACTCGGCTGGATGCACAGTATTCATACATTTGATAAGTATGGAAATCAGGTTGAAACAAAGTATGTTGACGCCTCTGGAGAATTGTGTCAGACAAATAATTGGATTGCAGCGGTTATCAGTAAATATGACGAACGGGGAAATGAAACCGAACGCTTTTTTGGGGGCAAGGACGGTCAGTCGCGCTTGCATAAAAATGGCTATGCTAAAACCACATGGAAATATGACGAACGGGGGAATCAAATCGAGCAGGCTTATTTCGGCATTGACGGTAAACCGAGTCTTCATAAGAATGTTTTTGCTAAAATTACATATAAATATGATGAACGCTGTAATGTTTTAGAACAGATTTATTTTGGCGTGGACGGTCAACGGCGTCTGAACGTTCGCGATTATTCCAAAATCTCATTTAAATATGACGAACGGGGGAATAGAATCGAAGAAGCTTATTTCGGCGTGGACGACAAACCATGTCTCCACAAAATGGGCGTATCTAAACTTAAATACGAATATGACGAACAGGGAAACAGAAAAGAAATTTCATCCTGGGGCGTTGATGGCAAGCCATGTTTGGAAAAGAGCGGCTTCTCTAAAATCAGATGGAAGTATGACGAACGGAGGAATATAATCGAAGAAGCTTATTTTAATACCGATGACAAATCTTTTTTTTGCAAGAATGGTTTTGCTAAAGTTGTCGTGAAATATGACAAATTGGGGAATCAAATTGAGCGTATCTATTGTGATATGGACAGCAAGCCTTGTCTTCTCAAGGAAGGTTATGCTATAGTCAAGCTGCAATATGATAAACGGGGGAATCAAATCGAACAGGCATTTTTTAATGTCGATAACAAGTTGTCCATGATCAAGGACGGCTATGCTAAAGCCACATGGAAATATGATGAACGGGGAAATGTAACACAACAGGCTTTTTGGAATAATGACAACAAGCCTTGTATACACAATAAAGGCTCATCTAAAAGCTCATATAAATATGACGAACGGGGAAACAGAATCGAACTAATCTATTTGGGCGTCGATGGCAAGCCGCTTATGTGCAAGAATGGATACTCTAAAATTATCTATAAATATGATGAACGAGGAAACAAGTCTGAGCAGGCTTATTTTGACAATCTCGGAAAGCCGTGTTTGACAAGAAATGGATACGCTAAACTAACATTTAAAGTGGACGAACGAGGGAATTTAATTGGAGCCAGTTATTTTGACGCTGACGATAAGCCATGCCGGAATTCTAATAATTATGCTAAAGTTACCAAGAAATATGACGAACGGGGGAAGAAAATCGAGGAGGCGTATTTCGATGTTGACGGCAAGCCGTGTTTATTCAAGGATGGCTATGCTAAAGGCGCGGCAGTATTTGATAACCGAGGGAATGAAATCGAAGTAAAATATTACGATGTGGATGGCAAACCATGTTTACACAAGGGCGGTTACGCTAAGGTTACAAAGAAATATGACGAACAGGGGAACATCACTGAAACTGCATTTTTTGATGTGAACGGCGATCGTTGTCTGAGCAAAGATGGGTTTGCCAAACGCACAAAGAAATATGACGATCGGGGGAATCTACTAGAAGTGGCATATTTTGACATTGACGATAAACCGCGTCTGTGTAATGACGGCTTTGCCAAATATACTTTAAAACACGACGATTTGGGGAATGAAACAGAAGAATCCTATTTCGGTATTAATGACAAACCATGCCTGTGTAAAGATGGTTATGCTAAAGTTACCTGGAAATATGATGAAAACTGGAATCAAACAGAAATTGCATTTTGGGACGTCGACGGCAAGCCGCGCTT
Source organism: Thermoguttaceae bacterium (assembly GCA_017557195.1). Lineage (GTDB taxonomy): Bacteria > Planctomycetota > Planctomycetia > Pirellulales > Thermoguttaceae > RUG11551. Next base: position 6,959 of record JAFZAL010000037.1, on the reverse strand, counting down.
GTGTATTTATGGCTACGCTAAAGTCAAGATGAATTTTGACGAACGTGGGAACATAACAGAAAAAACTTTTTACGACGTCGACGGAGCCCCGGTCAAGCCTCATTTTTCTATCAGAACTTTCTCCTGTCAACCGCAAGACTGTTTTATAAGCTAAAATATAAAGAGAACAGACGTTAAACCGTCAAAAAAAGTCTCATTTCGGTTTGATACAATCGAGATACAAAAAAAGTCCTTGAAAATCAAGGACTTGCAATCTAGCAGCACAGGGACTCGAACAGGGAGCGAGAGAGCCTTATTTTTACGGGGTTTTTGCGATTCTCAAAATTTAGGAGAGCAGTTTGGAGAGCAGTTGACAATTTTTGAGCAGGTTTTGACCCTGTTTGACCAGTTGACACCGAACGAGCAAGCCGACCTTCTCGACGTCTTGAAAGAGCGGATTCACGAGCCGGCGGGAACAAGCCGCTAGGATTCAACAGGCGCGATTCTGGGGGCGGGGTTTTTATACCCCGTCTTTCTTTATCGGCTGGGAGGAAACGAGCCACAGCGAATTATTCAGAGCGTTTCCAGTTAGAGAATTTGACCAGGGCAGAAGGGGCAGCTTTTAGGGGCAGCCCCTTTTCTCTTACCTACTGGAAGCCGGCGAGGGCGGTTCTACTGGCGTTTCAAAAATCCTTTTTGCCGGCCCTGGAAGGTTGATATAATACCGTTTTTCTATCTTTTTGAACTCTGAAAAGGGTATTTTGCAGCCGTTTCCCCCTGTTTTTCTTGAAAAATTGCAAGGTACTGTAAAGGGATATATATAATTGCCCTACGGGCGAGCGCAAAAATTTTTCCTTGCGCCTTAATTAAAATGGGGTAATAATGCAATATGCGCAAATGCACGCACGCGAACTATAGAAATATTTTCTGTATGTTTGAAAATAATAGAACTTTTTACGGGCGGGAAGCGGTATTATATATATAAAAACGCGCGAAAGGATACCCTATGAAATACGTTTTACAGATAAAAGAATCGATATTCCCACGATTAAAGGCAAACCAATATTATTTTCTAGGCGATATTGACGAAACTATTCTCTATGGTTCAGTACCACTTTTTGAACGCCTTTTGAAACCCGGTTCAGAGTTTATCGGTTTTTTTCTGTTTGACACACTCACACAAACAGAGCAAGCAAACGTTTTTTCAAAGGTTGAAAAATCAAAGAATCACCCGGAGTTTTTGCAATATCAATTATTGCGAGTTGTCGAATCATTGAAGCAGCCGCCGACAGTATCGGCGCAGACGGAAACCGCCCCGGCGGAATCAGAACAGCCGCCCAAAACAAGCGAGAGCCGAAAACAGAGAAACCATAGAGTAAAAGACAAAGACCTTCAAAAGGCGCGGGAATTGATCGAAAAAAATCCAGCGTTGACAAATAAAGATATTTGCGCGATTTTGGGAGTAAATGAGAATTGCGCTGGATTTAATCCAGATGGAACAAAAAAGATTTTACGAGTTGTAATTGACAACGCAAGGGGAGCTATGATTGGGAATTATTACCTTACAGGCGAGGAACAAGATAGAGCGGCAGACGCTTTTTTTGAAGATAACGCAACAAGCAAGTTTGAGCATAAACGGAGAAACGATAACGATGATTAAAGATTGAAACAAAGATTTTCTGTTAAATTCTTGAAATATTCTGAAATTTTTTTCATAACCCTAGAAAACAAGTGTTTTTTAGGGTTTTTCTTTTCTTTGTTTTTCTAAAAAAGGGTAAATTCTACCCTAAACAAAGACCGCCCTTAGAAACCTTTTCTGGCTATACAGAAGGGCTTGCGATGGAGCGAGCCGAAAACAAACTTTTTTATAGGAGTTATTCAAATGACCAAATTACTTGACAAACGCGGCGCAGCCGAACTCTTGAACGTTTCAATCCGAACGGTTGACAGCTTGCGCAAGCGCGGACTTCCTTTCTGTTTTGTCGGCGGACAGGTTCGATTCAGTGAACAGGAACTTTCCGAATGGTTGAAGGCGCAGCAGCCGGCGCCGGCAGGAACGCAGGAGGAGAGCGAGAAATGAACGTCTACCAGAAAATAGCAAACGCGAAAAATGAAGGCGAGGTTTTGGCGCTTATCTCTGATTTATTAGAGGAGAACGCCGGACGGCTTGCGTCTACTATTAGGCAGACAAGCGCGGAAGCCGCGAACGGGATTTGTGCATTCTTGCGTAAAAGAGCAAGTACGGAACGGCGGCGACACGCTGGGACGGTTAAAAAAGGACGAACGCCAACAGAAACCACGTACAACGAAATTTTGAGCGCAGCCTATCACTACCCGGCGGAGTTTACCGGCGCCGATGGTTTTAGTGAATATGGCTTTTTGATAACGCTCTATTTGATTCTCATTGATTATATCGATGGTTCCAAAGGGCGGACGCTGGAAGATTTGGAAGCCGTCAGTTTTGCGATTCTGGCGCGATGTCGGTTCTTGCATAAAGAAAGCGAAAATATGGCGGAGGCGCTTGAACACTACAGAAACGAAACCGCCGGAAACCGCGACAAGCAGAACTGACACACGCGACAAACAAAAAAACCGGGTTGATTTTTGCGACACTTGACCCGGTTTAATTCCTACACACTTTCTAGGGCGCAGGACTATTTTTATTATATCATAAGAATATTTTGCGTCAATAGTACAAAATGACAATTTACCTAAAATGGATAAGAATAAATTACCTTTTACCGATTCAAAACTCCTTACAGCCGGCAAGGAGTATTTGAGAAACGGACTTTGCGCACTTCCAACAAACCCGGAAAAACTAAAAGCCCCTTTTGGATACTGGACGAAATACCAGACAGAGCGACCGACAGAGCAGGAACTTCAAACGCTCTTTTCCAATGCCGGCGGCGGTTGCGGAATCGGGCTTGTATGCGGGAAAGTTTCCGGCGGTTTGGAAGTGATAGATTTTGACAACGGCGCGAGCGAATATCAAAAATGGAAAGAGAAAATCCCGCCGGAATTGTTCCAGAGGTTGACGATTGAACGAACGCCACACGGGCGCCACCTCTACTATCGGGCGCCCAATATTGAAAAAAACCGTAAACTTGCAAAGACAAAGGACGATAAAACCGTCTTGATTGAAACGCGAGGACAAGGCGGATTTATTGCAGCCGCCCCCGGTAATGGTTACGAATTGGAACAGGGCGGATTTGATTCTATTCCAACGTTGACGGCAGACGAGCGCGATTTACTGATAACGACAGCAGAGCAGTTTGACCAGAGAGAAAAGAAGCCGCCGAAACAGGAAAAGAAACCAGAGCGGAGCCGGCGAGAATATAACGGGGAAAGCCCCGCCGAAAGTTACGTCAGACAAACGGACGTTTTAGATTTAATGCATACATACGGCTGGGGGAATGACAAGCCGGCGGCAGATGGCAACATTCACTTGACAAGACCAGGCAAGGACGGCGGGACTTCTGGAACGGTTAAAGATATAGACGGGGTACAGGTATTTTATCCGTTTACCACGTCTACAGGGTTTGAAGCAAACCGGGGCTATAATGCTTTTCAGATTTACGCTATTTGTGAACACGCCGGCGACCAGAGCAAAGCGGCGCGGGAGCTACTGAAAAAAGGTTATGGAAGCCGGAACGCCGACAAAGAAACCGCAGCCGCAGAAACAAGCGATTCAGACGAATTCACGCTGGAAGGGGAAAGAAGCCCAAACCGCCGGCGAGCCGATGAAATAGTTCCCTTTCCAATAGAAGCCCTTCCCCGCGAATGTCAGGATTATATTTTGGATATAGCAACAACGCAGGGACAAGACCCGGCGCCCATAGCGGCGGTTTTACTGGCGCAGGTTGCGGGAACAATCGGCGGGAGCGTCAGACTATTGGCGGGGTTTAATTGGTATATTCCCCCTGTTTTATGGCTGGGAATTATCGGAATTAGCGGCGGCGGGAAAAGCCCTATTCTCGATAACGTCGAAAGCCTTCTCTCTGATGTAAGCTGGGAGTTTCACAAAAAATTTAAAAGTGAAGAGAAAGAGTATGACGTAAAAATGCGACGATGGCAGAAACGCCAAAAAGACCCAACGGCAGACCCAACGCCACCGCCAATAGAGCCGATTGAACGAAAAATTTATACAACGGACGCCACCTTTGAAGGGTTCGTCAAAGATAATCTGGGAAGCGGTTGCAGAACGCCTTTACTATTAGACGAACTGGTTACTTTCTTTGCTATGTTACACAGGACAAACACGGCAGGGGAAGAGGCAAAATGGCTTGCAGGTTACAACGGCGGCGGGGTTAGGACTTCCCGAGCAACATCTAAAGAGGTATACATTGAACGCGCCTACTGGGGAATCTGGGGCGGAAGCACGCCGGAAAAATTCAGGAATTATCTTGAAGCGGGCGGCGGCGACAAAGACGGAACTCTTTCCCGTTTCTGTTTTGTTTGGATACCAGACAGCGAAAACGACCCGCACACTTACAACGCAGAAACCGGGGAGTTTCTTGCAGATGACCCGGTTATTAAAGAGCATTTTCGGCGAATGAAAATGATAACAGAAACAATCATTAAAGGCATTTCAGAGGGGGCAGAATTGCGCCTTTGTTCAGACGCTATGCGCCTATGGGATAAGCGGGTTACTGACTACAAAGGGCGAGTAAAAGGAGCGCTGGGAGAGGATACAGACGCAGAATGCGCCTTTATTTCCAAAAGTACAGAATTACCGATTAGAATTGCAATCGTGATTCACGCTCTTAAAGCGGCGCGGGAATTTTGCGAAAAGGGCGAATGGAAAGAGAATGAAATGGAAATTCCCCCAACATTTTTATTTGAGTTACCGCCGATAGTTCCATTAGAAACATACCGGGAAGCCGAATCGATCGCCTTATGGTTAGAAGGGGAAGGGCTGGATAATTACCGCCGGTTTGGATTCTTAGAGAGCAGCGAAAAAACAGAACGCCGAAAAATATTCCTTTGTATCGCCAACGCCGGCGCCGATGGAATTAGTGAACGGGGAATTTATACGCAGTTGCAACAGTTCAGAACAAAGACAGGCAGACCTAAACTTCAAAAGGCGCTTATCGAATTGGAGGAACAAAAACGGATTAGTAAAAAAGACGTGAAGCCGATAAAGGGGCGACCGACTACCATTTATTATGTTACGCCGGCGGAATAGAAATGTATTTGTGTGTAATTGTGTGTAAATTGTTCACACACAAATAAACATTAGAAAGAGCCTTAAATTTACGGGGTTTTAATAAATCATTTTTATTTGTGTGTTTTGTGTAGGGGGGGTCTTATTTTTACTTCATTTTTATTATTTGAAAGAAAAAGTATGACCCCCACACACAAACACAAAAACACACAAATACCCAAAAAATTTTTTTGAAAAAATATCCTTGCTATGGGTTGCAAGGGCTTGCGCAAATTTTCAAAGTTGCTATAATGCAATCACAAATTACAAAGAACACTTCAATTTTAGGAGGCAAATATAATGGCTAAAAGAGATTCAAAAGGAAATTACACGGTTTGGTTCACTCTGAAAAATGGCAAGCGCGGACGATGGACTTTTCACACGTTGAAGGCGCGGGACGCTGGGGAAACGAATATTAAAAATCTTATCGACCTTACAAGCGGAATCGAAACCAGAGAAACCCGCGATTCTCTCAAATGGGCGCTGGAACAAAAGGAAAAGGACGAAAAACTTTATTTGAAGTTGATTGAATGGGGACTGATTGAAGATACCCGCGACCGGGAAAGAACAATCGGCGATATTTGCGCCCACTTCCAAAAACGGAATGTAAAGCCGTTGACCCTGCTTGTATTCAAACAAGTAGGAAAAAATCTGATTGACTTTTTCGGAGAGAATAAACGCTTGCGCGATGTTACCCCGCTGGACGCTACAGAGTTTGAACACTACCTTTATACGGCGGCGAGGAAAAAGGGCGGCAATGATACCGCCGGCGCCGGACTTTCAAGAGCAACGGTAAGAAAACGGATTCAGAGAGTTAGGCAGTATTACATAGAGGCGCGGCGCTTGAAATGGGTTGATTCTAACCCCTTTGAAGGACTGGAAGGCGGAAACACCGTCAATCAAAGCCGCTGGGAGTATATCCCACGTGAAGCCACTCTGGAAGTAATGGCTAATTGTACGAATTTGGAAATCAGAGCGCGAATTGGTTTAATGCGTTTCGCCGGTTGTAGAGGCGAGAGCGAATTCAAATGTTTGGAATGGAACGCAGACTGGATTAGATGGAGCGAGGACGGCAAGCCGGGAACGGTTAGACTTCATAGAACAAAGACCGAAAACAGCGGCGCTTATACTGATACAATCCTTCCTATGGATAAAGAGCTTGAAAAAGCCTTGCGCGACCTGTACGATTCAGTACCGGCGGGAACGGTAAAGGTATTCACACCGCGAGCGAATCCGGGCGTAATGGTAAAGAAGCAGTTTCGGCGGAATGGGTTTGAAATCAAAAATACGTACAATTTGAGAAAATCTTTTTGCAGGGATTTGATGGAAGCCGGATTAGACCCGAAAAGCTACGAATACTACAGCGGGCATTCTTTAGCGGTTGCAATGAAACATTATCAAAGCTGGGACGAGCTAAGAGCGCAGAAAGCCGCCCCCAAACTATTGGAAGCCTTGACCAGTTCCGGCGCCGACCAGAACAGGAGAGCAGATAGGAGAGCAGAGGAGAGCAGTTTTGAGAGCAGAAACCGCTTGTCAAGTTTAGCCGATTCTGATAATCTTGAGCCGCAAGCCCCTATAAATAAGGAGTTTTCGCAAGAAATGAAAAATCCCTTACAGGAAGTTGCAAGGGACGGAAATAGCAGCACAGGGACTCGAACCCCGGACACGCGGATTATGATTCCGCTGCTCTAACCGACTGAGCTATGCTGCCATACAACGCTTTCTCAAACGTTATGGCGTTATTATACTAAACCGCCCCGCTTTGTCAAGACCCCCT
>JAFZAL010000006.1 GCA_017557195.1 Thermoguttaceae bacterium | reverse complement strand
TCAAACTCCCCTTTCCAAAAAACTTTAGTAAGGGGAGAGAAAAAGTAAGAAGCAAAAATAACCAATCGGCGAAAATCCGTCTAATCCGTAAAATCCGTGTGCGGACTGACCTGACAATCGCACCGAGACGACTCGCTGTTATCCCGGCGCTGCGATCTGTTCCAGAATGGATTCGATGATTCGTTCTGCAATCTGGCGGCGGTTTTCCTGAAGATGTCCTTTGGGAATGATTCTGTGCGCTAAAACCGGGACGGCTAACGTTCGGACGTCGTCGGGAATGCAGTAGGTTCTACCGTCGCAGTACGCCCAGGACTGAGCGGCACGGTACAGAGCCAGCGCGCCTCGAGGCGATACGCCCAGACGAAGCGTTTCCAGTTCTCTGGTGGCGGAAACGATGTCTAAAATGTAGTTTTGCAGCGAGTCGTCTACTGTTACGTTACAGACTTCGTTCTGCATCGCGACAACGTCAGACGCCGTCAAAACCGGGGTTAACGATTCCACCCGATTGGCAATCTGATGCGTTTTGAGAATGTCCAGTTCCATTTCCCGATTGGGGTATCCCAGAGAAATCCGCATTAAAAAGCGGTCAAGCTGGCTTTCCGGGAGTGGATAGGCGCCCTCGAATTCCTGCGGGTTTTGCGTCGCGATGACCATAAACGGCCGTTCCAGCGGATACGTTTTCCGGTTCGACGTAACCTGATTCTCTTCCATCGCTTCCAGCGCCGCTGACTGCGTTCGCGGGGTCGTTCGGTTAATCTCGTCCGCCAGAACGATATTGGCGAAAATCGGACCGGGCTGAAACGCGAACTCGCCGGTTGCGGTGTTATAGACTTCCGCCCCGGTTATATCGGACGGCAGCAAGTCCGGCGTGAACTGAATTCGTTTGAACTCGCCGTCAATCGACCGCGCCAGCGCCCGCCCGAGAAGCGTCTTGCCAACGCCCGGCACGTCCTCGATAAGCAAATGCTCGTCCGCCAAAAGCGTTACAACCGCCAAGCGAATCTTGTCCGCCTTGCCCAGCAGCGCTTTGCCGATATTAGATTCCAAAAGTGTTATTTTATTATTCATAACTTATATTATAGTCATAAATCAGACGCCTGACAAGAGGGACGGAAAAAAGATTTACGCTTCGTAAACTTCTCAATTGTCGGGGTCAACAATAACGCAAATGCGGAATCCGGACAGGTGTCTTCTGGCGTCGATATTGTCAGCGTCTCGCGATGAATAAAAGTTCGTATTTTCGGGGTTATAAAGATAGTTAAAGCCGCGAAGAACTTTAGCGTCGGTCAGTTCGGGGTATTTTTCAACTTTCGATGCGGCGGGACCGGTCGGGTCGGTTTGAGGCGTCGAATCGGTAATTGGCGCGTACCAGTCCGCAACCCATTCCTCGACGTTGCCGGGCATTTCGTACAGTCCCCATGCGTTGGGCGAAAAGCTTCGCGCAATCGCAGGTCTACTTATTCCGGATTTGGCGGAGTTTGCCTGAGCGTTGGTCAGTTCCGGCGATTCTTCCGTATTGGCGCGGCAGGCGTATTCCCATTGCGCTTCTGTCGGCAAACAAACGTCGGCGTGCAGCTTTTCCGACAGCGCCTGACAGAACTCCTGAGCGTCATTCCAGCTGACTATTCTGACCGGTGCGCTGTCCGGTTCATTGAGAGATAGAATCGCGGCGTTTGCCGTACTGTCCGGCATAACGGAAAACCACATCTTTTGAGTAACCTCGCAGTCCAACATCCAAAAACCATTTGTAAGCGTAACAGAATGAGGAACGTTATAATCAGATTCAACATTAAAAACGCGAGAACTGTTGCTTAACTTCGAGAAGATTTTATTCTTTAACTCTTCTTCATTCCTTCCTTTATCGTGAGGATTGCTCGAATCGTGTAACAGATTCTTTGCATCCTCATCCAATTCGTTTATATCAGAGGGACTCAAAAGATTGTTCTCCCTGACGATTTCTAAAAGACGTTCTGCCGACATTTCTTTCGAAATGGGAACGCCGCGATTTCCCATAACGAATTCTCCCGGCGGACACCAGCGAAAGACGTATTCGACGCCGTCAACAACGCGAACAAGTTTCTCGCCCGCTTCCTTGCCCATGGGAAATGGAGCGACAACGTCTTGAATTGGTTCGACGGATTCATGATTCGAGGGCAAAGACTGAACAGACGTATTATTATGAGCGTTCAAACCCCAAAGAACAACGCTTCCCAATAAAACAACCCCGGCAAGAGCCGCAAATACAGGCGTTTTTTTAGACGGCGTCTTTAAGGCGTCAATCACTTCGGTCATGGAAGCGTAACGGTCGTCAGCCGACTTCGCTGTCATGCGGTTCAAAACTTGCTGGATTCGAGCGGGAACGTCTTTTCTGTAATCGGACAGCGGCGGCAGAGGTGTTAATCGCTGCGCTTCCATCTTCTTTTCAGACGTCGAATATTCTTCCCCTCCAAATGGAACCTGACCAGTCAGAATGTAAAACAGCGTACAGCCGAGCGAATAAATGTCAGATCGAGGGGAAGGAACAGAATCCGGAAAACATTGTTCCGGCGACATGAAGTCCGGCGTTCCAACGATATGGGAATCCGTTCCCGGAGCTGTTGCAATCGCCAGCCCCAAATCCAGAACCTTGACGGTTTTGTCTGGCGTTATCCAGAGGTTTCCCGGTTTGACGTCCCGATGAACAAAGCCGTTTTCGTGAGCGAACTGCAAGCCTTTTGCCGCTTGAACGACTATGTCAACGGCTTCCTGAACAGACAAAGGCGAATCCAGTTCCATCCGTCTGCAAACGTATTCGTGAACCGTCCGACCTTTGAGAAATTCCATGACCATGTACGGTCGTCCTTCGAACTCTCCCGCATTAAAAACTGTTACAACGTTGGGGTGAAGCAGTTTGGCGGTGGACTCGATTTCTTCCCGGAATCGTTTGATTGCTTCCGGACTGGCTGACAGCTTTGATCGAACGAACTTGAGCGCTTCCGTTCTTTTCAGAACCAGGTTCTCAGCGCGATAGACGTCTCCCATTCCGCCGCGGCCGACAAGCTTCTCCAGCCGATACTGACCAATCGTCAGTGGAAGGTCGAACGTGACGTTGTTATCCAGCTTGTCCCGCATTTTCGTCAAAAAACTGGACAATTCAGAACTAAACGTCATGGAATCGGACTCAGTCGTCAATCCTGCTCATCCTTTAATCTGTTGAGAATGTCTTTTATGTCGTCCAGCTCGCCAAAGTTTGCTTTCAGATAATCGTTGACCCGCTGCCGAATCTTCCGCACGTTGGCAGACGTCAGCCCCATTAGCTGTCCAACCTGAGTGGAGTTCTTATTCTCATAGACCAGCTGATAATAAATAGAAATGTCACGCTGAGAAAACTGCGTTCCCAGGACCTGCATTAACCCTTTGGCAAAAAGATTGTCTTCGTCCAATGCGTGAGGGCTTGTCGACTGCGGACGGCTTTTTTTATTATCTTCCTCTTCCTGTTTAAGAATGGTCTGTAAAACTGACGAATGCGGTGACTCAATAACCGAAGAATCCGGCTCGTAAACGCCATGGGCGCCGCTTTGCTCCTGGTATTTGCGCTGACGATCGTGGACAGTGTTTTCAACCACTTTTTTCAGCCAACTGCGAAACGAGCCAACATGCGGCTGCCTGTGAAAATGGTCGATGGATTCCATGACGATAATGCCGATGTCGTAGAGCATGTCCTGCCGTTCTTCTCGAGAAACGCCGGCATTCTTCAGCCAGTAAAGAATCAGCCGCCCATAGAGTATGGAAAACCGTTCCCACGCTTCGGTTTTTTTATTCCGTAAATCGTCCAAAAAAGAAGACGGCGTTGGCTGACTGAGATCAATGTTATTGTCAGGATTGGTTGGCGAGCTTGTCATGTTGGAATTGTCTTGTTAATACTTCATTTTACAAGGGTAACTTTCGGAAATCCCTTCGATTTAACAACGCGAGGACGTTCCGGCGGTCCGAAAATCAAATACGCTTCGACGTCTTTGGGAAGATACTGCAGCCCGTCATCGCCCATGACGCATAGCGCCGTCGCCCAAATGTCGGCTTCCATGCATTCGTATGCGACTACTGTAACAGACGCGGGCGATGTGTCGTTGTAAACAGGTTTTCCTGTACGCGGGTCAATAATGTGGCTGTAATGGACGCCGTCTATATCGAAACCGCGATAGTACGAGCCGCTTGTACAAACGGCTTTGGTAGTGTACACTTCCTCTTTAATATTTTCCCAGCGTTCAACGGTTTGAAGACGAAACTTCCCCCAAACGTTGGACGAGTCGAACGGGTTTACAATGGAAAACGTCCAGAAGTTTCCTTGTTCAGATTTCCCGTAAACGTCAACGTCGCCGCCGATGTCTACCATCGCGCCTTCCGGATTGGCGTTTCTAATTATCATTCTCAAAGCGTTATCGATGCAGTATCCTTTGGAAATCCCGCCCAGGTCGATGGTATCGCGTTGTCTTCTGGCTTCTCGAATCTGACTTTCCGTTGGAAGCTCTCCGGTTTTTGCGGCGTTTTTCCAAAGCTCAATTACAGGACGAAGATTGACGTCAAACGCGCCGTGGGTGGCCTTGTTCGCTGTTTTGGCGACGCGAAGAACATACGACAATTCCTCAGACGGCTTGTCAACCTCGCCGCGATTGAGCCGGGAAATCTCGGAATCGTCAATCCAGTTGCTAAACGTCGCCGTCTCCCAAATGCGAAGCTGGTCTTCGCAGTTTTGAAAAGTTTTATGAGCAACGTTTTGTATTACAGAATTTGATTTTTTGGCGCTGAAAACCATTCCCAGCCGACACTCCGTTCCCATAATGCCTTCCGGCTCGGACAGAACTGTAACAACCGGGTCTGGCGTTTGGGGTTTGAGAAATCCCGCGGCAACGGTAAGACAAACAACAACGACAAAAAAAACAACGAAAAGAAGACGTGAGGAAGAAGACGTTTCTTCCTGCGAAGTCTGCTTTTCGTTGCTTTCTAAGTTGCTCATTTATGTTACAAGGATTTAGTCGCCCAGATTGAGAGCTTTGAGTTCAGCGTCCGCTTCCTCCTGATCCCGCTTTTGCTGGGCTTCGGAAACGCCGTTGACTTCGTTGTATTCGTCATCGTCTTCCGGATTATAATCCTCCTCCGGAGCGGATTCCGAAACAACGGGAGATTCTGAATTGTCATCCGGCGCGCCGTCATCTGCTGCGTCAGCTTTCGGAGCTGCGCCTGCTGGTTTGCCGACGTTTCCGGTATCAATGCGGAACGTAACAGTTTGACCTGGATCGCCGGGAACGGGCAGCGTCAGGAACAATTCTTTAGCCCCTGGAACGTATCGTTCAAAAATCAAAACGTCTGTAACAGGCGGGTCGTCTGAATAAAGCGTTTTGGTTTCCTTTTTGACGTTTGACGAATACTCGCCAGGTTTGAGCGCAAAGCCGTAAGTATTTTCTTTGTCTGTAAGACGGATATTAGTTTTTTTACCCGATGAAAGCGAAATTGACCACGGAGTGAATTTAACCGTTTTTTGTGGGTTTATGTTTTGAACGGAAACGGTAATAATCGTTGACCTGTCAGGCGATTCTTCTTCTGCGCCGCCCTTTGTGATAATCGGCTCGGTACCCTGTCTGATCGACACGACTTTAATTTCCATGTCCCCAACCTTGGCGCTTTGAGTAGCGCTGTCGTACACGTTTTCTGGAATGGCAACCTGTTCAGACGGCTGTTCGTCTTTAATGTCGCCCTCCTCAGTTTGCTCGTCTTCGTTTGCCGGAGCTACTTCTCCGAAGCCTGGTTCTTCCTGATCGTCTTCTCCCTCAGCCGGTTTAGTTTCAGCTCCATCTTCGGTTTGGGTTGTTGTTTGTTCTGCAGGCGGAACGTCATTGCTGTTGTTCTTTTTGCCGCGCAATACGAATACCAGTACGATAATCAGAATCAGAACGAGAACAGCTCCGCCTGCGGCGCCGGCAATAAGAATGGTTTTGTTGTCCGTTGGAGCAGCGCCTTTCTTTTTGCCTTTCTTGCCCTTTTTGGGAGAAGACGACGAAGGCGCGGAATTGCTTGTAAACTCCAAGCCATCGCCAAAACTCATTGAGCTGGACGTTGAAGAAGCCGCTTTTTGGGCAACGGGAATTGCCGCGGCGCGCGGCGGCGCAATTGGTACTTGAACGTTCGGCGTTTGAGTAAAAGCCGGATTGGGCGCTGGCGCAAACGGAGGAACCGGATGTGAAATGCCAACATTAGTGTCGCCTGATTGAACGTTGATAGGCGCCGGCGCTGAGGGGTCGTTGGACGCGGCATCGTTAAAAAGTCCTTTAGCGTGAGACGCCAAGGTCCATTTGCCGTCTGCGCCGCGACGGATATAGTCTGTTGGGCGAATTTTATTTTGAGCTGCAAGTTGTTTCAGCTTGTTGGAGTCCATCGGACCGTATTCTTTATCGCCGTGTTTTAAATACCAGTCAGCCATAGTAATTTTGGATGGGTAAGTATTACATTTTGGGGGAGAATCGTTTTTATCTCCCAACAATTATCTAGTATATATAATACTCTATTTTTAGAAAAAGTCCAGAGTTTTTCTGATTATTTAGTCGTTTTTCTCAAAAATTAGCTCTCTCCCTATAAAAATTGTATTTTTTTGGTATAATCGGCGGCGCTGTTAAAAAGCTCGTTGAACTCTCAAATTCACGTTAGTTCAATATTATAAACCATTAACGACCTCACATTTTACAACATGCCGATTCTGCAAGCCGTTTTATTTGATATGGACGGGTTGATGTTCAACTCGGAAGATATTTATTACGCGTCGTCTGAGGAAATCGCGAGACGTCGGGGAAAAATCTATACTCCAGAAATTGACAAAATGATTATGGGGACTTCAACTGAGTTTGCCATGAAAACGATTATCCGTGAGTTGGGCTTGACCGATAACTGGCAGGCGCTGGGCGATGAAACGCAAGTCGTCTTTCGCGAACTTCTGCCGAAGATGCTCAAGCCGATGCCGGGGCTGATGGATCTGCTCGATTTTCTGGACGAAAACAACATTCCACACGCCATTGCGACCAGTACCAACAGAGAGCTTATGGAATACACTCTGTCGATTTACAATCTGGAACCCCGGTTTGCAAAAACCATTACGGGGTCTGACATTACGCACTGCAAACCAAACCCGGAAATTTACCTTAAAGCGGCAGCAGCGCTGGGCGTTGCCCCGGAAAACTGCATGGTTTTGGAAGACAGCTCTAACGGCTGCCGAGCGGGGAAAAATGCGGGGGCGTATGTCGTCGCCGTGCCGGCAGAACATAGCCGTGGACAAGACATTAGCTTCGTCGATTTCGTCGCCGACACCCTTGCCGATCCCGGAATTCGCCAGCGGCTTTTAGCTCGTTAAAACCCGGCGTTTGCTTATTCTTCAAATACAGATCCGTCGCGGAACTTTGCCCAGTCGGATTCAAACCAGGTTTCTTTTTGAGGAATCGGGCGTCGGGGAATCCAGGCGTTTTCCACCTGTTGGGAAACAGGATTCCATTTGGTTTGCAGGACTTTCTCCCTGAAAGAGACGTCCTCGGGAACCTTTTCGACGTTGTCGGCATCGCTTTCCGAGGCGAGAATCAAGGCAGAGCCTCTCGACCCAACGCCGGATTCCAAAGCAAAGAGAATCGATTCCAGATAAACCCAATGAGCAAAGCACAGCTGGACGTTTGACGCCGCGTCGGCAGCGTCGTGAGGAACGCTCGGATTGAATCGACAACCGGAATTCAAAATTCGTTCGTACTGTTTCTTCGCCTGTTCGACAGCCAAAAGAAGTTCTTCTTTTTTACGAATTGCCGCCCCAAAAGCGGACATTCTGGTCTGGAACTCGTCGCGTTCTTCCTGCCACGTTTTTGGCGCAGACGCTGACTTTTCAAACCATTGCGTCCAGAAGTCTTCCATTGCAGCATAATCCTGAACGCCCGGCGTCGACGGCGTTGTCTCAAGGCGTCGTTTAATCTTTTGCGCCGCTCGCAGTGACCCGACTTGCCCAGCGTTGAGGGCGGAACCGCCGGGACGTTTGACGCCATGTGTGCCTGCGACCTCGCCAGCGGCAAACAGACGGTCAATCGAGGATTCGTACCACGTATTGACCGCCAATCCGCCGTTGTTATGCTGAGCGCATAGAGCAATTTCCAGCGGCTGAAGAGCCAGGTCAACGCCGAAATCTCGATATAGATTGTACGCGCCGGGATTCATCTTTTGCAGACGTTCCAACGGCGTCGCCTGCGTTGCGCCGGACTTTTCCAGATACTCTCGCGCCTCGCTGTCGAGCAGGTCAAAAGAGAACCCCTCCGCGTTGGAGCGGAAATCCAGATAGACCTTTTTCCCCTTTTCAACCGTTTCCCGATAGACGTATAAATCTATCATGGACGAGCCGTCTGGAACCTTGCCGCTGTCGAAGGGCCACTGGTATCCCTTGCGGAAGATATCGGAGAACATCCGCGTTTTGTCACAGTAATAATCCGGCAGGAATTCGCGCAGCGGTTCGACCGGATTTCCCTGAGAATCGACGGACGCCGAGACGAATCGGGGAACGACTTGCATGTACGTCCCGGAAACGTTCCATCGCGGGCTGACAGACGCTAGTCCAAACTGGGATTCTGGAAGCCCTTCCGCCGCCGCGCCTGCTCGCAGAGCCAGCCCAATCGCCCCGGTTTGCTGAACCGGATAGACGCTTGTCTTGTACAGCCCCGCCGGGCCGCCAACGGCAAAGACCAAATACTGATACTCAAACGCCGTCAGTTCCCCTTTCGCGTTGACCGCCAAAACCGCGCCGCCGGACGACGTCGGCTGAATTTCAATCGCCGTCCAGGATTCCTCAACCCGAATATTCAGCTTGGGAATTTGAGCTATCAGCGCCCGGCACATCTCTCTGGACGTGTACGGCCCGACGGACGTTGCGCGTCGAAACGGGTCGTGGTCTGTCTTGTATCCGATGTAACGCCCGTAAGAGTCAAACGGAAACGGAACGCCCAGCGTTACGAGGTTCATAAACCCGCGAACCGACCCGGCGGACTCCACCAGAGCCAGGTCGCCGTGCATCGATCCGCCCGCGAAATACGACTGCGCCATCAGTTCCGGGGAATCCGACTCGTCGCACAGCGACAGCTTGTAATATGTCTGCTTGTCAGACCCCGTATTGATCGACGTTCCCATCTGAAGCCCTTCGGTCAACACGATTAAATCGTCTATGCCAAGGCGTTTGAGGGAAACAGCCGCATTGAGTCCCGCGGCGCCGGAACCGAGAATTAACGTTTGCGT
>JAFZAL010000036.1 GCA_017557195.1 Thermoguttaceae bacterium | reverse complement strand
CCAAAGAGAAAAAAGAATGTGACGAACAGAAGAAGGAGTCCAACGGCGAGAAAAAGGAATGCGATGAAGAATCGACCAAATCCGAGAGCAAGAAGTGAGGAAAGGACTGTAAGGAGTTTGAAATGAGAAGCGAGGAGTTGACAGAATCGCTTGCGTCAACTCCTCTCTCCTACTATCGTCCTCCTTCGCCCCCAGGGGAGTAAAATCGCGGAAAACCGGCTAGAAAGAACTGCCATCAGGCAAGGGACGTCAGCAGAGGACCGCGGTTTTACTTTTTAGGCAATAGGCAGTAGGCAGTAGGCAATAGGGAGTAGGGAATAGGGAGTAGGGAGTAGTTTTGGGGAGCGCTTGCGTAATTACGCATTACGCATTACGAATTACGCATTAGTAAATCCCCGACCCAAACTCGTCGTCCTGGCTGGACGGCGTTCTTTGTTTGGACGTGCGCGTCAAGTGTGACAGCGGGCGGGATTCCTCGCGGCTGTCAACGCGGCGGGAAACGCCGTTGGATTCCTGATAGCGGTTGTCCTGTCGGCGGCGATTGTCGTATCGCTGGTCTGGCTGACGGCGGAAATGAGGGCCGTCGAAGGGACTGTCGTCAAAGTCGTCGTACCGGCAGACGTAGCCCGGCTGTTGAGCCAGAATGAGTTCCTGTTCGTAGGCGAGAAGAACGGCGCGCTGGATTTTGTCTCGACATTCCGCGTTGATCGGGTGGGCGATGTCCGCATAGAGCTTGGATCGTCCGGACTCGTCGCGAGCGGGTTCAAAGTTGTACAGAGGCGATCCGCACTGATTGCAGAACGAGGCGCGAATCGGGTTTTTCCCCTGGCAGCGTGGACAGCGCATCATGATTTTTCGGCTGGGCATGGCGACAAACGGGCCGGCGGGACCGTCGATGAGTTTCAAGTCGCGAATGACGAAACAGTTATCGAACGTTATACTGCAAAAAGCCTTAAGCCGCTCTACGGGTTCATCGATGAGTTTGATGCGAACTTCTGTAATTTCCACGTTGTAATCTCCTTGGCGCGTTACATTAAAAGTTTTGACCGGACGACCAGTCTCCATCCTTGGGACTTTAGCGTTTCCGCCGCCTTGTCGGCGTCGGCGTCCGATTCGTATATTCCAAAATAGCAGGAACCGCTGCCGCAAAGGCAGCCGCCAGCGGCTCCGGATTGCATAACGTCGTTACGACATTTATCTACCCACGGGGTAATCTGAGCGGCGAATTCTTCCAGCCGGTTAAAAATGAGTTTATTAAACGTCTGCCAGTCGCCGGACGTCATGGCGCTGAGAATTCCTTCGGCGCTTTTGGGCGTTTGCGGAACTCGGCAGCGGCGATAAACCTCTGGGGTGGAAATGCCTGTCGGCGGACGAATAACCACAATCGGCAGCGACGCCCCAACGGGGTTCGGCTGGATTATTTCCCCTCGACCGGTTGCGACAGACGCGCCGTCAACGAAAAACATCGGGACGTCTGACCCGAGCTGAGCGCCGAGGGAAAACTCGTCCTCCAGCGTCAGCGACAAGCCCCAAACCTTAGCGCAGGCGCGAATCGCCCCCGCCGCGTTTCCCGACCCGCCGCCCAACCCGGACTGCGGTGGAATCTGCTTTATCAGTTCGATGGAAACGCCCTGTTTGACGCCGAAACGCTCTCGAAGCAGTTTCGCCGCCTTGTAGACCAGGTTCCGTTCGTTGTTGGGAACGTCCATCGGGTCTGGCTGCAATCCGGCAATGGAACTGCAGTCGCAGGAAAGCGCGATACCGTCTGCGCCAGCGTCCGCCGGGTCAATCGCCTGAACTCGAATCGTATCGTAAAAGTCGATGGGCGACACGACCGTTTCAACCTCATGATACCCGTCCGGGCGTTTGCCCAACAGCTCAAAAAACAGGTTGACCTTCGCAGGAGTTTGAACGGTGATTGGCTCTTGTGTGTACATCGGGGAGGCAAGGGAATAGGGAATGGGGAGTAGGGAGTAGTTTTAAATTCGCCAAAGGCGAAATACTATTCCTTATTTCCTATTCCCTACTCCCTATCGCACTTTATCCATAGTATAATATCCCGCCCTGTTTATGTCAAGCGAATTTTCAGATTATTTTAAATTTTTTACGTAATCGGAAAAGTTTCCTAAATTCTAAATAATTGAAAAAGACCCCCTCAATCTAAAGAATAATACGGGCTTTACCGATTCAAGACGCATGAATCAAACCGAAAAAGAATCCCTCTGTGCCCTAGGCTTTATAACTGTTGTTAAAAGCCGGGAATTGGGTATAATGGGGGGCTATCTTCTGCTGAATCGCAACGGACGTCCAGTAGAATTTCACTGTACGGCTCCGGTGCGAGCGACGAAGTCTCAACATATTTTGTATGGGCCTACTCTGGAACCATATATATACGGAGAGCAAATCGCCCGATCGCTGACAGTTCGCGCGACGATTTCTCCCAAATTGATTCTGACTGACAAATCTGGCGTTATGGCTCTTCGTCCGATGATAGACGTTCCCATGGCGTTAGCTGAAATACCTAAACTGCGTAAAGACGCCAAAGTTAAAGATAAAGCCGAAGAAGGTCAAAATACCCTGTCTATAGAAAATGGAACCAATGAGCAAACGTCTGAGAGCGGTCAGCCAGAGTCGGATTCAGCTGCGCTAGCGGCTCAGGCGGACGTTTCGGAAGAGATCGAGGCGCTCAAGGGGAAAATCGTTCCGAAGTTCGACGACAGTATCGTGATTCCGGAGTTTTCGATGATTTGGAACGGCGTTCTTCTACATCCGGACAGGCATTTTCCAGACGATACTGAAAAGGCGCGCCAGTTCCTGCAAAACGAAGAGATCGACTACGATTTGGCGGAACCGTTTGATCGAATTCGCGAAGCGATTTACGAAGCGCAAAAGAGCGCGGCGTGAGGTCAATGCGTAATTCGTAATGCGGAATGCGTAATTACGCAAAGCGCCTCAATGGTGGTAAGTGGTTAGTAGTAAGTAGGAATAACGCTTGCGTCCTTACCACTTACCACTAACTACTTACCACTCCCTATTCCCCATTCCCTACTCCCTATTCCCTAACAATGCTTGACAATTCAGCTCTGCCGACGCTGCGTCCGGTGCGGTTCTCTCAGATCGGGGAGAAAATGAACCGCATTGTCAGGCGAGGTATGCACGTTAAAGCGCTCACGCCGTTCTCTTTGACGATTCCTGAGCCGATGACGGCGTCGATTAAAATCGGACGTCCGAAAATTCTGGTAAAGAGCTTTATCTTTGGCGAGTCGAAAACGCTGTGTAGCGAGGCGAAAATCAAGGGGGAAGAGGGCGACAAGCTCAACAACGCCTCGCCGTTTAACGGGACCGCGTCGCGTCCGACGCATTTTACTCATCTGCAAGTCCCGGTCGAGCTGGTCAAGCTGGAAGACCGGTTAAAGCATTTGCTTCAGCCGCCGCTGGAACAGCTCTTTTCGAGCAAAGAGCTGGTGTTTCCGTTCGAGCCGTTCCCGTATCAGTGGCAGGGAATCGGGTTCCTGTATCCGCGCAGTTCCGCGATTCTGGCGGACGAAATGGGATTGGGCAAGACGATGCAGTCCATTACAACCATTCGTCTGATGATTCGTTCCGGCGCTGTGAAGTCGGTTTTGCTCGTCTGTCCCAAACCGCTGGTAACAAACTGGAAACGAGAGTTTGATCTCTGGGCGCCGGAAATCCCGGTGGAAATTATCGAAGGCGATCAGGCGCGTCGAAAATGGATTTGGGAACTGGACAACACGCCGGTAAAAATCGCCAACTACGAACTGTTGCATCGCGACAGGGAACTGTACTCGCCGCGGGAAAAAGAGTTTATCGACGAAAACGGGAAAGTCCAGAAGTTTACGCCGCCGGGCATTAAATTTGACCTGTGCGTTCTGGACGAGGCGCAGCGAATCAAAAATCAGACGGGGTCAACGCACAAAGCTGTCAAGGCGATACACCGCAAACGCTCCTGGGCGTTAACCGGCACGCCGATTGAAAACAGCGCCAACGATCTGGTCAGCATTTTCGAGTGGCTTTCCCCCGGCTATCTGTCTCCGGAAATGAAGCCGTCACAGATGGGACGCGCTATCGGGGATCATATTCTCCGGAGAACGAAAGATAAAGTTATGACCGACATGCCGCCGCGGCTGGTTCGAGATCTGGAACTGGAAATGTCGCCCTCGCAAAGGGAATCGTATATGAACGCGGAAGAGAACGGCGTTGAACAGATCAACGAGATGGGCGAGACGGCTACCATTCAGCACGTCTTACAGCTTATTACAAAGCTCAAGCAGATTTGCAACTTCGATCCCGTTACCGGCGACAGCCCGAAAATGGCTCGTCTGGCGGCGGACATGGAAGAAATCGCCGCCTCGGGTCAGAAGGCCATCGTCTTTTCCCTCTGGACGGAAACGATTGACAAAATGCGCGCTCAGCTGGAGCAGTTCCATCCGCTGGAATACTCCGGTCGAATCCCACATTCCAAACGTGACGAGGTTATCAAACGGTTCCGGGAAGACCCCAAACATAAAATGATTCTCATGACCTACGGCGCCGGCAGCGTTGGGCTGAACCTCCAGTTTTGCAACTACGTCTTCCTGTTTGACCGCTGGTGGAACCCGGCGATTGAAGATCAGGCGATTAACCGCGCTCACCGAATCGGAGTCAAAGGCTCTGTTACCGTCTCCCGATTCCTCTTGCTGGGAACCATCGAAGAACGAATTCAGCGCGTTCTGGAAGAGAAACGCGAACTGTTCGAAACCGTCTTGTCTGGTGCGGACACAATTCGCAAGAACGAGATGAGCAAGAAGGAGATATTCGGGTTGTTCAACTTCAAGTTTGCGAGCTAAGGCGGCGAGGCAATAGGCAGTAGGCAGTAGGCAGTAGACGCAAAGCGTCTCACTAATTCTTCTCGCAACTCGCAACTCGCAACTCGCAACTCGCAACTCAACGCAAAGGGAGTAGGGAATAGGCAATAGGCGCAAAGCGTCTTACGAATTCTTCTCGCAACTCGCAACTCTCAACTTAACGTCATCTGTTCTTCTGTCACGCTGACCCGAACAGCGCCGGGGAAGACGTACGGCGGCATGATTTCTTCTGACTGCGCCATTTGAGCCAGAAGCGTCCATTGTTTCAAGCCCATTGCCTGTTGAGTCCAGCCGCGCTGCGTCCAGATTTTTCTAAAACATTCCATTGTGATGTATTGGCTGGCGGAACGAAACGGCTGACGATTGAGAATCAGTTCGTCTCCGGTTTGACGTACAATCGCCTGACGCAATGCTGCGTCTGCCAGCGAGTCGATTTCCGCTGACGCCATCGCCGCCAGCGTAGAGAGATTGGTCAGCGAGTTCCGAACGTTGGGATTGTACTCACGTTCCAAAAGCGGCAGCAGCTCGTTGCGAATTTTGTTACGAGAGAAGTCGGACGACAAATTGGAACTGTCGGTTCGATACGGCTGATTCCAGGCGTCGAGCTGTTCGATAATCTGTTTTTTCGTCATGCCCAGTAGCGGGCGAACGAGTGTTACACCCTCCGTCAGAACGCGAATCGGGGCGATACCCGCCAAACCGTCCAGACCCGCTCCGCGAAGGATTCTAAACAAGACGGTTTCGATCTGGTCGTCTGCGTTGTGAGCGGTGAACAGATACCTCGCGCCGACTTCACAGCAGACGTCTTTAAGCCAGGCGTATCGCGCCTCGCGGCAGGCGTTTTCCAGACCGTCGGAATCCGTATGAATATTGAGCCGGGTAAACCTGCCGACCAGCCACGGTGCGTCCTTCTGACGCTGCTCTACCCAGTCTCGAACAAACTGCTCGTCCGCATCCGACTCTGCTCCGCGAAGATTATGGTTTACGTGAGCAATTACAAGCTTTGACTCCTCATCTCGCAACTCGCAACTCGCAACTCGCAACTTGTTTCTGTACAGCGTCTCTGCAAGAAAAATGGAGTCCGCCCCGCCGGATACTGCAACGACGGCGTTTTCATCGAGTTTAGGCAGTAGGCAGTAGGCAGTAGGCAGTAGAGAATTATCAGCCATTTGCGTCATTTCGCTATTTGCAACTACTTGATGAATTCATAGCATCTTGCCAAGCTGATTAACGCCATGCTGGTGCCCCACGGCTGACCGTAGTCGTACATGACGAAATCCCAGTAAGAACCGTCCTGATCCTGAACGCTCATGAGGATGCTGGTTAAATGGGCGGCGATGCGCTTTTGATCCGCTTTGCTTTCCAGTTCCAGCAGTTCCTGACTGGCGTACAGATGTCCGAAATAATAGAAATACCCGGCGATTTTATTGAAATGGTCGTGGGGAACGGAATGCTTTCTGGCGCCGTCGAGCCAGCCGATACGAGCAACGAACCGGTCGAGGGAATCGAGCAGAACCTGCTGTGACACAAATCGAGCGTATGGCAGCGCGGTGGCAGGAACCTTTTTGCCGTCTTTGGCGTCCTGAATCTGCTCATCGGTGCGAAGCGTCGTCCAGTACAACAACGCAGCGTTACAGGCTTGCGTGCGTCCTAAAGAGCCGGACGCTCTGTTAATGCCGTACATGGGTCTGTTGGTATGGGCTGTACTGTACGTATAGGAGAAGTCCGGCTTTTGCTGTAACGTCAGCGAGGCGACAGCGCGGCTGATAAGACTTTCCGGAATGGCGATTTTCCCTTCAGGAAGAATGTCTTTGTCGATTTTCAGCGCTGACACTTCGTAAAGGCTAACCAGCCCCGCCGCCGTATTGAACGACATCGAAACAAACCCCGGGCGCGTTGACGGGGATTCGTAATCGTAATACGACCATCCGCCGTGAATGTTTTCGTATCGAACCAGTTTGGCAACCTGTTCCTGCATAAGGAGAACCAGCTGTTTTTGCAGCTGTTTGTTGCCAGCCTTTTCAGCGCGCTCGTACAGACGCGGCAAAGCGAACAGGGCGTAAATGTGTCCCCAGTTGTTAAGCGTCGTCTCGTACGACGACCGGCGGAATTCCGGCAGTGTTTTTATAAGCCAGGCTTGTCCCTTTTCAATGGCGGGAGTGATTTTATCTCGAACAGATTTAGGGGCTTTATCTTCCCACTCGCAAAGCGACGATATCGCAAGACCGGTCGTTCCAACAATATAGGAAACATGCGAGTCAGGCATAGGGGAGTAAATATTGACCTTTTTCGTCTTCGTCGGCGCGCCCCAGCAGCCGGATGGTCTTTGAGTTGAAAGAAGGAAATTAATCGCCTTTTCGACGCAGGCGTCAACGTCTTTTTTGTTGACGCTGGGCGTTTCTTTCAGCCGCGGAGTTTCATCAGAAAACGGTTTCCAGGACACCTCCAGCTTTTGAAGCTGTTCTTTTGTCAGTTTTTGCTTTTCTCGAGCGTACAGGGACGATCCAAATAAACAGGCAATAATTACAGCTAAAACTGCGATATTGTTAAATTTCATGATAGGGGGGATAGTTGCGAGTGGAGAGTGGCGAGTTGCGAGAAAAAGTAAGCGTAGCGCCATCTCGCAACTTTCCAAGGCTATGCCTTGAAATATTTTTAATACTCTATATAATTATAATACACGATTTGAGATTTTCAAGGCGTTGACTGAAATTTTCCCTATTTTTTTATTAAAGAGTGCATAGTGCTTAGTGCTTAGTGCTTAGCGCTTAGGACGCAAAGCGCTCCCCTCACGATAATATCTATGCTCCTCGCAACTCGTAACTCGCAACTTAAAATGAACACACAGCTTAAACCAGGCATCCACTGGGTTGGATACATCGATTGGTCGATTCGAGATTTCCATTCATACAACACCAAACGCGGGGCGACGTATAATTCGTACCTCATTCAGGACGAAAAAAACGTTTTGGTCGATACGGTTAAGTACCTCTACGCAGACAAGTTACTGCAAAACGTCGCTGAACTTGTCCCGCTTGACAAAATTGACTACGTCGTTTGCAACCATGCGGAACCGGATCACGCCTCGGGCGTTGCGGACGTCATGAACGCCTGCCCGAACGCGACGCTGGTCTGCAACGCCAAGTGTCTGGATACGCTCAAGGCGTACATGGACGGCTCAAACTGGAAGACGCAAGTCGTTGCCAGCGGAGAAGAACTGTCGATTGGCAAGCGAACGCTCAAGTTCATTTTTACCCCGATGGTTCACTGGCCGGAATCGATGTTTACGTACTGTCCAGAAGAGAAACTATTGTTCTCGATGGACGCTTTCGGACAGCATCTGGCGACCAGCGAACGGTTTGACGACGAACTGCCGCTCGACCTGATTCTGGAAGAAGCCCGAACGTACTACGCCAACATCGTCATGCCGTATAGCGCTCAGGTCGCTAAGCTGCTCCCGTCCGCCGCGGCGTTGGATATCGACATGATCGCGCCCGCTCACGGCGTTGTCTGGAGAAAGAACATTCCCGCCATTTTAGAGGCGTACACAGCCTGGGCAACTCGAAAGACGAAGGCGAAAGTCATGATCGTTTACGATACGATGTGGCAATCAACCGCGATTATGGCAGACCAGATTTTCAAAGGCGCCTGTTCCGTTGACGGCGTTTCGGTGGAAAAGATATTTGTTCGCGCCTCCGACCTGACTCAGCTTGCGGATTCCTCTTTGGATTGCGCCGCGATGGCTGTCGGCTCTGCAACGCTCAACACCAAAATGATGCCCGCCATGGCGGCGGCTCTGAACTATTTGGGCGGTCTGAAACCGCCAGTAAAATTCAGCTTCGCGTTCGGTTCCTGCGGCTGGGGCAAAGGCGCGATGGAAGAGATTGCTGAAATCCTCCCCAAGATGGGCTGGGAACTGGTCGCGCCGGGCGTTAAAAGCAAGTTCCGACCGACTCAGGAACAGCTCGACGCCTGCTTTGAAGCAGGGAAACTGTTGGCGCAAAAGGCAAAAGAGTAGCGAGTAACGAGTTGCGAGTTGCGAGACGGCGAGGCGCCGCTCCCAATCCGCGCTTCCGCGCGAGAGCCAAAAATTCGCTCCCGTTGGTCGCTTGCATTGTCTTGCCCCTCGCAACTCAAGATTGAGAAAGGTTATCAGAAGATGGGAAAGAAACGCTCTCCAAAACCGGAGTATGCTCCAAACAAGCTGCCGGTGTCTGACGATAAAACTGAAACGCTGGTAATCAATCGTTCGTCGCGAGTGATTCACATGCTTCAGCTGCTTAGTCTGGGACGAGGGTATACGGTTGAGGAATTGAGCGAAATCTACGACCTTGACCCGAGAAGCATCAAACGGGATCTGAAACTCATTTCTGAACAGCTTCACGTTGCTGTTACATACAACCGTTCAACCAGAAAGTACGAAATCCTCGACACGCGGTACGTCATGCCGTCTGTCGGTCTGACGACTCTGGAAGCGGTTTGTCTGGTAATTCTTTGCCGGGAATTCGGAATGAAAAAGACGGTTCCCTTTTTTGAAGTCGTTCATTCCGCCGCGCTCAAGATTCAAAGTTATCTCAGCCCGGAAACCTGCGATTATATCGAGCAGACGTATCAAAACGTCGACATGACCGGCGCGCCGTTTAGCATGCAGGAGGACAAACGGGAATACTACATGACGCTTCAGGACGCCAGCCGAACGCAAAGCGTCGTCGATCTGGAGTACAATTCGTATACGGAAGAACAGGTAATTAAAACGCTGTTTTATCCGTACGCCGTTATTTTCAATCGCCATGGCTGGATGACGGTTGGTTTTTCATCTCTTCATAATGAAATTCGCATGTTCAACGTGCTGAGAATTCTCAAAGCGCGCAAGCTGAATCTGGGATTCAAGCGTCCCAAAGACTGGACATACGAAAAGTATCTTCGCAATGCGTGGAACGTCATTCCGGAAAACGGACCGGACTGGCATGTTGTTGTCGATTTTACGTTCAAAGTTGGTCGAAACGTCGAAGAAATCTATTGGCACAAAAACCAGAAAACGCGCTGGATTAACGACCGCACACTGCGTTTCGAGACAATTGTCAGCGGCTTAAACGAGATTTCCTGGTGGATTCTCGGCTACGGCGCAGAAGCAACCGTAGTCGAACCGAAAGAGCTTCGCCAGATTATTGCCGGACACGTCAAACGTTTGACGCAAACGTATCAAGATGAGTTGGGAAATAGTTAAGAGTGGTAAGTGGTTAGTAGTTAGTGACAAGTTTTTAGCTGTGAGAATCGCTTTGCGCCCTAAGCGCTAAAAACTAACCACTAACCACTAATTCTAATTAAAAGTGCGGCGGCCAATACGGGACGTCTGGACGAACCTTAAACGCGCTTTTAACGGGAGCTTCATTGTTTTCTGGCGGGAGAATGTTGTTATCTGTTACGTCTTCGTCAGAGCTTTGCGTCAGATTAAAAGATTGCGGGCTTTCTTCAGGAACGTCTTCAATACTGCGAGCTTGCGGTTGAGAGAAACTGCTTAACGTTAAAGGCTTTTGTTCCGGAACGTCCATGCTTCTGTCTGTGGTAAGCTGAATATTCATTTCCTGTTTAGGCATGGTTTTGGGCATGTAGTTACTATCCCGTTGAGCCAGTTGGAAAGAATCGTTTCTGGGAGCGGTAATGACCGCAGCCAGTTTTTGTCTGTTAAGAAATTCGTGAATGGCAGGATATGAACTGTAAAGCGCCTGATTTTCTCCTGGAACGTTAGCCAGAGTAACGCCGATTAAATAGCCGTCTTTGGAAAACAGACCGCCGCCGGAACGTCCTTGAACGGATGCTCCAGACGCGTACATGTTAGCCGGGCCGAGGCATTTATTGATAGCGACGATTTGACTGGGCTGAACGGTCGGAGCGCGTCCGTTATCGCAGCCCGCGCTGGCAACGGCGCTGCCGCGAAGAGCCTGATAGTTCAACGGCGCGACAGGAATAATCGCAACCGGATTTTTAATTTCAATGCAAATCAGACCCAGGTCGCTTTCTTCGTCGTGACTAATGTATTTCGCTTCAATGTTTTGAGGAGCCGACATTCCGAACATGTCAACTTCAATTCTTCCGCCATGCTCTTTGGCAAATTCGCGGAAAAGATGTCCGCACGTTAAAATCAAAGCGCGATTGTTGCGAGAATCGATAATCGTTCCTGTTCCATGATCGCAAACAGATGTTTTCACGCGAATGCGAACCGTTGAAGCCAAGAGACGTTCTGGAGCTAAAAGATCGGCGGATTTTGATTGAACCAACGGAGCCGATTCGTTTTCAATTTTGTTTTTACTGACAGCCGGAATATTTTGAACGTTATTATTTGCAACGCAAGGGACGCACGCCTGAGCTGCTTGAGCCTGCTGACGTTTTCGCTGCATGGCGTAGGCGTCGTTAATGCCTTTCTGACAGACCGCCGCCAGTTCGGTAGGCGCCGTCATGCCAACATGTCGGTAAACAACCCGACCGTCAGAAACCATTATAAAACAAGGGATGCTGGTAACGCCGAACTTCTGCGCCGCCGCCGGATCTTCGTTGACGTTAATGCTCCGAACAGGATATCCCGCCTTCTTGAGCTGCTCAATAACCGGTCTCATTGCGCGGCAGGGCGGACAGTAAGTTCCATAGAAATCCAGAAGAACCGTATTAGCTGGCGGCGTTGGCATTGCCTGCTCAGAACGACTTTCTGACGCCAAACCAAATAAAACTGTCAAGACGGTCAGAGCCGTCAGCAATTGCCCAAAAAAGACCTTTTGGTTCGTCATGAATAATTCTCCATCGTGAGAACGCCTCGAAAAAAAGGGAAATGTCAGCTTCATGCCAGGCATTTCGGAAAGAGGCTTTCTCAATTAAATCGAAATCCTTTTCTTATCCGTCAAGCGAACGTTTTCAATCCATTGAAAACGATTCCGTACTATTGCAATTTTTCCAACTTTTCGCAAGAACAGTTTTGAAACTTTTTCAGAAAAATTTTAAAAAAAGACTTATGTGTTAATATACGCAATATAGAAAATATGGCAAACAGGTGTTTTCAACAAGTTTTCAATTTATAAATCAGATTATTTATGTAATTATTTTGCTCTTTTTTAAACAAATTGCGCTCTCTTTTAAAATTTTCCTGTTTTTTTGACGAACCCTATTTGATTTTTTTCGTCTAATAAGTATAATATATAGATGGATAATCATTATTTCTGATTAAGTCAAAACAACTCTTAGTTCCTGTTTTATCAATACCATGAACTGCATTATGAAAAATCCTGTTATTCGCAAAGGCTTTACACTTGTTGAATTGTTGGTCGTCATGACGATTATCGCAATTATTATTGGCTTGACGCTGCCAGCAGTCAACGTTGCCCGTGAGTCCGCTCGAAGAACGACTTGCGTTAACAACCTGACGCAAATTTCCCGCGCCATGACGTCGCACGTTACCGCGCAAGGATTCTTCCCGTCAGGCGGTTGGGGATACTGGTGGATTGGCGAGCCGGACTGCGGCTACGGTTCTCAGCAGCCCGGCGGCTGGCTTTTCAGCATTCTCGACTATATGGAACAGGGCAACGTCCGCAACCAGGGTTTGGGATTGAACGATACCGCTCGTGCCAACGCTATTCGAGACAGAATGAGAAACCCGATTCCGATTATCAACTGCCCAACGCGTCGAACCAGAAATATTTATCCCACCAAAGACGGCGAATCGGATAAATACATGACTCAGGCAAGCGACCATTCTTTCGTCGGTTTGAAAGGAACAAGCTCTGCTCCAATTCAGTATGTGAAACAGGTTTTAGAGTGTATCAAAGGCGACTATGCAACCAACGCCGGCACTTTTGGACATGACATCGCTGGTAGCGGATTGCCAGCCATGGTAAACGCTCACTCGTATAAATACAAGGAAGGTTATACTTTGCGAGACTACTCCATGAAATATGTAACTGACAGCTCAGACAGCACCGGCGGGTTGAACGGCGTTACCTTTTTGTTCAGCGAAGTTACTCCAGACGAAGTGGAAGACGGTTTGACTAATACGTATATGGTTGGCGAGAAATACCTCAATACCAACAAGTACATTGTTGACAACAACGACAGCAACGGCGATAACGAATCCGCTTACGACGGCGCGGACAACGACAACCAGCGTATTTGCTCCGGCGGTCCTGGTCAGGACAGAAAAGGCGTTGACTGGACTGAACCGTTTGGTTCCGCTCACGCCATTTCGTTCAACATGGCGTTTTGCGACGGGTCCGTCAGACGCGTCAATTACAATATTAATACTGACATTCACAGAAATCTTTGCAACCGCCGCGATGGCAACAAGATTACAGACTGGACCGCTATCAGCGACTAATAATTGAGCTTCTAGTTTCTAGCTTCTAGCCTCTAGCTTGTTGATTTGAGATTCCAACCGTAACGGTCTGAACTACGATTTCACAAGCTAATGGCAAAAAAAGCTGGCAACTAGCGGCTAATTCAGCTTTGATACAGATTCTCGTAGGCGGAAACCATCGTTTCCAGATCGAACTTTTGATGAATCGTTTCCCGGGCGTTGGAGACGATTTTTTCTTTTAATCCCGGGATTTCCAATAGATGCGTCGACCAGCGGGCGAAACCGGGAATATCGTTGGGGTCAACCAGAAAACCGTTTTCTTCATGCGTTATGAATTCCTCAACCGCGGGAATTCGGGCGCTGACCGTCGGGACGCCTAACGCCATAGCTTCCAAAACGGCGTTTGGCTGTCCTTCGTACAAACTGCTTAGCCAGAGGACGTCTGCGGCGCGGAGAATCCGGGGGACGTCGCTGCGAGCGCCGAGGAAATGAACGTATTCTTCCGATTGGTACAGCTGCCGATACCGCATGAGCCTGTTTCTCTGCGGACCGTCGCCGATAATCAGCAGATGGGAGTCCGGATGCATGCGGCGCATGACGTCCATTGACCAAATCGCCCATTTGAGCCGCTTTTGATGCCACAGTCGGGCAACGCAAACGATTACATACGCGGTCGGCTTCAGCCCGAATTCACTCAGAATTTCCGCCCTGGATTCTCGCCCGGCTTGGTCGATGAGTTTGTTGACGTCTACGCCGTTGGGAATGAAGACGTACCCGTCTTTCTCGAACGATTTTGTATTGGTTGTAACAGCAGTCGAAAACCGGTTGAGAACAGAGTCGATAAGCTCAAAGGGCTTCGATTTCCACGGATTGAGACAGCGTTCGTTCCCGTAAATTTTGGGGACGCCGCAGAGTTTCGCCGCCGCTCTGCCGTAACAGTTGGGTGCGAAAAGCCATGTATGCGCCACGTCCGGATGGATGTCTGAAATGACGTCGCAGAGTCGAATAAACGCCAACGGGTCGATTTTAAAACGTTTCCCAATGCAATGGACCGTCACGCCGCCGTCGAGAAGTTCGTCCGACAGCGGTTTGTAGTTTTCTCGCAACTCGCTACTCGCCACTCGCAACTTAACTTGGTTTAGGAGAGCAACGTGGACGTCGTGTCCGCGCCGCGCCAACCCCAAAGACAGGTTGACGCATTGCCGTTCCGCTCCCCCGCGAGCCATGTTGGGAATAATCTGAAGAATCTTCATCGTTTGCGTTTGCCGCTCAATGCGGCTCAGAGGCGATTACGCCAATTCTTCCAGTTTTGATGTCAGTCTGTTTTTGGACTGCATTCCGGCTAAACGATCCTTAACTTCGCCGCCTTTGAAAAACAGAATGGCAGGAACGCTGGCAATGCCGTATTTGGCGGCAATCGCCTGGGCGTCGTCAACGTTGAGCTTGCAGACTTTAACGCCAGGACGCTGTTCGTCGGCAATCTGATCGACAACCGGAATGAGCATGCGGCATGGTCCGCACCAGGTCGCCCAGAAGTCTACCATGACGAGGTCTTGCGATTCCAAAACTTCGGACGCGAAATTCTCTTCGTTCAGTTCTGTAATGTTTTCGGACATGAGAATAATTCCTTTTCTCGGGGATAAAATGTGGAGGGAACCGCTGCCCGCTCAACGAAACTCCATCTGAACTGACAGCGAATAGTTATCATTTATAATTATACGGCTAGAGAAAACCCTGTCAAGCCCCGCAGGCGGGGAGCAGCCGAGA
Source organism: Thermoguttaceae bacterium (assembly GCA_017557195.1). GTDB lineage: Bacteria > Planctomycetota > Planctomycetia > Pirellulales > Thermoguttaceae > RUG11551. Next base: position 3,944 of record JAFZAL010000036.1, on the reverse strand, counting down.
CAGTAGGCAGTAGGCAGTAGTTTTTAAATTCGCCTTCGGCGAATTACTATTCCCCACTCCCTATTCCCCGCTCCATATTCCCTACTTGCTTTTTATCTCCGTTTTCGTTATAATCCACAATAGAACAGTTCGTTAAACGTTAGCCAATTTTACAAGACCATGTATATATTAGCGTTAGATCAGGGTACGACCAGTTCGCGCGCCATTGTTTTTGATTCTCAAGGGAAGATTGTTTCCTCCGCTCAGAAGGAGTTCACGCAGTATTTTCCGCAGCCGGGCTGGGTGGAACACGACCCGATGGAGATTTGGGAGAGTCAGTTGGAAACGGCAAAGCTGGCGTTGGAACGGGGAAACGTCAAGCCGGGCGACGAACTGGCGATTGGAATTGCCAACCAGCGAGAGACGACAATCGTTTGGGACGCGGCAACCGGCAAGCCGATTTGCCCCGCTATCGTTTGGCAGGATCGTCGAACCAGCGACCTGTGTGACAGAATTCGTCAAGACGGCGCGGCGGAAATGATTCGTCAGAAAACCGGGCTGATTCTCGACGCCTATTTTTCAGCCTCGAAAATACGCTGGATTCTGGACAACGTTCCCGGCGCTCGAGATCGTGCCAATCGGGGCGAGCTGCGATTCGGAACGGTCGACTCGTGGCTGATCTGGAATCTGACTGGCGGGCGGAAGCATGTAACAGACGTCTCGAACGCGTCCCGGACGCTTCTGTTTAATATTCATACGCTCAACTGGGACGACGAACTGTTACAACTCTTTGCCGTTCCAGCGTCCATGCTGCCGGAGGTTTGCGATTCGTCCGGGGAACTGGGCGTTATGCAGAACCCGCAAATCCCGTTTTCCGCCCCGATATGCGGCGACGCCGGCGACCAGCAGGCGGCTCTGTTTGGTCAGCTGTGCCTCAAGCCCGGCATGGTCAAAACGACCTACGGCACCGGCTGCTTTTTAATGGTCAATACAGGCGACGAGATTGTTCGGTCTGCGTCTAATCTGCTGACAACCGTCGCGTGGCGGCGAAACGGAAAAGTCTGTTACGCGCTGGAAGGGAGCGTCTTTGTCGGCGGCGCGGCTGTGCAGTGGATTCGCGACGGTTTGAAGCTGGAATCCGTCAAGACGTCGGCGGATATCGAGCCTCTGGCGGCAACGGTTCCCGATACCGGCGGGGTATACTTCGTCCCGGCGTTGACGGGGCTGGGCGCTCCGTGGTGGAATCCCAACGCCCGCGGCGGAATTCTCGGTATAACTCGAGGCACGACAACAGCGCATATCGCCCGCGCCGCTTTGGAGGGGATTGCGTTTCAGGTCAACGATTTAACGGAGGCGATTGAATCCGACTTAACCGCCTTGGGTATGACAATCGACCAAATGCGCGTTGACGGCGGCGCGACCGCTGACGACCTGCTGATGCAGTTTCAGGCGGACCTGTACGGAAAAGACATCGTCCGTCCGGCGGTTTTGGAATCGACCGCTTGCGGAGCTGCCTATTTGGCGGGCTTGGGCTCCGGCGCGTGGAGTTCGGAAGAAGAACTCGCTCAAAACTGGACGGCGCAAAGGGTGTTCAAACCGCAGATGAACCCGGACGAAGCGAAACGCAGAATTCAGCAATGGAAAAAAGCCGTCCGCCGATGTCTGGACTGGGAGGAGAATAATGCGTAATTCGTAATGCGTAATGCGGAATTATTTTCTCTCAACCTCTTGAAAAATAATTAGTTTTGATGTACAATAGAGGCAGTAGGCAGTAGGCAGTAGGCAATAGGACGCAAGCGCTTCAAAAAATCCTCTCGCAACTCGCTACTCGCAACTCGCAACTTTAATGTTAACTAACCTAATAAATCCCAACTATGGAAAAACGCTGTTTAAAATGCGGCAAAATGTTTGAGATTCCCGAAGACGGGGAAACGAATCGCATTGCATGCCCAAACTGCGGTTGTCAATTTAAACTCGTTGGCGGAACGCTCATTCGAGAAAAGCAAAATGTTGATCTCGGCATGCCGGAAGAAAACATCGAAAAGCGGGATTACGCCCCGATTACCGGCAAAAATAACGGTGAATTGGTTGACGACCAGCCCAGCAATGAGCAAACAAAACCGAGTTCCGGACTTTGGGGCGCAATAAAAAAACTTTTTGGCGGCGAGTGAACGACTAGTACCTAGTGCATAGTGCATAGCGCTAGGACGCAAGCGCTACGCAAAAAACTCTCGCAACTCGCAACTCGTAACTAACCACTAACCACTTACCACTATATCTTAAAGGAGCGCACATGTACAAGAACAGACTTTCCCGCCGTAGTTTTCTTAAATCGTCAGCGGCTATTGCCGCCTTTGTTTCCGCCGGGTCTTTGGCGTATTCGGAAACACAAGAAGTCTTTAACAACGCGCCGGTCAGCCCTCTGAAAATTCCCGGCTGGCGTCGAGGGCACCTTCATCAGCACTCGTTCTGGTCAGACGGCTCTGCGACGCTGGAAGAGGCGTGCTCTCTCTATCGTGACGCCGGCTACGAATTCGTCGTTACGTCCGACCACGGCAGATTCCAGGCGGATACAGACAAATGGTTTACTCCGGAAGGTCCGAAACGTGCGGCTTACGAACGCGGTCAGGACCGTTACCATTTCCCCATGGAGACGAAAGAAGAAGGCGGCAAGCTTCAGCTTCGAATGAGAAACTTCGACGAGGTTTCCGCGCTGCTCAATCAGGAAGACCGCTTTCTGCTCATTCCCGGGCACGAGCTGACAACCCACGGCGCCGACGGCGTACAGGTTCACTCCAACCTGATTAATTCCCGGGCGGAAGTTACGCAGGAAATCGTTGACAAGCTCGACGGTCAGGCGCCGGCAATGTACATGAGCCGAAAAATCACCGGGGACAAGATGTCTCCCAATTGCTCCGGCTACGAGGCGGTCAACTGGTCTTTGCGGGCAATTAAAGAGATGATCGGCGATCAGCCCAAAGACGAAGTCTTTTTCATGTTCAATCATCCGGACTGGATTTGGTACGACGTTCAGCCGGAATGGCTTTGCGAACTGCCGGAAATTCGGTTCTTTGAACTTATCAACTGCGGTCCGAGTCTGCCGGTTCGTCCGGACTTCTGGACAACGGAAAAGTTCTGGGACATTATCAATGCGTTCCGCGCCGACCGGGGTCAGCCGTTGATTATGGGAACCGCAACAGACGACCGTCACAACTATCAGGCGTTCTACACCGATTTCGACACTGCCGCCGGCGGCTCGGTCATGGTTCGCTGTGACACGCTCGACGCTGTCGATTTGATGAAGGCCCTCAACCGCGGCGACTTCTATCCCGCTGTCGGCGTTTGGCTCAACGACGTTCAGTTCGATAAATCGACCGGTACGCTGGCGGTTGACGTCCATGCAGAAAAAGACGTCAATTACAAAATCGACTTTATCGGCACGCGCCGCGGGTTCGACAAGGCGTTCACGACGATTGATTCGCCCAAAGAGGGTCGATTCCCAGCGAGAAAGATTAACACGTATTCCGAATCCATCGGCGAGACGTTCAAGACGGTCGAAGGAACTCACGCTGAGTATACCATGACGGACGACGACCTTTACGTTCGCGCCAGAATCACCGCGTTGGTTCCCGCCCGCTGCACAATGCGCGGCAAGCCGGAACACCCGACCTGCTGGACGCAGCCGGTTCAGAAATAATCGTTAGTTAAAATTTACGTCGCGATAGCGACTGCGAACGTAGTTCGCTAAAGTCCCGAAGGGACGATACTCTTTGTAACCGGCGGGCGGCGAGGCGCCGCTCCCAAACCGCGCTACCGCGCGCTTGCCAAAATCCGCTCCCGTTGGTCGCTTCAGCTAGTCCCGAAGGGACGATACTCTTTGTAACCGGCGGGCGGCGAGGCGCCGCTCCCAAACCGCGCTACCGCGCGCTTGCCAAAATCCGCTCCCGTTGGTCGCTTCAGCTAGT
>JAFZAL010000035.1 GCA_017557195.1 Thermoguttaceae bacterium | reverse complement strand
GTCCCGGCGCCGCAGGCGCCGGGACGGAAAAAAAAGGGTATTTGTCGATTTTTTGTTTTGTTATCGTCTCCTTCCCCGGAGGTTGAAACCGCCGGTTATAGAAATGTAACCCCTTCGGGGTTAGAATGAACGTTACCGCCTTCCATTTTTTTATTTATTCAAGCTCAATATCAAGTAAATCCAATAAATTTATAAAAACGAAAATATGATATGCCTCAGCGCTAATTTTCCAATCAATTTCGTTCATAAATTTATTTAACTTTGGTAAATCGTTTCTCTGTTTAATTTGAGCTCCGACATCCGCTAATTCATAGTAATACTCGTCTGTTATATTTTTTAGCAGATTTAACAGTTTAGCATCGTCGTATATCTCATATTGTAAAAGAGCTTTAGTAATTGGTTCTTTTAAGTATTCGAATTCTTTAGGAAGATATTCCCAAACAACTTTATAGTTACCATCCATAAATCACTCCTAAATATGCGTCTAGCTACGATTCCCAACGCCCTCTATTTCATATTGTTAATCCGCGTTTCCAGGTCCTGGACGCGCTGGAAGTTCATGTATTCCGACAGGAGTTTCATGGTCTTGTCGAACATCTGGTTTATTCTCGCCTGCTGAGCGGGTTCGGCGGTAATAAACCGGGCTTTTTTGGTTTGAAGTTCGCGAATAAAGTCGTCGTTGGATTTCATGTTGCGGATTTCGTTGAGGATTTTTCGGGCTTCCTCTTTGGCGTCCGCCCCGCCCTTTTCCAGCTTGGCTTCGATTCTGGCAATGGCGATTTCCCGCATGATAATCTGGTCGATAATCTCTTCCTGAATTCCCAGCAGAAGCCCTTCCGCCTGAAGGCGCAGGTCGTCGTCTGAAACCGGCGCGGTAATCACGGGCGCAGAGCCAGGCAGAATCGGCAGTTTCGCCAGCAGGGCTTCGCCATTTTTAATTACGTAAACGTGCAGCGGGGAGACGTCGTCCGGCTTGACGACGAATTCGCCGTTGAGGTCTGAATAGCCAACCAGCGCGTTTTCGTTTGTTACGGGGTTGACGCGATAAAGGGCGTACCCGCGCAGGACTTTTTCCTCTTCTTTTTGAGCGACGAGCTTCAAAACAGAACTGCGTTTGGACGGGTGCACCAGAACCGCCAGCGCCTCTACCCTGCCCCGTCGGCGGGCGGAGAGCGCGTTTCTCATGCCGGACTCAATGCGGCAGTACTGCTTGGACGCGGATGACGCGTCGCCAGCGTCGCCGGTTTGGTCGGTCGTGAAGAAGAACGTCCAGTCAACCGGGTTGACCTTTTTCAAGCTCCCGTCGTTCTCGTTGTATCGAATCATCGGATAGAACAGGCGGTCTTTTTCAATCTGGAACAGGTTTTCAGACGGCGTTTTGAGCAACCCGCCGCGCATACGCAAAACGACTTCGTCTTTTTCGACCGTATCGATTTTCCCGATGGGAGCGAACCCGTCGCGAAGGGCGTCAAAAACGGACTGCGCCAAAGAGCTTGTCAAGCCGCACTGACGGTCAATAACGCCGTTGACGTAACGCAGCCGGACGTCGAAGTCACAGACCTGAATCGTCCAGCCGTTGCCTTGAGCGCGAACGGCAAGCAAAAGAACCTTGTCCAGCTTGCTCATCCCGGTTTTATAGACGTCGTCTGCTGTAACGGCGTCTAAATTGGCGAGCATGATCTTTGCCAGCGGCGCCGGCGCGGGGTCGATTGTCGTTTGCCAGAACCCGCCGACGCGGTTGTCGAGAAGGTTTTGAACGTCGGAAAGAAGCTGTTTTTGCGCGGCGTCCGTCGACAGCGCCCCAGAGGGGTCGTCAAAGGCGTAATAGATTTGAACGTTGTACGGCGTCATTTCCCACATCAGTTGGGCGAACGCGGCAGACGTTGAAAACGCCGTGCAAAACAAAGCGGCAAGAGTAAATATCAGTTTACGCATATTTATTTGTTGGCTGGTTGTTCTTCGTTGTTTATCCATTCTTCAATACGCTCGTACAGCGACGTCGGATAGACGTCTTCCGCCTCGATGGTTCCCTGTAACCGGGGATTGACGCCGAAATAGTCTCGAATCTGCCACAGCGGGATAACCGCAGTGTCGTCAAAGGACAGCTGATGAAGCCGGCGAAGCGTCTGACCGATAAGCGTCCAGTCGGTCGCCCCGTCCAGCTCGCGCAGCCCTTGAGCGATGTGCGTTGAGCATTTGCCGGACGGTCCCTGATCGCCCAGGATTCGCTGAGCGTCTACAATCGGCTCGAACATGGAAAGCTCGACGTACAGCAGGTCGATTTTATCGGACATCTCAACCGGTTCGCCCGGCGCGAATTCGTACAGTTCAACTTCGATTCCAATGGCTTTGTACTGACGAGCGATAATCTGACAGGCGATTCGCGCCGTTTCGTGCGGCGGATAGCCCAGGACAAACTTCTGTTCGAATAAATCCTTCTTCTTTTTCTTTTGATCCGGCTTCTGATCTGTCTTGGAACTATCAGCGGCGTCTGACTGTGACGGTTCCGCCGCCGGCGTTTGAGTCTGCGGCTGTTCAGCCGGCTGTTCAGCAGGTTCCGGGGTTTGAGCTGGAAGCGGCTTTCCCGCCTTTTTGGCGTCGGCTTCCGCCTGTTTCTTTTGGGCTTTGTCGATTTGCATCATGGCAGCCTGCGTTAAGACAAACGCCAGATGCGGGTTGTACGGTCGCGGTTTGATGTTGACGTCGTAGGCGTAGCTGAGGGCGTCGCCGCTTTCAATACCGGGCGAGAACGGGCCGCTGACGACGCGGCAGCCGATTCGTTCGTTTTCGCCAATGAGATGGCGCAAAATGCCTTCCCGGTTCAAGGCGTAAACCAACGCTCGGCGATACGTGCGGTTGGACAGCAGCAGTTTGCTCCGGTTGGGAACCAGACAATGCACCAGCGGCATGGAGTACGGGTAGGCGTGAATGTTTTTGTTGTCGATAGCGGCGGGAACTTCCCACGGGTTGATTCTGTCCAGAGCGATAATCTTCCCGCTTTCGAGGTCTTTGAGCGCCTGTCGTCCGTTGCCGTAGTAAACCTCCGTTATCATTCGCGGCTGTCGTTCCTGAGCGGCGAAATAGTTCTCGTTGAACAGGTACAGCTTCATCTTCGCGCCGACTTTCTCCTGATTCGGCAGCGGCGCCGGCAAGTACGGGCCGTTTGCGCCCGCGTCCGTTTCCGTACCCGTCAAGCCGGAAGAATAGCACAAAACCGGCGTTTGTAACAACGCCAGCGGGCAGACGTACGGTCGATTGAGCTGGATCGACGCGCTGAGCGGAGACGTCGTTCCCGCCGACTGGAACAGAGCCGCCCAGGCGGGAGAGTACGTTTCCGACTGCGGGTTGGACATTTCCAGAGCCGCGGCGGCGATGTCCGCTCCGCTGAGGCGCAAATCGTCCCCGCCGGTTCGCGACGCCCAGCGCAGATTGTCGTGAAGTTCAAACGTCAGCCGCCGCCCCAAGTCCTGAATCATTACCGACCCCAGCGGGGATTCGTACGTTCCCCCTTCCGGACCGGGACCTTTGAACTCAGTCATAAGTCGATACATCAACCGTCGGCTGCGGTACGACGCCCAGTCGTTGATCGCCACGTTGACGCAGTCCGTACAGGGCATTGTAACGCCGACCTGAATGGCGGGATATTTTGTTTTGAGGGTATCGAGAATCTCCTTCCCGTTTTTGACGCCTTCGCAGGACGGCCAGATTTGCTTCATGCGCTCGCCCGCCAGCGCGGCTGTTACTTTGTCGTTACTCTGCCAGGCGGCGGTCGCCTCGTCACACGCTTTTTGACAGGCGCTGACAAACATCTGGCGCAGTTCCAGCCCCGTCGCGTTTTTCGGATACCGGGAAGTCAGGTTGTCCATCATCGCCCGGGCGGATACGTAGTCTTCCGCGTTCCAGTATTCCATCGTCAGCCGCTTGACAATTCCCGCCATGAGCTTTTCGGCTTTGGCGCTTTTGGGATACCTGTCGTAAATTTCAAACAGACGCGCCAGACCGACGTCCATTTTTTTCTCTTTGATAAAATAGACGGCTTCGTCGTAGTACAGCTGTTCCAGCGCGAGGTCGATTTGCTTGCAGGACGGGTACTCGTCCATGAGGAACTTGATATAGACAAACGATTCCTCGAACTTGCCCTGACTGCTCAATTCCATTGCCTTGTCGGCAATCATGTCTTCAAAGAAACGGAAACTGTCGATTGCTGACCAAACGAGCGTGTACGGCGTTTCCGGTTCAACAATCAGCCGAACCGGCAAAGCCTTTTTACGAATTGGGTCTTCTTTCGCCGGCGTCGATCTGAACGGCAGCGGCTTGACTTTAAGAACGGCATTTTCAAACCTTTCGACTAACGTGATTTCGTCAAACGGTTCCTGCTGATACAGCGGCAGCGGCTTGGCGTCTTCTTCCTCGGGAGTGTCGGAAAGCAGCTCAACCGCCGGCGCTGCGCCGTCAGCGGGAGCGGGCTGACCCGGCTCGTTCGGCTTCGGCTGAGCGGGTTCGTTTGCCTTCGGCTTGGCGCCTTCCAGCGGCGGCGCGCCGGGAATGTCGAACCCCTGCATTTGCAGAAAACGAACTAAATACATGCGCTTTTCTTCCGGCGTGTTTCCCGGCAAGGCGGACAGTTCCGTAATCGAATTGGGATCGACCGTCATAATTATTTTCGCCAGCTGCTCTTTTTGCTCCTGACTCATCGAGTCAAACATCTGCTTGATAGTCGGGTCGACGGGAGCGCTGGGGTTGGGGGTTCCAGCGCCGTTCTGCTTTTGCTGCGCCTCTTGTACGCGCTGTTTCATCATCTCGATTTGAGACGGCTTTTTGGTTTGAGCGTTTTTGGTTTGAGCGAACGCTCGTTCCCCCGCCGCTGTTACAAGACAGCACGTCAGAGCAATCAACAGGTATAAAGTTAATCGTTTCATTTATGATTCACGAATAATTATTCGGTTACGAATTTAATCTCAAAAATCTCGCCGCTGCGCGACGCGCCAAACCATTTGTCGCCGACTTT
>JAFZAL010000034.1 GCA_017557195.1 Thermoguttaceae bacterium | reverse complement strand
TGTCCCAACATTCGCGCGGCGCAACGGTCGAAATGACGTCGATGTAATGCACGCCGCGAAATCCCAGCTGCGCTATGCGGGGCAAGTCGCTTTGCGTATAGCGTTCATAGACCGGCTGGGGACACAGATTGTACATTCGTCCGCCGCCCCAGGTCGTCAGCGGGTGATTGAGCGACCCGTCCCGATTGACAAGGCACAAATCCTCGTTCCACGTATCGGCGATAGCGTACCCGTCGGTGGAATTGGTGTGACACGTTATCTGATAGCCCATCGACTGCGCTTTTTGAATGAGCGCTTTGAGCTTTTCCTCGCCGCCAAGGCGCTCGTCGACGGGGAAAATCTGCGGGTATCGGCCGTCGTGCCCTCCGATATTCCAGCCGACCAGACAGAACTCCGCCTTGTCGATTCCCTGACGCTTGAACTCGTCGAGGATGTCGGCAACGCGGTCGAAGTCGATTGCGACTTTCATTTCCGGCTCGGTTTCCGGCGTCTGCTCCGCAACCGGCGAGGGAACCGGCTTCCAGCCCAGACGGAGCCGAACTTCAACCGACTCGACGGCGTACTGCAATTCCGGATTGTTTTTGACTCGTTCCGCTAACGGGCAACATTCCCCGCGATCAAGCTGATATTGCCGATACCGCCGGGCGACGTCGGAATAAGACCCTTCACGTCCAAGCGGATAGACGTCAATAATAACGTCCTCGTACGGCTTGACGCCATTGAACGTAAAGCGCAGGCTGAGCGAGTATTTCCCGTCTTTGAGCTGAACCCGCGGGCGGTAATCGTACTGCATCCCCTTAACGACAACCAGACAGCAGCCGGCTTTCGGCGTTTTGAGTCCCAGCGCCGGCATGGGCACGACGCCCGGCGAATACAGTCCTTCCGGCTGATCGTGAAACGTGATGAGCTGTCCTTGCGACAGGACGAAAAAGCCGTCGTCGCCGACAGACGCTTTGGCAAACGGCGAGCAGACGTCCAGATACTTTATATCCGTCCCCACTTCCGCAGGGGTGATTCGGATCCGATAAAAGTCCTCCTGATGAACCGGGGAGACGAACGACAAGCTGACTGAGCCGTCCATTTGCGTCCAGCGATAAATAACGCAATCCTTTTCCTGCGCCTGACAAACGGTCAATTGAAGGAAAAGGATTGCGAGAGCAAAAAATCGAGTTTTATTCATGGAAATAAATCAATTTTTTTGTAACGAGTTCTTTCTTCTCAGCCAGAACAGACCGGCTGTTCCGAGAAGCAGCAGCGCCCAGGTGGACGGTTCTGGAACGCCGGTACTTTCAGGAGCGCCCAAGCCGACCAGGAAAAGACCCTGCGGCGTTCCCAGCAAAGCAAACATATTTTGATAGTTGCCAAGGACGCCGTCCAGGAAAGTTTCCTCGTCGGCAAAACCGTTATCGAACACCAGCTGATATGTGGCGCCTTCTTCCGCCCAAAGAGCAGGGTTGCCTGCAAAGGAAAGTTCGATCATCGAACCGTCAGCCAGTTCAAAAGAGTTGTCGTCGTCCGCAATGGTCAGCGTATCGTATTCTAAATCTTCAGGATTGTACGCTTTGAATTCAAACAGCCCCGTCGCGCCGGCGTCGATTGTGACGTTGCCGTAGACGGTCAAATCTCCAACGGAGTTGCCCGGCGAGAATTTCGCGCCCGGCTTGACTTCCAGATTGCCGGTGAGGTCGCCGAGGAAGTCCAGCTCGCCAGCTTCGACAGCAAAGTCATTGATAGCAAACTGCGTTCCAGACGCTTTAATCTTGAGCTTGCCGCCGCCTGTCTTGAGGACGTTTCCACCAGTAAGCGTTACTTCGTCGGAGAACGTTACCTGCTTTGGCTCCTCGTTAGCGTCGACGTTGTAAACCAAAGTCGTGTTGTTGTCAAATTCCATTGGACCGTTCGTGTAGACTGCGTCTCCTGTCAGTTCCAAAGTTCCTTCAGAAACGGTTGTCTTGCCGGTGAATCTGGAGCGGTCTCCGGAAAGCGTCAGATCGCCTGCGCCGGTTTTGACCATCTCGCCGGAACCGGTAACGTTACCGGTCAGAGTCAGCGAATAACCTTCGCCAACTTCGACAGTACCGTCGGCAACCATCTGAACGTTGTTATCAGCTTCGACAGAATGATTGTCGCCGGAATCGAGCTTGATGCCCAGCTTGTATCCGCCGTTGACTTCCCAATCAGAAACGGCAAGGGCTTCATTGGAATCGGCGCGCCAGTACTTGCGAAGACCAACGATGTCTTCGCCGGCGGTTGTCGCCCAGAGTCTGCCTGCTTCTTTCAAGCCGGCGTCGCTGAGGTGAATGGAGTTGCTGCCTTCGCCGCGAAGTTCGCGCGGGAACACATCGGTATCGACGCCTTCGAAGACCAGCGGATCGTCCGCAATAACGCGATGCTGTGCGTTGGTAACATTGCTGTATGCGGTGCCGTTGGAATCGGCAGAGGCAATCGCGACGCCCCACGGCAAATCCTCGTTGCCGGAATCGGTTCGAGTCCGTTCAATCAAGGCGTTGAGCATGTTGTAATAATTATCCTCTGACGTACCCTTGTCGGATTCGCCCTGATGCCAGAGGATGCCAGCAAAGCCGTCGGCGTTTTCATTGAGGAATTCCATTGCCGCCTTGAGGTTGCTGTAGATGCCGTTCCAGTCGTTAGCCCATTGCGTTTGACTCGTTCCGCCGTAGCCAACGGTGTACGTTCCAACGGGAACGCCTTCGAGGTCAACCATCGTATCGGCAAAGGACGGCCAGGTGGATCCCTTGGAGCTGTTGTCGAGCGGTCCTTGCTGCGGGTCGGCGTTGAGCTGCCATTCGCCCGTCTTGGGATTGTACGCTAACGCCATGGGCGACGTGGACGCCTGACGAACGTCGCCGTAGTTGGTCGAGTTGGACTGTCCGGCGGTGATGAAGATTTCTCCTACGCCAACCTGTCCAGACTTCGTCGCAATGACGTTTCCGTTAGCGTCTAACGCCTGATAGTCAACGTTGTGCATGCCGGCGACAAGAGACGTCGTTCCGGTAAAGGTTCCGTCTGAATTCATCGCCAAAGCAATCCAGTCTCCGCCGTCGACGGACGCCTGAACCGCGTCAATTGTAACGCCGTTGGCAGTCTTCAACGTACAGCCAAGTTTGACGTCGGCGGTGTTGTTGAGATTTCTCTGGAAGAGCGAATACGCGCTTGTGGTCAGCAAGGCGTCAACTTCGTGAACGAACGTGTAAATGTTGGCAATGGCGTAATTGGCTTTGCTTTCGTCGAATGTCCAGTCCCGCTGAGCGTTGCTGGCGGTTGCAGAAGGATTCGGGTTGGTTCCAATGCCGTAACATTTAGTCCCGGAAAAACGGTTCAGAGCAAAAATCGTTTCATTGGTTGCCAGCGAATGAACCTGCATGGATCCATAGGCGTTGGTGCCCGTCGACGTATACGTGTCGTTGATGTCGTAAAAATCGCTGGTTCCTGCCTCAATGACATTGCTCTTGTTTTGATTATAGCTGTGAGGCCAGAATTCCAAATAGCCCTGTTTCTGAGAAATGGTCGTATTGGCGGCGATTTGCGTTCCGGTACTCGGGTCGGTAATGCGCCCTTGAGTTGAAGCAACGTTGGTTGTGATTTCCAGATTGTTCACCGTTTGGTTATAGAACTCGCCGGACAAGTTTGTGGGAACGCCAATCCGGGAAATGTCGGTCGTCATGGCGTCGAACGAAACGAAGACGTACGTCAGCGGATCGCTGGCGTTTTTAGCGTATTCCATGTAATATCCAACGCGGTCAAAGAGAACGCCCTGACCTTGAAGCTGGGCAACATTGTTGACAATATCGTAATTAACGTTGTTTGACTGCCAGTTTGTTCCCATTTGAGTCGTCAGACGCGCGCCCTGAACCATCGTGTATTCCGATCCGTTTGTAACGTTTGCCATGCCTGGCGCCAAAGCGGCTTCCGCCATGACGTACAGCGTTCTGTTGGAATACTGTGACGCGTTGGAGTTTGTTCCCTGTTCGCCGTTAAACGTAAAGTCCGGATCGCCGGCGCCCGTATTGTTGTTTCCAATTCCGATATCGATTGTTTTGCCTGTAGAAGTACTGGCGATTCCATTCCAGGCGTTAAGAGCCATAACGGTCTGCTGGTTTCCGTAGTTGTGAATCTGGAAGCTGCCGTAATTGCCGGTTGTCGGTTTATCGCCAATGTCGTATGTTGAATCGCTGCCTCCAGGTACGCCGGCTGTATTCGGCTTTTCGTATGTCTGCTTCCACATTTCAATGTTGCCAGACAGCCCCGTTCCGTTGACAACGCCGGCAACGTTGGACGAAACCGTTAAATTGTTGACTGTACTCTGACGAATCGTTCCGTCGAACGGCATGCCAATCTGATTGACGTCGTTGGTTAAAGCATCATAAGATGCGTAGGCGTAATCCGTGCCGGAACCATCGGCTTTTTCCAGCGTCATGTAATACGCAACTCGTTTAAGAGGCATGCCCGCCAGGTCGCCCAGATTGTTGAGGTTGTTGACGGTGTAATTGTCTGCGCTGTAATTTCCGTAGAGCGGGCAGTCCAGCTTGTAAACCAGGTGCATGTTGGCGGCTTCAGACTGAATAGCCGAGAAATGTTCCGCGTCCATGTCGGACAAAACCGGCTTGGCAAACGTGTAGATGTTAGCGATGGCGTATCCACTCTTGGACGTATCAAAAGTCCAGTCTTTCTGACTGCCGCTGCTGTTGCCGGAAGGACTGGGATTTGTACCGATTCCATATTGTTTTGTCGCCTTGAACGCATTCAACGCAAAGATGGTTTGTTCCGTATCAAGCGAATGAATTTGCATTGAGCCGTGTCCAAAACCCATGTCTGAACCGGAGTCGTTGATGTCGAAGGTATTGCCGTCGCCTTGAGAAATAACCGTTCCCTTTCCGGCTCCGTAGTTGGACGGCCAAAATTCCAGATAACCGGTATTGTGCTTTACCGTCGTATTGGCGACAGCCTGCGTTCCCGTGCTGGGATCGTTAATCAAACCGTCTGCCGCTGTTACGTTTGTCGTAACCTGAAGATTCTTGACGGTCTGCTGATAGAATTCGCCCGTTCCGTAAACCGGGACGCCGATTTTGGAGATGTCAGCCGTCATCGTATCGAAGGACGCGAAGACGTATTTCAGATCGCTGTCGACGGTTTGAGCGTATTCCATATAATATCCGACGCGGTCAAACGGACCGAGCGTCTTTTGCAGCTGGGCGACGTTGTTCGCAATATTGTAATCAACGCCCTGATAATCCGCCCGCCATTCGGTTCCCATTTGAGTGGTCAGCTTCGCGCCTTGAACGAGGACGTACTTGGAGGCGTCAGCAACGTGTTCCATGCCGGGCGCAATCGCGGCTTCCGCCAGTACGTAAAGCGAACGGGTTTGATACTGTGACGCGTTGGAATTTGTTCCCTGATCCCCGTTGAACGTGTAGTCGGGAGAACCGGAGCCGGTGTTGTTTCCAATTCCGATGTCAATCGTCTTGGTTCCAGACGCCTGTCCGTTCCACTTGTTGAGAGCCATGACAGTCTGACCGGCGCCGTAGTTGTGAATCTGGAAACTGGCGTAGGTGCCGCTTCTGGGCTGGTCGCCGAAATCGTATTCACTTCCGCTGGCGTTGGGAACGTTGGCGGAGTTGGTTTGTGTGTAGTCAGAATTCCACATTTCGATGTTGCCAGTGGCGATGTTCTTGCCGTTGACAACGCCCGAAACGTTGGACTGAACCGTCATGTTGGAAACCGTCTGCTGACGAACCGAGCCGTCAAAGGGCAGACCGAGCTGGATCAAGTCGTTGGTCGTTGCGTCGTAGCCCGCATAGGCGTAATCGACCGATCCGTTCCCCTTGTCCAAGACCATGTAATATCCAACTCGTTTGAGCGGCATGCCGGAAAGATCGGAATTGGTTGCGTTATTGATAATGTAATTGTTGGCGCTGTACGTTCCCTGAAGCGGGCAGTCGAGCTTATAGAGCAGCTTCATATTGGAAACTTCGCCGGAAATGGCGGAGTAGTCCGACTCGCTCATCTGAGAAAAGACGGGCTTGGCGAAGATGTCCATCTGCTTAACGTTATAAGACTGTGAATTAACGGCGAAAGTCCAGTCCGTTCCCGTATTGGCAATATTGCTGTTACCAACTCCCAGAGCCGCGTCTTCGGAAGCGTTGTTCCAGTTATTGAACGCAAAAATCGTCGTTCTGTTTTGATAGTCATGCAACTGCATGGAACCATGAGTCCCATTCGTCATCTTGTCGCCGAAGTCGTAGCCTGCGCGGTCTGTGCCGCTGCTGGCGTTAGGAATGCTCAATTCATTGTTCTGCTCGTAATTATTATACCAGAATTCGATATTGCCCTGCGAAACAGACGTTCCTGCCGTGTTGAGCAAAGGAGACTTGGCTTCGTAATACAGATTCTGAACGTATCTCTGCTGAACGTACTGATTAGCATGCACCGGAACGCCAATGCGAGTCAAATCGCTGGTAAATGCGCCAAAAGACGCATAGCAGAAATTGTCCTCGCCCAAATTCACCCGATAGGCAACCGATTCAATTGGACCCAGATTCAAATTAGAATTGTTAACGGAATACGGAACTCCATTGACCTTAAAGTTCGTGTAGTCCGGAATAGAAAGCGAATAGATGTGGGAATACCCCATCGCTTCAATATCTTCGTTCGTTTTGAACGTCTGAGCGGACGACAACGCGATAATGCTAAACGCGAGCGCAACGGCTCCCACAACGCCGGAAATGTATGTTTTCATTTTGTGTTATAAAATTAATATAATGAATATGCAAAAACTCGACAATACTTCGAGTTTATATTTTCCACTAATTTAATATTATAACACGTTTTTTCAAAAAATGAATAGAATAGATAAAATTTTCCGAAAATTTTTAAAATATGGGCAGAAAGGAATAGGGAATTTAACAGAATATTATGTTGAATTAATCTACTCCCTATTCCCTACTCCCTATTCCACAGGACCTAATTCCCAAACCCCTTTAGAACTCTCAACGCTTCTCGACCTGCGCTGTCGGGGTCGTCAACGTAGGGGTAGAGTTCGACGGTAACCCAGCCTTTGTAGCCGGACTTTTCGATGGCGTTCAAGATGGGGGGGAAGTTTATAACTCCTTCTCCTGGAACGAGATGGTGATGAACGCGCTGTTCGTTGATGTCCTCGATATGGTAATGGCGCGTATGCTCTTTGAGCGGTTCGATCCAGTCGACGGGGTTCTGTCCGACGCAGAAAGCGTGCCCGATGTCGAAGTTCAGACCCAGGCGGGGGCTGTCGATGCGGTCGGCGAATTCCAGGTACTGTTCAAACTTCTCGATCAGCAGTTGCGGTTCCGGTTCGATGAGCAGGTCAACGCCGACTTCTTCCGCAACCTCAATGCAGGGCATGATTTCTTCGTAGAAGACATCGTACGCCGCCTGACGGGTCATGCCGTCGGGAATCGGACCGCCGGGATTGGTTTGGATGTTCTTCGCGCCCAGCTGCGCCGCCAATCGCAGACAACGCTTTGTATGCTCTCGACGAATGGCGCGGTAGTCGGCAGACGGTTCAATCCAGGACGGGTGCCAATACGGCTGACGGGGGTCGGCAACGGCGTTCATCATGAAGGCGTTGACGTTGGAAATAGCAAGCCGACAGCGTTCCAGAGCGTCGCGGATGTTGTCAATCTGAACCGGCAACAGCCCGGCGGGCCACGCATGCGGGACGTCCGCCAGAAGCTCAATGGCGTGATATCCCAGCCGGGAAACCTTCAAAACGGTCTGTTCTATAGTAAAATTACGGTAGGCGTTTGTACTGTAGGCGAATTTCATGGGAAGGCAGTAGGCAGTAGTATTTGGACAGTTAGCTTTTAGTTCGTATTATACAAGCTCTGATTTGAGATAAAAGAGGGGGGATGTAAATTAAATACTCGAAAATCAGGAAATACGCTGACGGATAAACCGATTGACTTCTTCCGGGCAGAGCAGGGCAAGGACGTGCCCGGCGCCTTTGACGATTTCGTCCGGGTGCGTGTATCGAACTGGCAGAAGACGGTCAGCCGAGCCATGCAAATGCCAAATCGGAAACGGGTAATCGACTGGCTGGTCGTGCCAGGCGCAGATCATCCTTAAAACGTAATAACTGCGCTGCACCGGGCTGTCGATAAGCTGGGTGAGAAGATTTTGAGCAAGAAAAGTAATCCGTTTTCCTCGAACCCAGATTTGGTATCGCGCCCAGAGTTTTACCAAATCCCAGTTGCCGTTGGGCAGCCAGCAGGAGAACTTCCAAATGGCTCGGGAAACCGGCGGGATTTCCGTTCCGCCGCGAATTGACGCCAGAAGAAAACAGCCGCGGACGTCGACGCCGCGTTCAGCCAGATACCCTCCGATAATCGGCGAGACCATTCCGCCAAACGACAGCCCGCCGACGTAACAGGCGTTTTCCGCCGCCCCGTTTTCCGGGTCAAAATACTGCTTATAGACTTCCTCCGCCCACCGCAGAGCAAACTCTTTGAGCGTCTCCCCCCGCTGCGGCTCAATCCATTTCGGGACAACCACGTCAACGACGTCGCTCAACGCCTGCTTCTGCAAGACAAACAAATCTTCAGTACACCCCAGTCCGGGAAATAAAAACAGTTTCATGAATTCGTAATGGACTTATCTGGGGAGCGGACATTGTCCGCGAAATCAAAGGTTGATTGTTTTTAGGCGGGTAATACCCGCCCCCCGTATGTAATTCCGAATTGGCTACGCTCTCCCCCAGTCGAAGGCGAGGACGTCGCGCAGGTCGCGGGTTCCAAAGGCGAGCATGACGGCGCGGTCGAAGCCCAGCGCGCAGCCGGCGCAGGGGGGGAAGCCGGGCGCTGGACACGGGCGAGAGGATGATGTTTTGCTTCCGAACAAGCCGTTTTCGGCGTTACCCTCTTCCAATTGGGAGCCGACCCTGTCGGCATGGAGGGCGTCGAGGAGTATTGAGTTCGGCGGCAGGGGCGCGTGTCCGTCTGCGACGCGCTGACGGTTGGTGAATTCGTGACGCCGCGCCAGCTCGTCTGCGTCCGCCAGTTCGTGATACCCGTTCGCCAGTTCCACCCCGCCGACAAAAAGCTCGAATCGTTCGGCAACCGCCCCGTACGGCGCGTCAACCACTTTTGCCAATGCGGACTGCGTCGCCGGATAATGGTACAGAACCGTCGGACGCCATTGATCCGGGGCGTCGTTGTTGAATCCCAGCTTGACCTGAACTTTTTCCGACAGAATCACGTCCAGCCAGGAATCGCGGTCGTCCGGGTCGAAGCCCTCTGGAATGCCCAGGTTTTCCGTCTGACAGTAATTTCGAATCTGTTCCATGGACGCGACAAACGGGTCAAGACCGGCGTATCGGAGAAATGCGTCTCGATAGGAAATCCGCTGGGGCGTCTGAACGGTCAATCGCTCTTTGAGCAGCGTTTGACAAAGCCCTTCCAGAACGGTCATGCCGGCGTCGAAATCGTCGCCGACGCCGTACCATTCGATAATCGTGAACTCCGGGTTGTGACGCTGACCGTATTCCCCGTCTCGAAACGCGGGGCAGATTTGGTAGATTGATCCCATGCCTGCCGCCAAAAGCCGTTTCATGGCGAATTCCGGCGACGTCTGCAGAAAAACCGGCGAGGCGGGGCGGGCGTCGGAAATCTCAACGTCCGTTTTTATCGTCATCGGTTCCAGCCAGCGGTCGATGGTTGTATCGCGAGAAATGACCGGCGTCTGAACTTCTGTGTAGTTCAGGGAATCGAAATAGCTTCTTGCCCGTTTGAGCAGTTCAGCGCGCAGTTTTAACGCTTCAATCGAGCCGGACGGACGCCAGGAAACAGGGGAATTCTGAGATGTCATGATAAAGTTGAGGAATAACGGATTGCGAGAATCTGTCGAATTGTTGTTTTGCAGCTATTTCCACGGCCACAAATCGGTTGCTTTCTGCCAAAGCGTTTTCTTTTCCGGTTCTTTTTTGGATTGTGGGGCTGGCGATTCTGACGTCGGCGCAGACTGGTTTGGCGTCGGTACGGCGACGTTCTGATTCTTCCCCAAGCCAAACAGGTTTTTCTTTGGCGTTCCGCTGACCTGAATGGGCGGCGCAGCAGACTGCGTTTTTGCCGGAGCGGGAATTGAATTTGAACCAAACGCGTTGGCGGATTGTCCAACTGCGCCATTGTACGGAGCGACAGCCGCTATCGGAGCGCTGGGAACGTTTCTCAATTCGACGCAGTCTTTGAGGAATTGCGACCAATAACCTTTCTGATACTGCCAGCAGTATTCCAATTCTCCCTGAGTGAATTTAGCGTTGAGCGGAAGAAGGAATTTGTACAGTTCCTGTTGTTCGTACTCTGAAAAATAGAGGTCGGAAATATTGAGGTTGTCAATCCACGCTTCTCCCTGTTTGGAGAGTTCGAATCCAATGCACATATTATCCATGTTTTCCAACGGCAAATCGTTGGCATGGAAAATAAACTGCCGCCATTCTCCCTGCTGATTAACGCCGGAGTTTTCGGGCTCTTGATAAAGTAGCATTTCACGATAGACGTTTTTATTCCCGCATTTGGCGCGAATAAAGCATTTCAGGGGAACGTTTGGATTCTTTTTGACCCATATGCTCACGGTGAATCGTCCTGTGGCGTCAGCGGCGATTTCTTTACTGTAAACCGCGGTCGGCCAGCCGTCGCAGACAAGGTGCAGAGAACTCTTTCCGCTCATTGCCGTTCGGTAATCGACCGTTGCGCCTGACGCTGAATTCTCCGGTTGATTTGGGCTTTTCCAAACGAACCATTTGGGAATCGGCTCTGAACTGTTGGCGGGAAGTTCGAAGTCCGGGTTGTCGAGAATTCTCATCGTCTTTGCCGTCTTGAGAGCGTTCGCCCGATTGGCAAGATCGATAAGATTCTTTTTAATCTGATTGATAGTTTGCTCGCTCCAGGCGACATTTGGTCGGTCAGGCTGAATTGGCGCATTGAATCGAACGACCTGCGTTTCAAAAGGCGCGAATGAACTTCGCCAAACAAGCTGATTGTTTTCGTAAATCAATTCCGGGACGTTATCGATACAGGCGGCGCCTTTGTTGCTGAGTTCAGAAAATCGATAAAGGACGTTATCCAGAGCGTACCGTGCAGGCGGAGTCATTCCGTTAGATGCGACAGGATTGAGCTTGATCTTTCCGGCAATTCGATATGGCGTTGTATTGACGGCGTACGCCCACGTAGATTGTCCGTCGGAAATCCAGCGGCAAACGATGGCTCGACTAGTTGCGAGTTGCGAGTTGCGAGTTGCGAGAGGATTTTGTGAGGCGCTTTGCGACATTTCTTCTACTGCCTCTTGCCTACTGCCTATTGCCTCATTATACGGACGGTTTGCCAAACATCGAAACGCCGCCATCGTGTTGACGACAGATTCTTCTTCGCCAATGGCTAACGTCCAGCCGCCGTCGAAAAACTCCTGCGTGTCCCACAAAGCGAGACTTTGAATAAACCGGTTTCGGTTTTCAATTCCCGCTGGAGTCGGGACGCTGTTGAGAAGAGCGGTCGTTGGCGTATACGGAGATTTCTTTTCGAAGTCCGTCAGCCGAACTGTGTGACTGGGATGATAAAACAGACTGGCTTGAATTCGTTGTCCGCTGCGGGAATCAAAAAAGGCGTCGACGTTTGGCAGGACGTTCCATTGCCGTTCTGTCGCCGATTGCCGAAGCGTTTGCCCGTTGATGACGCGCTGTGTGTACATAAGTACAATATCATGCTTCAGGCCAAGACCAAAGTCCGGTCCCAATCCGCATTGAAGCATCGCGTTTTCAACGCCCGTTGTTTGAGGAATTCTCGGCAGCAGTACAGGACGATGGCAGCGAGTAAACAGCTTTGCTCCTGAAAGATACAGCTTTCGATTGACGCCGTCGGCTTGCAGCCTGTCGCGAAGTTTGCAATAGAATTCAGACAGTTTGTCGCTTCTCCATTTAAGCCATTGCAGCTGCGCCGGTCCGTTTAGGTAGCGCGCTCGAACCTGAAATCGCTGAGCGCCTTCGCCGGGAACGTTAATGCCGGTTTCGGCGGAAAAGCGTCGAATGGTTTCGTCGTCCATTCCCCATTGCGGCGGCGGAAGAACCAGCCAGGAATTGTCGGTCAATTGCAGCCCCAGCCCTGTGAACGACGGGTGGTTCTTGTAACGAGTCGTCAGATGCGAAACCAAATCCAGAACGAACTGCTGAACTTCCGGATGTAAAATGTTATAGTACATTGCCGCGCCGTTTTCCGGCGGGTAGGCGGACAAAATCGATTTGCCGTCCGGACCAATCCATTGCAGTCCAGACGTCTGCGCATCGCGGGCGTGAACTTTGGCTTCCAAATCCGGAACCGGCTGGGCTATTTCCATAGCAGGAACAAGACGCATTTTTTGCCGGTCGAACATTCTCAGCAGGGCTTCCAAAACGTCTTTTTTGACGGGGTCTGAACAGCTTTGTGAAAAGACGCCGGTGTCGTATCGAGGAGTTGGAACCAGTTCAGGGCAGGGCCAGATGGCGCTTCCATCGCTGTTGACGGAAATCATCGCGCCGTTGTATCCAACGTAATTGAGGTATTCCACCATGCGCGAGGCGCCTTCATAGAACGTTTCCCAGCTGTCCAGAGCCATGCTTGCATTTTCTTCCGCCGATTTCTTTGCGGAAAACATTGCTGGAAACTGCGGTCTGTCCAGATACGCCGCCAAGAGTCGCGGAGCGGTTCCAGAATACATTTGCGGCAGTTTCCCGGCAACCGACATGACCCGAATCTTGCCGTATCGGGAAACGACGTCTTCCCGAAGGTTGTAGATTACAACGACGGGCGACTTCGTTCGAGGCCAGAAGACGATTTTATGCGTTTTCCATGACGGCCTGTCTAACGACTGTAACGAATCGGATGAAATATGAAATCCCGAATCGACGTTGCCGGATGTAATCGCGCCGGCGGCGTTGGGCTCGATAATGCTGATTCCCGTTGTCTGTTCGGAATCGGAAGGGTATTCAATTTCCAGAATATGCGGAACGCCGATTCTTTCCACCGGGAACGTGTACGCTTCCCAGCATGGATTTTCGCCGGGACGGTTCGCCGCCAATTCTGTGACAGAACCCAGCTCGCATTGCGAAACGCGCGCGCTTCCATTTCCCAGCGGATATTCCCACTGCTTTCCGCGCAGACCTAAAGGGAATTGGGACAAGCGCTCCAGCGGTTCCCACCATCGAGGGTTTGCCGGGTCGATTTCCGCAACCAGACGCGTTTCCATCGGTCCGGTTTGTTCCGAGGGCGCGTTCGTCGGGTCAATAATCGCCAGCTGAACCTTGCGAGACGCCAGTTCTCGCGGAGTCTGCAAATGCGCGTTTTCCAGCTGCTTGTTGAAGGCTCCCGTTACGCGGGGCAGAATCGGTCCGGTTTTACTGCAGCTGGCTGTTATAACGACGTTGTAAACGCCTTCTTCCTGCGGCAGGGTAATATTGAGAAGGATGTCTCCGCCGGTTTCCGGAGTCCAGACATATTCTTTTTCGTAGAACTCGAAATTCTCTCGCGCATGCTGCAATCGCACCTTGATTGTTGCCGGATTGTAGTTTGTAATTCTCTCTGCAGTCAGTTTATACGGCGTCAATCTGGCGGTAAAGATTTCTCCCGGAGAGTAAACCATGTTGTCGCGATTGATATTAAGACGCAGGTAGTCTCCTGACGTCCGACAAAGGGTCGCTTTGGCGTCAAAAACGTTGAACTGCAGCGCCTGATAGAACAGGTCGTCCCAACGAATATCAAAGGATTGCGGCGCCTGATCGTCAGCGGCAAGCGTGATTCGGACTACACAGCCTTGCTGACCGGTTGCACAAACGTGGTATCCATTGTAGTCTTGCGCTGACGGGTGATGAATAAACAGAACGCCCTGTCGAAGGGAATAGGCAGCGCCCTGATCTCCTTCCAGTCCCAGCGAGGTCGCTTCTGTGATCGTTCCCGGCGCGGAAGGGTTGGTCGGATTGACGACTTCAATCTGCCCCCGCCATGTGTGACGCGGTCCTGTCCAGACGATGCGAAACGTACACGTTTGCAAACCCGTTGGAACGCTTGTGCCTTCAGAAGGCGTGAAGTTTGGCACGGGCTGGGAAGATTGCGAAAGAAACGACGCTGTCGAGTTGGCGTTTTCTGCCGACGACGATTCCAGGTCAGACAGCGCGTTATTGTCGGCGTACGAATACGCAGGCGTCTGTTGAGCTTCAACGACGGAACGCGTTTGACTTCCAAACATAAACAACGCGGCCGCGGCGATTGCAAAAATCGCCGCGACTGTTTTCTCGCGTATTAATACGCGCGCGCGCGAAATGTGAAAGTCAAAGCTGCTGTGCATGTCCTCTTTCCTGAAACAGGCGGCAATACGACGCCGCCCCTGAATTATATTTCCATTCTCCTAAAATCAGATGTCTATGTCGTAACGATCGTGAGGATAGAATTCCCAACCGATGCGTTCTGCCAGTTTTTGAATGTACTCGCGGCGGAATTGCGCTCCGTTAACCGCGTCTGAACTGACGGTTCTGTTGGGCGGGTAAACGTACTGCGGAATAACCTGGTTGTCGTAGACGACTTCTCCCGTCTTGCCGTTAATGAGCGTAACGGCGTAGGTAGCTTTGCCCTGGTAGACGCCTATGCCCTCCTGATATTCAAAAGACATCAGGTAGACGCCGATGAGATAGTCTGCCTCGAGGTCTTTGGCAATCGCAATGAGATCCTCTTCACCGGTAATGTTGTCTGGATAGTTATCCAATCGGTTGCGAACTTCCTGTTGGGAAACCATTGTGATTTTACTCTTTTTCTTGTTATTAAGTTTCAGATCAATTTTTTTACTCAGCTCGGAACCAACCGCGTTCGCGTTGTCGCTGTCGGTATACGTCAACGACGGATCCGTCCAGCATAGAACAGCCACCCTGCCGGTCAGTTTTTCTTTACAGGGAGGGGGTACGTCTGTTCCTTTAAAGAGGATAACCGCTGTCGTTACAAGCTGACATCCGCCTAAAATCAGCATAAAGCTGGCAAATGCCAAAATCAATGGATTTGACCATTTTCGAGGAAAATTTTTGTGTTCTACCATTGCTTTTTATCTCGATATATGTAATAATAGAAGCGTTTCACGCCCCATGGTTAGTTTTGATTTATCGCCATCGGCGGTTATAAGAGACGAGGAATTTAGGGTTCTCACCTCTTAACATATAATTAACCAATGTTGATACTGTAGCGATTTTTCCCTAAACAGACAAGAGCAATTTTAATAAATTATGAAAGTTATCGGAATTGTCGGCGGCATTGCGTCCGGAAAGTCATTTTATACAGATATATTTGAGTCTGAAGGCGCGGTTACGTTTAAGGCGGACGAGGTTGCCCACGACGTCCTCAACGAGCGGACTATCAAAGAGAAAATCCGTCAGCGTTGGGGAGATGAAATTATCAACGACAACGGAACGGTCAATCGACCGAAGTTGGCGCAAATCGTTTTTCAGGGAACGGAGGACTCCGACATGGAGCGTCTGTATTTGGAATCGTTGATTTACCCGCCTCTGAAAAAGCGTTTTGAGCGTTTTCTGGACGAGTGCGAGTCCAACGACGTATACTATATTATTCTGGACGCGGCTATGCTTCTCGAGGCAAGCTGGGACAAGATGTGCGACGCGATTGTCTTTATCGACACGCCGGAAGAAATTCGTCTGGAACGGGCGAAAACGACTCGCGGCTGGACAGAAGCCGAATTCCGGGCGCGCGAAGCGTCTCAGTTTTCGATCAAAAAGAAAAAGAAGCGCTGCCAGTTCACGCTCGACGGTTTAGCCAAAAAAGAGGACGCCGTCAAAGCGGTTGAAGAACTGCTTAAGCGCGTATAACGTCAATTAATCAAACCATTTATGACGACTATGAAATTCCATAGAATTGTTTTATCGTTATTATTTTTAACGCTTGTCCTTCCCAGCGTTTACGCGGACGTCGTCCAGGTGGAAATTATCCAGCTTGACGGGGCGTCGATAGAGCATCCGCATACCTGGGGCAGGGAACTGATTAAAACAGACGCGCCCGCTGTTCAGTTTCGCAATCAGCGACCGGGCGACGCAGTTTCGATAACGGAATCGGGAACGGAAGCCATGCCGGTTTGGAAAGTTATCGGAACAATGGACGCCTACGGGACGATTCTCATGCCGGACGGCGCTCAGTTTCGCTGCGGCGATTCCGCCGGGTTGGCAACGTGGATTCGGGAGCTTCCCGGCAAGATGAAAGCGAAAAAACAGGCTGAAAATGCGCCGGTTCAGGGCGACTTTGGGCTGTCGATTCCGCTTCAGCAGCAGCTGTTAATCGATATGAAGCAGAATCTGCAAGAGGAAACCGCCGGTCTTACCCCGGTGGAAATCCTTCAGAAATGCGCTCGCGGGCTGTCGGCTCCGTTTAAAATCTCTCCCGCACAGGTGAAAGCCTTGAAAGAGCTGGATCCCATTGACGAAGAGCTTTCGTCGCTTTCCAAGGGCACGATAATGGCCTACGTTCTGCGCCCGGCGGGGCTGGCTTTGATCCCCCGCGAGTCGAACGGGCGGTTGTACTATTCCATCGAAACGGGGCAGCGCAATGTCAAGCAATGGCCAATCGGAACGAAAGTCGACAAGCTGGAAGCGGAGGTTTTGCCGGACATCCTCAAAAAGATTCCCGCCAACATGAGGGCGGTTCCGCTTCGCGACGCGGTGGACTCCATTTCCGAGCGCATTGACGTTCCTGTTCTCTATGACCTCAACGCCATGGCGCGGTACGGCATTGACCTCGACACGGCTAAGGTTACCGTTGCAGCAGAAAAAATAACCTATTTATCCCTGCTTAACAGAATTTTGAGAACGCATAAGCTCAAGGCGGAACTCCGCATGGACGAGAACGGCGAACCGTTTTTCTGGATTACGACTACGAGACCATTGTAATTTAGGGAGTAGGGAGTAGACAATTTCTACTGCCTACTGCCTACTGCCTACTGCCTAATCCAGATTTTTTTGTAAAAAAGGGGGATATTCTTTCCACCCCCTCTTGCAAGAGAGATGGAATGTGGTATATTGTCTATATCTTTTGCGAAACATCGTTTCCAATAAGAAACGCCCGAGTAGCTCAGTTGGTAGAGCAAGCGGCTGTTAACCGCTGGGTCCCAGGTTCGAGTCCTTGTTCGGGCGCTTTTTTATTTCTTGTAGAATTATCTCTTGTAAAAAGTTGTCTGCTAATTCCTAAAAAATTGTTATGAATTTTGCTTTTTCTGCTTTAATTTTTCTCTCAGGGGCTATTATTCTTTTTAAATAAGCGCTATAATATCGTAAAGTGTTGTAAGTTACGAGTTGCGAGTTTTTGAAGCAAGTTGTTTGCTTGATGTATCTTTCAATTACTGCTTACCGTTGGTAACTTTTTAACCTGTTTCCCTGGTCCCCAAAACAAGGAGTGCAACGTTCATGGCCTATTTTCCCGAAGTAGAAAAAATTCAGTACGAAGGACCCGATTCTGACAACAATCTGGCGTTCCGCTATTATAATCCAGACGAACTCGTCGAAGGCAAAGCGATGAAAGATCATTTGCGGTTCAGCGCTGCCTTCTGGCACTGTATGCGAGCCAATGGTTCTGACCCGTTTGGCGCCCCGACGATGTACATGCCGTGGGACGATGGCAGCAATAGCGTCGCGAACGCTCAGAAACGCGTTCCCGTCTTCTTTGAAATGCTGGAAAAGCTGCAGATGCCGTATTTCTGCTTCCATGATCGCGACATTGCTCCGGAAGGCGACACGCTCAAGGAAACCAACGCCAATCTGGACGAAGTCGTCAAGGTCTTCAAAGACGAAATGGCTCGTACCGGCAAAAAGCTCCTTTGGGGTACGGCGAATCTGTTCGGCAATCCCCGATTCATGCATGGCGCAGCAACTTCCTGCCATGCTGATTCCTTCGCTTACGCAGCCGCTCAGGTTAAAAAGGCTATTGAAGTTACCAAAGAACTGGGCGGAGAAGGCTACGTGTTCTGGGGCGGTCGAGAAGGATACATGTCCTGGCTCAACACCGACATGAAGCGCGAGTTGGATCATCTGGCAATCTTCATGCACATGGCGGTTGATTACGCCAAGGAAATCGGATTCAAGGGTCAGTTCTACTTTGAACCCAAACCGAAGGAACCGACCAAGCATCAGTACGACTTTGATTCTGCCGCGTGCATTAACTTCCTCCGCGCCAACGGTCTGGAAAACGACGTCAAGATGAACATCGAAACCAACCACGCGACTTTGGCTGGTCATGCCGTTGAACACGAACTGGATTACGCCGGTTCTCAGGGTATGCTCGGTTCTGTCGATGCCAACAACGGCGA
Source organism: Thermoguttaceae bacterium (assembly GCA_017557195.1). Lineage (GTDB taxonomy): Bacteria > Planctomycetota > Planctomycetia > Pirellulales > Thermoguttaceae > RUG11551. The sequence goes on along the minus strand of JAFZAL010000034.1, from coordinate 41,849 downwards.
CATGCTTCTCGGCTGGGATACCGACCAGTTCCCAACGGACGTCTATCTGACGACCAAGATGATGCTCGTAATTCTCAAGTACGGCGGATTCACCACCGGCGGTCTGAACTTCGACGCCAAACGCCGACGCGAAAGCTTCCAGCCGCTGGATCTGTTCTACGCCCATATTGGCGGCATGGACACGTTCGCTCGCGGTCTGAAGATTGCGGCTGAAATCCGCAAGTCCGGCGAACTGGAAAACATGGTCAAGGAACGTTACAGCTCCTGGGATTCCGGAATCGGAGCCGATATCGAAGCCGGCAAAGTCTGTTTCAACTGTCTGGAAAAGTACATGCTCGAAAAGGGCGAAGTTGCTCCGTTGTCCAGCGGTCGACAGGAACTGTATGAAAACGTTTTCAACAAGTACATCAAATAAGTTGTAAAAGCAATTAGCTTCTAGCTTCTGGCTCGTGGCTGGCGGCTAGAAGCAGGATTAGGCAATAGGCAAGAGGCAATAGGCATTAGTAATGATTATCCTACTGCCTACTGCCTACTGCCTACTGCCTCATTCCTAACTCCCAACTCCCTATGAGAACTCGTCCCCAGCGAATCGCTTTGTCAAGAATTGTCAATACGGTTATAACGAAGAGCGTTTCAAACGCATCTCCGGTTCTTTCTGCGCCAACGCTTTCAGACGTTCCTTCGTCAGCGGAGGAAGATATTAATCCGTGGGCAGGCAAAACGATTCGAATTGGTTTCAGTCCGTTAGTAAGTTTCATTCCGGTTACGTACAATCTGGAGCAGACGGCAAAAGAAAACGATATCCCCGTTGAAATTGCCAAAGGGTCAATGGAAGAGATTCGTCAGAAGTTTTTTAACGACGAATTGGACTTGGCTTTTGTCGCGATGACAGACTATTTTCAGCGTCCGGAATCGTACATTTCTTCAGACGTTTGCGTTTGCAGCGAGGGTCTGGTTCGTTCGGTTCTGCTTTACGGTCGGGTTCAGCAGCCCAATCAGATTAAAACGATTGCCCTGTATCCGACGTCCGAGACGTTTGTTCTTATGACAAAAATTTTGATGGCGGAGCGTTTCGACATTCACCCGGAATTTTTGCTTTTGGACGAAAAGGAAAAATGGGAGCTGACAGACGCAGACGCCGTTCTTTTAGTTGGAGAGCGCGCCCTTCGACAGCCCTCCCGCGGCGATCGCTTTTCTTTTGTCTGGGACATGGGGCAGCGCTGGACTCAGTGGACGGGCATTCCGTTTATTTATTACTTCTGGCTGGCGAAAGACAAGGCGTTGGGGCGTTACATAGCCCCAACGTTGTCGCAGACTCGCGATAAAGGCATGGAACAACTGCCGATTCTGGCGCTGCAGGAGGCGCGTCGTTTGAAGATTGATCCGGAATTCTGTAACGACTATTTCAGTTCCAAACTGTCATTTCGTTTGGGCGGACGTCAGCGAAAAGGCGTTGAAATCTTCTGCCGGCTGGCGAAAAAGCATTTGCTTCTCGATATTGGCGCCCCGATTCCGTTCAACAATCAATATCGGCTTCGACGACGGGAACAGGAACAGTCGATGTGGCAGGAACAGAATAAAATCGAACAAATTGACGCTGAGTAGACGTATATATAGAGTAGCGAGAGACGAGTTGCGAGTTGCGAGAAATCGCAATGCGTCTCAATAACTTTTCTTTCGCAACATACGATCTCGCCGCCTTAACTCGATTTTATTATGCGTATATTTTCGATTATTCAGTTGTTAGCGATTCTTGTTTGTTCTTCTTTCGCTTTGGCGCAATCTGCTCCAACTTTGGAACAGGCGAAAAGTCTTCAGCAGCGCGGACAATACTCGGAAGCGATTGAGGTCTATAAACAGCTCATAGAAAACGACGACGAAAACGTCAACTTGCAGATTGGTCTGGCGGACTGTTATCTGGCGAATCGGAATTATTCCGAAGCGTTGATGGTTCTGTATTCTGTAATCGCTCAAGACAAAACGGTCTTGCCGGCATACGTCAAACTGGCGCAGCTCAACGCCGTCCAGCTTCACAACGTCGCAGACGCTCAGGCGATTCTCGATAAAATGACAGACGCCAACCCGGAATCGGCGGAGGCGTATGCTCTCAAGGCGCAATTTCTGCTTCAGTGGGGACAAAAAGATAAAGCGTTAGCCGCCGCCGGGAAGATGGTTCAGCTGGATAAATCGCCCGCCAGCGCGCTGCGTCTGTTACAGATTTTGATCAAAGCCGATAAAATCGAAGAAGCGGAAAAGGCGTTGGCGGAATTGAAAAAAGCGCCGTTCGCGCCGTTTATGATGAACTTCTTTGACGCTCAGATTCTTATGGCGAAAAAGAACTGGGCGGAAGCGCTGAGCAAGTTTGAAGACGTTCTTAAAGAAACGGAATCGAAGCCGGAGTTAGCGCCCATTGCCGCGCAGACGTATGAGTTCATGGGATCTTGCTGCGAGCATTTGACGCAATACGACCGTCAGTTGGAATGTTTCAACGAGGCGTTGGACTACAACCCGTCGTCCATGTCGGCGCAGTTGGGGCGCGCAATGGCGTTGTATCATCTTAAACGCAACGCGGACGCCCTGGCGGTTTTCAACGAGATTAAAGCGACAATCGGCGACGCTGCTTTTTTCAGCGACACGCGAATTCGGGTTTTGTATATGAAACTGGAATTGGAACGTCAGAATTCGTTGTCTCCTGAAGAACGGCTCAAGGCGCAGGAAGAACTGGCTAAACACGGCATCGATGAAGACAATCCAGACGATCCCGTATCAATTTTGGCGCAGTGCGAGCTGCTCATTCGTCAAAATAAAGTTGATGAAGCCAGAAATCTGCTGACTTCGGCGTTGGATAAAGACTCTCAGAAAGCCGCGTATTGGGCGGCTCTGGCGATGGTCGAACTCAAGGCGCAAAATCGTGACGCCGCAGAACGGGTTATTACCGACGGGAAGAATAAAGTCGGTTTCTCTCCCGCGATACTCAACGTTGAATTGAAGCTCATTTTAAGTCAGGATAAAACCGTCGCCAAAGAGAAAATTAACCAACTGGTTAAAGAACTCGTTTATCTGCCGGCAGACCAGAAAGCTCTGGCGTTTAAAACGGTTGCAGAGGCGCTCATTCTTCTCAAAGAATACGATCGGGCGCAGGATTTGCTGCAAACAGTGGAACAGCTCAACCCCAAAGACGAAACAATTCCCTTTTTCCGCCTGAAAGTCGCCTTTGCCGCCAACGATACAGAGACGCTGTTACAGCAGTTGGGCAAAGTTCAAAAGACGTTTGGCGCGGAATCGCCGGAATCTTATTTCGGTCAGGCGTTGTACGTTATTCTTCAGGTGAAAACCGGCACGGCGCCGAAATCCGACCTCGACAAAGCCCGAGCGTTGATTTACAAGGCGAAAGAGCTTCGTCCCGGCTGGAAAGAGCTTCAGCAGTTTCGCCTGCCCGTAAAGACGACGTAATATTCCATTTTATTTAGCCATCTGCGTTTCTGATCAATTCCCGCCGTTTGAGTTAAATTGAGGGAATTGATCTTTTATCGAATTATATTCAATGCGCTTTTTAATAGCGTCGTATGGAATGTCATTTTTAATGGAATCGTATGGAGAGGACGGAAAATACTTTTTTTGAATTTCGTTATAATACCAGCCATCGGAATTCGAATTAGACGAACTGGAATCTTTATTCTTAATCCCCAAAATCCCGGAGTTTTGCTCTGTCGTCTGATTGTTTTTAGAATAATTATCGATTTGCTGGAGAAATTCTTTTGCCGCTGGACTGCCTAAATTGGAGGCGTTTTGGAAGAGCTTAACAATTTTTTGATGAAGGTCGTCGGAATCTTCTGGCTTGGAATTGCGTATCAAAAATATCGCTTTAAGAATCATCGCATGGGTATAGTTAAGTTCGACAGATAAATCCAGGTAACGATGATATTCTTCGAGATCAACGGGTATGCCTGAATCAACAAACATCTCTGTTACGTTCAAATAGCTAAGCATATTCCCCTTGTCAGCAGCCTGCTTAAGCCATTGTCGTCCTTCTTCTAATGATTTCAATTTCTTGACAGGGTCGTCCTCTTTCTTCCCTTCTTTGATTGATTGAGCTCCCAAAACAACCATTGCCATTGACATGCCGGCTTGCGCCGCTTTGAGAAGCGCTTCCCGCCCTTCCTGATTCAACTGCCGATCGCTGCATCTGGTCAGCAGTACATAGCCTGCCATCGCCTTGTCAAAAGCGTCGCCCTGCTGCGCCGCTTGACGCAAAATTGTTCTTATGGACTTATCATTTGTTTGATATAATCCCCAAAACGTCGCAGCATGAGAAACGCCTTCTCTTTCCATCCGCTTAAGATAATATTTATTGAAATACAAATAATACTCGGCGCAAATCAAAGCTTCTTCGTAATTGAAACATTTAATACATAAATCCGCTTCGCAATCCACGCTGCGGTGAACTATATTTCTGGCGTTTGGCGTATCGTATTTTGCCAATTCCATGGCAAAATAGCGTTTTGACTTCTCTGTGTCGCGTTCAACGCCCAGCCCTTTTCCATACAAGAGCATTAACAATAAATACTCTTTATTATCTTCTAATAATTTTACCCCCTTTTCAATATCCTGTTGAACGCCTTTGCCTAAAACATAACACATTCCAAGATATTTATTGGCGAAGCAAGCGTTTAATTCAACCGCTTTTTGAAGATACGGAAACGCCTGCTCGAAATTCTCCGTTCCGTCAGGATTGTAACACGTATTTTTGAATTGCGCTAAAAAAGCCCAGGGAATGTTGTCGTCCATAGCCTTTTTGAGCTCTTCAAACGCTTTTTCATCTTCGTTTGCCATCCAGTAGTCGTCTATAATGGATTTCCTGGCGCGCTCGCTTCCCAATTCGTTCGCCAGCAGAAAAAGCTCGTGCACTTTCGTCTTGTCATACGAACAGCCTGCAATCTCTCTTTTATAACATAAAGCCGTTTCGAAAATTAAATCGCCCATATTGATATAGTAATCGTACTGACACAGATCGCTTATCATATTATCTGGATTGAGCTCGTCGACGCCGCTTTGACGTTTGATTTCTGTACTGTGGATTTTGTTATAATCTATAGCCAAGCGGCCCCGTCCCCATTTGAGATACTCGTCAGAAATGGGCAAAGCCGCGTCGTTGGCGTCTTTTTCTGCATGATTATTTTCTTTCCGGACCTTTAGATACCGGTCGATTAATCCTTCTGATTCTACGATAGCAACTTTTTGCTTCTCAAGAATCTCTGGCAAATCGTCGTTGCAACACAGACAGGCAATTAAATACAGGTAAACCGCATTGGGGAATTGGGCTTCACAGGCGAGTTTTAAGTATTCTGCTTTTCTCTTGCTTACCACAGCCCCATCGTCGCTTAAAAAAAGAAACGCGTAAAACTGAGCGGGTGCGTATCCTTTGCCGGCGGCCTTATCCAGCCAGTATTCAAACATGTAACGATTTTTCTCCGTTCCTATTCCTTTGATATACAAATAAGCTAGAGACAGCATGGCGACAGGATTGTCGAGATTTGCCAAGCGCTCCATTGCTTGAAACAGCCTCGTCTTTTCCGAATCGGGAACAACGGTATTGTCTTCACAGACTTTAACAACTGCATATAACGTTCCTTCATCAATCCCCTCATTCCCAGCGTTAAGGAGGATGTCCATCAGACGGGAAAATCGTTTTTGAGCAACCGTTTTATCTTTATCCGTATTTTTGGAACAATGCTCTAAAAGAGATACGGACAATAGCGATAACGCATTTTCGCGGCATTCTGTCGTGGAAAAATCGACTTTATCCAACAATTCGTCTGCTAGTTTTAGTCCGTCTTTGTCGTTCACCCCCCACAGATTTGCCGCTATCATAATTCTCGCAGCGTCGTCCTTTGCATTTTGGTATAATTGATTTAACAGATCCCGCGATTTCTGTTCGTTCTTTTCAAAACCAATTCCCAGACGATAGGCGTTGGCGAGTTTTCGGATTGCTGTAACGTTTCCGGAATCGGCGACAGACTGCAATAACGCCTTGCCCTTCTCGACGTCTTTTTTCGTTCCCAACCCTTCCATGTATCCAAAAGCGAGGTAGATTTTAGCGTCTTCATATCCAGCGTCCGCCGACTTTTTCAAACATTCAAACGCGGTCTTGTCATCGTCTTTCTCGATTGCTTTGAGTCCCAGCTTATACCAGGCTTCTGCCGACCCTGACTCCGCCGCAATTTTGAGCCACTTTTCAACAGCGGCAGGAATATTGTTGTTTTCCGCATCCTCTGCTAATTTCATTGCCGCTTCCACACTGCCGGATTCTGCTTCTTTCATCAACTCAACGATATTCTCGCCAGACTGCTTGTCATTTGAATTATTGTTCTGAGAATTCTCTGCGTCTTTTGGCGGAGATTGAGGTTTATACGTCGGAACGGGCGGCAGTTTATCCCAATCTTCTATTTCATTATCATCTGGTTTGTCAGCGATCTTTCCACTCTGCTCTTTCGCCTCGCCTTTTGACTCAGGAGGAAGCTTAAACGTCGGAACCGGCGGCAGTTCGTCCATCTCTGCAACGGGTTCGTCAGCAAAGACAACCAGAGACGTTAAAACGAATATAATCAAACGGAATACGGTAATCGCGAATTGGCGAGTTGACATCGTCATTTTCCCTGTATAGGCTGTTTCAAGAAATTACATGGCGATAATTAAATATCGCCTTATAATATTAAACCAGAACTGACTATTTTGTCAAGAGAATAGCAAATTTTGTCCTTTAGAATTTCAAGAAACAAATACTGCTAAACAAAGCGGGAGTTTCACTTGTGCGAAACTCCCGTTCTTAACTCAAAAGCGACAAATGAGAACGCCTACTTTCGTTTCCGGAAGTACAACATTCCCGCCGCGCCGAGAACGAGCAGCGTCCACGTTGTCGGTTCCGGAACTTCGTTGCCTGGAATAAAGTAGTCGGCAAAGCTGTTTAAGTATCCTGCGCCATAGCCGTTAAGCAATCCGAAAGCGCTGTTCCATGCGTCAAATGCGCCTTCTGCCACATAAAGGGAAACGCCTTTGCCGGATTCGTCCAGATAAAACATTTCCAAGGCGTACTGACCTGTTTCGCTTAACGTCAACGGGATGAATTCCAAACCGACTGAACCTTCTTCGGATTCAAAGACCGTCTCGCCGTTGAGCATAATTCTGTATGGTTCATCGTTAGCAACAGCCAGCGTGTACTGTCCAGCGGAATCGACGTTTAACGTTGAGAAGACGTCAACGCCAACGCCTTCGCCAGAGGCTTTAAAGTTGCTTAAATAGTTTCGATAAAGCTTATCGTCCGGTTCCGCCCCGCTGGTAATGTAGTTGACTAATTCGTCCAGGGAATCGATGCCGGTTCCATCAAGCTTATACGCTTCCATGTTCATACCCGGAAGACCGCTGTTGTATTCCAAAGCCGCGGCTTTAAGCGCGTTTTCGCTGGCGGCGACTTCGGCTTCCGTCGGAGCGAATTTGATTTGACGAATCTGGTCGAGTTCAAGGTGTCCCCAGCTTCCCGTTGTTTGATCTGTCAACTGAATATAAACGGACTTGCCTTGAAGGTCTTTCAGATTCCAGAAATCGTAACGGAAGGTATTGACGCTCTCTCCGCGAGCCGTGTAATAAATATCGCCGGAATCGGCATCGATTAAATCAAAATGCAGTTCAGCAGGATTTCCGCCGGAAATCAAGAATTCCAAAATGTCGCCCTGAACGAGGAACGGATCAGAACGAAGAATGCCCATCGAACCGTTGCTGTCGCCCGTTGGATTGCCGGAACTGAGGAATCCTTTGTTGTCTGCAAGACCGGATTCATCAACGAAAAGTGTGCCTCGTTCAACGTTCTTGCTTAAATTTCCGTTGATAAAATGATTTATCGAATCAAGCCTGTTTCCGGCGCTGTCGATTTCGTACATGCCGCAGAAATCGCCGGCTTTGTCGAAGTTGAAGTCGTTGAGAACAAGATGATGCTGCGCCGCATTGGCAATCGGACTGACTTGAGTTACGTCTGCGGTTAAGTCGGTAAGAGCAATCCAACCCCAAGAGCTGGTGTGACGGTCTGCTGCGATAACCATCAGGTTGTGTCCTTCCAGCCCCTTCAAAGAGAACGACCCGTCTAACCAGGTTGCTGTACCGCTTCCGTTTGCAGAAAGAACGTTTCCACTGCTGTCTCGAACATAGTCGCCAGTTGTCAAATCCCACAAAGATACGCCCGCTCCGCCGGAACTGCGGCTGCCAAGAGTTAATGCATTCGGAGACCCAGCAACGGAAAACGTAATTGCCGCGTCGTCTGGAATATCGTCAGCAACGGTGAACTGCGGTCCCCAGATAACTGTAGTCATACCATCGCTGTTGCCTTGACCGTTAACATTAGACGCCGTCCCGTCCGAACTGGCGCCGTAATAGGTATGCAAGCAGTTTTTACCCTGGTATGAGTAAAGAACGCCTACCGTAGACCCGCCGCCGGCGTACCATTCTTCGGTATTTTTGCCCATTGAAAAATTCTCAACGCGCGTCGTTCTGCGGTCAGCGGTCATCATGTCTTGAATTTCCGACTGGGTCAAAACGCCGTCTGTTATGGAAACGCTCTTCATTCGACCATTGAAGTACGAGGGTGCAGAGTCAAACGTTTTACCGATATCCAGCGTTTTTCCTCCGCTAAAACCCTTCGAGACCGTTTGAGTTGCAATTTGCTCGCCGTTAACGAAAATTCTCTGGGTTTTGCTGTCTGCATCGTATTGAAAAGTCAAATAATACCACGTGTTTGCATCCAGAGTTTGGCTGGCGCGCAAGTCGTTGCCATAAAATCCCAAATGAGGCTGACCGCTTCGAACCATCAAATGCAAACCTTGATCGTTTGCCTGAGTGGAGTTGCCGAAAATCGCCTGATCGCCGGAAACGTCGTTCATGTAAATCCAGGCGGACGCGGTAAACGCCCCGTTAAATCCCGCTGACCCAACAGGAAGATTGGTTTGGAAGTATCCAGGACCGCCATAGAAAATCGCTTCGCCGTTAAGCCAGGAATGAGCGGTTAAACCGGAACGGGTGAGTACTGTCGCCTTGTCGCCTTTCTCAGAGGTCATGTCAATGTTAATGGTTTCTGCTTTCACCGCTTCCAGCGTTTTGGGATTTCCGCCGTTGTTGAGGTACGTGATTTGATTGTTACGCAGCGCGCCGGAGTAAATCGCGACGTCGTCCATGGAGATGTTGGCAAAGCCAGTGTAGGCGCCGCCTGTATATCGACCGCTAAAGACCACGTGTTCGCCCTGTCCGCCTGCCGAGGTTGCAGTGTCGACAATTCGCGTTACAAGCTGACCGTCCATGTACAGTTCGCGATACGTTCCGCCGTAAACGGCAATGAGGTTGTGCCAATTGCCGTCGTCTAACGCGGCGTTAACGCCAGGAATGTTCACAGCTGGGTCGTCGTCGCCGCCGGAAATTCGATACGTAAACGTGGGCGTGTTGCCGGTTTCGCGTCGTCGAAGCTGCCAGCCGTATCCGCCTTCGCCGTTTTTCGCAATGTACGGTTCCCAGTTGCCGTCTGGCAAACCCTTCACCCAGGCGGAAATTGAAAATGTTTTTCCAGCGGGGTCAAAGGTGTTTTTGTAATTGCTGTCAGATTCTCTCGAATTATTGATATACGCGTAGGAATCAGAGGTAAAGGAGATGTAATTTCCGGAAGTCAGATGGTTGCCGGGTTCATCAGCAACAGGCTGGAATGTAATCCCTGAGCCAACCAACGTTCCGTCGTGCGTTCCCGCCGCCTGATAGCCGGAGGATTCTTTAATAGTCCCGCCTTCAGTCGTATCGGAGTCGAACGTCCAGTATCCGTACAATACCGGATCCGCCTGAGCGGTCGACGCGAAAAATCCAAACGCTGCGATCGCAATCGCCAATATGGCGAAAAATGCCGCGCCCTTGTTTGTTTGTGTAACTTTCATTTTGATTCGTATAAATATATGGGGGGAATTAAATCGGATAGATATTGCAACAATTACACTTATACTATTATTGCTTTTCTATATATTATAGCATAAAAATCATTTTTATCGAAGATAAGTACAAGTTTTTTCGAAAACTTTTGGAATTTAAAACAGAGAGGGTTGACAAATGAGTTACCTTGAAAAAACTTTCGGTCGCCAGCAAGCTGGCTCCCTATTGTAGAAGTTTTTTCAAAGTAAATAAAAAGTAAATAATATGAGGGGAAAACCTTTTTTGAAAAAAAGGTTCTTCCCCTCAGACTCCCCTTTCCAAAAAACTTTAGTAAGGGAATAATAAAAGCGACCAACGGGAGCGGTTATAATACGTCTCGCGCGGCAGCGCGGATTGGGAGCGGCGCCTCGCCGCCCTTTTTTGAAAAAAAGGTTCTTCCCCTCAAACTCCCCTTTCCAAAAAACTTTAGGTAGGGAATAAATTAGACTACTAACTACCTCAATGCCTCAGCCAGAGCGTCAATTTCCTCTTTGGTGCGCTTTTCTGTAACGGCGACCATGAAGCAGTCGGACAGGTCCGGGAACCATCGCCCTAAATCGACGCCGGCGAAAATGCCCTTGTCCAGCGCGGCGGAAAGACGTTTCTGAACATCGCCGTCTTTGACGCGAACGACAAATTCCTGGAAGAACGGCTGGTTCGGGAAGCGCAGTTCCAAACCGTCGACGGCAGCGAGTTTCTTTGCTGCGTAGTCTGCCTTGGAGGCGATTTGAGTACTGAGTTCTTTCAGTCCTTCCGGCCCCAGCAGGGACAGATAAACCGTCGTGCGGAGCGTCATGAGAGCCTGGTTGGAGCAGATGTTGGACGTCGCCTTTTCTCGACGAATGTGCTGTTCACGCGTCTGAAGCGTTAAGACCCAGCAACGGTTTCCGTTGCGGTCTGTCGTTTGACCAACCAGTCGGCCCGGCATGCGGCGCAAGTACTTCTCTCTAACGGCAAGAATTCCCAGATGGGGACCGCCGTAGGACATCGGGTTGCCCAGCGGCTGACCGTCGCATGTTACAACGTCCGCGCCCATGTCGCCGGGACGTTTGAGCAATCCCAAAGACGTCGGTTCAGTCGCAACGACCAGCGCCGCGCCAACGGCATGAGCCAGTTCTGCAATGGAGGGAACGTCTTCCAGAATCCCGAAGAAGTTGGGGCTGGCAACCAAAACGGCGGCGACGCCGGAGACGACTTTGCTTTTCAGTTCGTCCATGTCAATCGCGCCGTCTTTGCAACCGACAACGTCCAGCGTCAAATCCAGTCCAGACGTGTACGTCTTGAGAATTTCCATGTATTCCGGGTGAATCGTGCCCGCCACGACGAGCGTTTTCGCCTTGGGGTTCCCTGCCGCGGTGAGCAGAGCCGCTTCTGTAAAAGCCGTTCCGCCGTCGTACATGCCCGCGTTGGAAACGTCCATGCCGGTCAGGTCGCAGACCATCGTCTGGTATTCAAAAATGACTTGCAGGTTGCCTTGAGCGACTTCCGCCTGATAGGGCGTATAAGACGTGAGGAACTCGCTTCTGCTGGCGACGAAATCGACCACAGCGGGAATAAAGTGGTCGTAACAGCCCGCCCCGAGGAAACAGGTCGCCTTCGACGCCCCGACGTTTTTCGCTGCCAGACGGTGAATGTCCGCGTCCGCTTCCATTTCCGTCATGCCTTCCGGCAGGTCGAGCGGTCGATGAAGCTTGTCCGCGTCCGGAATATGAGCAAAGAGTTCTTCTACGCTCGAAACGCCAATCGCTTCGAGCATCTTCTGTTCGTCTGAATGAGTGTAAGGAATGTACATTTTAAGTTGCGAGTTGCGAGTTACGAGTTGCGAGAGGTTTAGGGAGTAGGGAGTGGGGAGTAGGGAGTAGTTTTTAAATTCGCCGAAGGCGAATCTCTATTCCCTATTCCCTATTGCCTACTCCTTAACTCTTTCAATGTATTCGCCGGTTCGGGTGTCGACTTTGATCTTTTCGCCCTGTTCGACAAAGTTCGGGACGATGATGTCAGCGCCGGTTTCGAGCTTGGCGGTTTTGGTAACGTTGGTAGCGGTGTTTCCGCGAACGGCGGGTTCCGCAAAGGCGATTTCCAGAACGACGTGGTTGGGCGGCGTAACTCCCAGCGGGTTGTTGTTGTGGAGCATCATCGTGCAAACCATGCCTTCTTTGAGATACTTCCAGGCGTCGTCAACCAAATCCTTGGTCAGCTCGTACTGATCGTAGGTTTCGTTGTTCATGAAGACGTAGGTGTCGCCCTGAGTGTAGAGGAACTGGGCGTCGATTTCTTCGATGTCGGTGCCTTCGATGGTATCGCCGCTCTTCCAGGTGCGGTCAAGAATCGTGCCGCGAATGAGGTTGCGGAGCTTGCACTTGTAGAGAGCCTGTCCTTTGCCCGGCTTGACGAAGTTGCATTCAGTCATGATGTACGGGTCGCCGTCAATTTGAACCTTCAATCCTTTACGGAAGTCGCTGGTATTGTACGTTGTCACGGTAAGTAGTCCTTTTCTTAAAAAAAATATTGATTATAATATGCGTGAATCATGTACCAATTCCCGCATCCTGATGAAATTCTGAGTTCTCCGGCTGAACTGCTGGCGTTTGCGCGCATATCAGCCGACCAGATTTGCCAGCTTCCCGGCGCGCCTGACGCATTAGCCGTATTAGACGCTGCGGCGGAGGTTCAGCCGGTGCGAGTTACCCGCTGTTTCGCAAGGCGAATTGAGCCGGGAAACCCGCGCGATCCGCTCCTCTTGCAGACGCTTCCGTCTGCCGATGAGCTTTCCAGTCCTCCTGATTATACCAGAAATCCGTTAAAAGAACAGTATAGGGGGCAAAATTTACTGGCAAAATATTCCGGACGGGTTTTGCTCATCGCTTCCAACGCCTGCGGAGGCGCCTGTCGGTTCTGTTTTCGACGCTTTTCGTTGAAAAATAGCGAAGAAAACGAGTCTGGAGAAACCGCTCAAAACGGCGTTTCCAGCTGTCAAACGTCGGATAGCCAGATTCCACATCTACTTTCTGCAATTGACTTTATACAAAATTCGTCAGACGTCAACGAGGTCATTCTTTCCGGGGGCGATCCCCTTCGGCTGGACAACGGACAGCTTCGCGAACTTTTCGACCGCTTGCTGGCGATTGAGCATGTAAAGCGAATCCGCATCCATTCCCGAATGACGATTTACTATCCGCCCCGCATTGACGACGAGCTTTTGAGAATTTTTTCGGAAGTCGTCGAGAAAAAGAGAACGCTGGTTTTCGTCTCGCACGTCAACCACGCCAACGAAATCGACGACGAAGTCGTCCGGGCGTTTAACCGCTTGAGAGCCACCGGCGCCGTCATGCTTCAACAGGGAACGCTGCTCAAAGGGGTCAACGATTCCGCCGACGCCCTTTGCGCGCTGTACGAAAAGCTCATCGACTGCAGCGTCGTTCCGTACTACCTGCATTTGTTAGACCACGTCGCCGGCGCGGCGCATTTCGTCGTCGACGACAAAACCGCGCTGGAGCTAATCGCAGAGATACGCAACCGGCTTCCCGGCTACGCCGTTCCCCGTCTGGCGCGAGAAATCCCCGGCGAAGGATCGAAAAGAATTTTAGGATAGCAAAGCGCCTCAGAAAATACTCCCTATTCCCCACTCCCGAAGATGTTCAATTCCCTGTTATCTTCATACGAACCAGACCTGTTAGCCCGCTATTTCGGCGTTGGCTTGGGGGCGATTCTCGGACTTCTAAGCGCAATAATCGCGTTGACAGGATTCGGAATAATCAATTTCTGTTTTTCACGTAAAAAGAACGAAGAGGACGTAACAGAAAAAACGCCAAACGTTCCCAACGAAGAAACAAAAGCCTCGCCATCAAAGCTCAGCTGGTTAATAGAATGTCTGTTAGGATACATTCTTTTTCCTCTGCTCTGGATAGCGTTGATAATACTGGTCGCTGCTTTAAGCGGTTTCTTCCAGGGGCTTTCGTTTGACGACTATTATTATACCTGTCATCTCAAAAAGAACCCGGATTTTCAAATCTGGCTTTTGCTGGAAGCCATTCTTGTAATCAGTTTTATTTTAATATTGATTACGTTGTTGTTGAGAAAAAGCGAACGCGTGATACACTCTAAACGACATCGCGATATTCGTTTTCGTACAGGAATCGTTTTGATTCTGTTCCCGATATTTATAACCTGCATCGGAACAGCCGTTTTGTGCCGTCCCTCAATTCCCTATAAGGACAAGGAACTGGAATGCGGCGTTTATCTTTATACAAACAACACCACCTATAATGTAGCAGGGATCAATATTTATTCGTCGCGCTGCGGCGGGTTTTCCCATTCCGGGTTCTGTTTGATAACCAAAGACCCGAGAGGAGACAACGCCCAGCGGGAAAAGCTGGGGCTGAAACCGCTGCGGTTTACCAAACTCCAGCGTGGTTATTACGTCAACATGATCAGCATGGCGGTTCCTGACGTAGACGGCTTTACCAACTACCAAAGCCGATGTTATCCTCGGGAAAACGCATACGATTTTGACGTCAACGCATTGAAGAACTATCTTGCCGGTCATTCGTCCAACGACTTGCCAGCCCCTGCGCTGCAGCTGAAACAAATTCCTGTAACAGACGTCAACAAAGCATGGAATCGCATTGTGGAATTCAAGCAGACGTTTAACGATCGCTTTCCAGACGGCATGGTTTACAGCCCCGTACCGTATACAGACAATAACGTCAAAACGATTAACTGTAACACTTTTTCCGGAGCCGTTCTCGATACGCTCATTAAAGAAAAGCTGATTAACTCGAGCGGAAAACAGACCGTCAAAGAGTTTGAGAAGTTTATCAACCCTCGGTTTAGTTTCGGAGGGCAAAAGATGACGGACGGTCAGAAGCTCAACGAATTCTTTGCACAGGACGACGCTTCGGAACAGGTCAAGCGTCATTGGGAATTTGTCAAAACAACGCCGCTGAGCGAACAGAACTTTTGGGCGAACGCCCTTCATCCCGATGGCAGTTACGGCAAGAGCTTATCCAAGCTGGTAAATAAGCCCAAGGACTGACAGAAGGCAGTAGGCAAGAGGCAGTAGGCAGTAGTGTTTCGCCTGCGGCGAATTTAAAAACTGCTCCCTATTCCCGATTTCCTACTCCCTAATAGTAATTGGCGCGAAGCGCCTCACTACTGCCTATTGCCTACTGCCTACTGCCTAATTCTTCAGCGCTTTTCTTGCCGCTTTTTTAACGTAGACGTTTTCGTCTTCAACCGCTTTGACGACGGCGGATTCTGCGTCTGTGTTATCCATTGCCAGCCCTAAAGCGCGAATCGCCCAAACGCGAGTTAAATCGTTTTCGGCTTCCGCCAGCGGCAGAACGCTTTCAACGGGAATTGTATAATCGTCGGCAATTCCCTTTTCTTTATACAGACAAATAGCGCGCAAGGCGCGGCGGCGGGCGACGTCGTTTTCATTTGCCAGCAAATCGTGAACAGCGTCGTACTGCTTTTTGAGCATAAGAATCGTTCCGCAGTCGCGAGCGATGTCGTCTGAACCGGATTTTTCCAAAAGAATCGCCATCGTTCGATAGAAATCGGATAAATCTTTGTCGTCGTCCTGCGCCAAGGAAATCAGTTCCGACAGCGCGGCGATACGATTGAGAGTTGAGTTCTTTTTGAGCATGCCCAACAAAGCGTCTTTTCCCTTCTGAGCGTTTGGCGAATCAGTCGGGGCGACTTTCCATAACGCCGCTGCGACAGCCGCCTTGACGGGTTCTATCAATTCCGATTGAGGAGCGTCGCCGGATTCCGGTTCTGACCCGTCAAGCGGTTTTCCGTCCAGCAGAGCAGACAACGATTCTGCTGCCGATTCTGCGTCCGCTCCAAAAGCGCCTAACGACTGAGCGGTTGAGATGCGAACGGCGTCCATTTTGGATTTGAGCGCTTCGGTCAAAGCGGGAATCGCCTTTTTGTCCTGAATTCGCCCTAAAGCCCAAGCGCAGACCGCTCGCGTATACTCGTATTCTTTGATATCCAGCAACCGTTCGCACAACGCGTCTACGGCGGACGATGCCGGCGCCCCAATTTCTCCCAGAGCGTATCCCGCATACCATCGCGTTCTGTTTTGAAGGTTTTCCGTCGATTCTGTTTTGGTCAATCGACCCGTCCAGTACGCGGCGTCTTTGCCGTTAAAAGTTCCCTCCTGAGCAAACAGGATCGTCGAGAATAACGTCAGCAGAGTAAAAAGTATTGATCGCATGTTAGGGAATAGGGAGTAGGGAATGGGGAATAGGGAATAGGAGGGAACAGGGAATAGGGAATGGTTTAGAGAGTGGTAAGTTGTAAGTGGTAAGTGGTAAGTTTGATGAACGCTTGCGTACTAACCACTAACCACTAAAAACTTGTAACTACTCCCTACTCCCTATTCCCTAATCTTGCATCCAAATATCCGGTAAATTTCTGTACCGTTCTGCAGCGTCCATGCCGTAGCCGTAGAGGAACCGGTCGGGAGCGGGCATTCCAGGGAAATCGACCACGACGTCGGCTTCCCGCCGTTCAGGCTTGTCAATCAAAGCGGCAACCTTAACGGACGACGCGCCGTTTCGCATACAGTACTCCCGCAACTTGTTAATCGTCCAGCCGGAATCGACGATGTCTTCGATGAGCAGGACGTGACGCCGTTCCATGCTTATGGAAGACGAATGTTGAATGGTAACCGTCCCGCTGGTATGAGTGGCGTTTCCGTAACTGGACGCTCGAATGAAATCGATATCCAGCGGCGTTTTCATTTCGCGGACGAGGTCGGCGGCGAAAATAACAGCGCCTTTCAAAATGGCGATCGCCAACAGCGGCCGTTCCGGCGTACAGACTCCGACGGGGGAATACCATTCGTCAATCTGCCGCGCCAAACTCGAAACGTGCTCAGCTATCTCTTTAGCGGAATACAGGATTTTCGGTTCCATGGCTTTTCTCCTTTCATATACAATATTATAATCAGATGAGAATATTTTACAAGAGGCGCGGGGAGAAGATCATTCTAAATTCGTAATGCGTATTATCACGTTCCGCGTTTCAATTGTTCGCAAATATGTTATTACGTATTGTTTTTCTAAATTTAAGAAATTTCTAAAGTAATTTCGATAATATTCCGATTTGTATACCATCTCAAGCGGATACAGATTTTAAAAAATCAAATTGAGATTGACGCGAGTAACGGATAGCGTCATTGCTGAAACTCTCTTTCCGACCTCTGGTCGGCGCATCCACTTAAAGCGGTTTTCAGCTCGTAAAACCATTTTTGCTGAAACTCTCTTTCCGACATTCCTTGTCGGCATCCACTTAAAGCGCTTTTCAGCCATTTCATCCTCTGCGAACAGGTCGCATGGATGCAATTTTGTGGATTTCTCAAAACGGAAAGAGTATTATGAAAAAGAGTTTCACTAAGCTTCTGGCTCTTATCGTAACGGCGACTCTTGCTATGCCAGTCTGTGCAATGGAATACGTTGGTTCGCCTTATTCATCGCAAGCTCTTGCTCAAGCCGCAATGAACGCCCCGGAAGCTGTCGCAGATGTAGAACTTCCCGAAGAAGAGGAAGAAGATGAAGACAAATGGAACTGGGAATTCAGCGTCCAAAGCGGATTCTGGGCTAACCAGTGGGGCGCCACCGGCGGCGTTCAGGAATACGGCGTTCCCGGCGGTTGGGACTATTTCGGTCAAGGCGGAAACACGGCTGCCGGTTTGAACATTGACAACACCGGATTCCAGCTCTACGAATTCTATGCTGCTGGAAGTCGCGAGTACAAGCTCGACGGCGACTGGAAGTTCCTCGTTCAATCCGACTTCATGTATGGTACAAACGCCCAGTTCTATCAGTCCGGTAACCGGTTTGATTACATGGCGCTGTCGAAAGGTCAGTACGGTTTCGCGATTGCTCAACTGTACGCAGGTATCGGGACGGATAAATTCAACGTCATTGTCGGTAAATTCGGCTGTCCGATTGACAACCCGGGCGACGGATTCTTCTTCAGCGATTCCTACAACCCTTGGCCGGACACTCACATGGGCGTCTTGGCGACGTGGGAACCCTGCGAAGCTATCAATTTCACACTCGGCTGGACTCAAGGCTGGAACGAAGCGTTTGACGGCGATTCCGACTCCTCGCTGGTCTGGTTCGGCATGAGCCGACAACTTACCAATGCAATTCGTCTGTCCTATATGATGTGCGCCGGCAACATGGAAGGCTACGAGAATACATATTCTCACTGTCTTGTACTGGAAACAAAGCTGTCGGATAAGCTGACCTATTACCTCGGATACGATTTCATGAGTCTTGTCAACGGCGAAGACGACAATACCAAACTATGGGGCTTGAACAACAGCTTTATTTACGAAATCAACGAAAAAGTTCAGGCGGGTCTTCGACTTGAATACCAGGAAGAACTGGTTGCTGATGAAGTTGTCGGACGATTTGAAGTAACTCTCGGCTACTCGATCAGCCCGTTCAAAGACTGCACGCCTCGCCACAAGCGCTGCTGCCTGGCTCCCTGCCGCATGATGTCTGGCGAACTGGTTATCCGACCGGAAATTCGTTACGACAACTGGAATGGAGACAACGGCTTTAACGACTGCACAAAGTCCTATCAGTTCTCCGGCGGCGTTTCCCTGGATTATTCCTTCTGAGTTTAGTAACTGTTAATAAAAAATACCCATTGCCTCAATCCCCTTCCTGCGAACGGTTCTCAGGAAGGGAATTTTTAATGAAGTCAGGAATGAACTTGTATTCTAGCGATAACCCCTCATCTTTATTTTAAAGCGTAACTACGTTCGCTTCGCTCTCTCCGTTACCGCCTTTCAAGAGCTTTTCCACCCTCTTTTCAAAAAATTTTTTAAAATTTTCGAGATATTTCTAAATAATTTAGACTTGTCTAATTGACAAGATTTCAAAAAGCGCTATACTGCATCTCAATGTCAAGGGGACTTCAAATAATTGCTTTTGTTGTCAAGCGATGGAGTTTTTTTCGTCCGCACAGAGGAGAAAAGCCCCAGTATTAGACATACGAGTGGGCTTTTCGACTCAAAGCGGACGGAAAAAAGAACAAGCTTGACTCAAAATTGAATTATTAGAAGTTCCCTCACGATTTGGCATACATGACAGTTACTGACTCCTTACGTTTCTGCGTATGGGTACCGACATACGCAGAAACGTCTTTTTTGAAAACTTAACTTTAGACTTGACTAAAGTATGACTGAACTAATACAGGTTGGCTGCGGCGCGAAAAAGATGGAACTCATGCGGAGCCTGACTCTGAAAACGGCGCTGGTGAGAATGAAACTCAAACCGGC
Organism: Thermoguttaceae bacterium; assembly: GCA_017557195.1. Lineage (GTDB taxonomy): Bacteria > Planctomycetota > Planctomycetia > Pirellulales > Thermoguttaceae > RUG11551. The sequence continues at coordinate 22,552 of JAFZAL010000034.1, read as the reverse complement.
GGAAACGTTTTTCGTCAAGCGATGCTATCGCGCCCAGGTTCTGGCTGGAGCTAAGGAGATATGCGCCAGTCAGCGTGAGGTTCTCGAAAAACTCGGTCTTCCGTGGCGAGTTCTGCGAACTGCCGAAGACAGAAGTCTGATTCTCTTTTACGACGTCGACGCTATGAACCGCGTAATAGCCGACGACGAAAAATGGGATTTTCTGTCCGGCTGCGGTTACGACATTCGAACGGTTGAAGGAACGCTCGACAGTCTGTGCCGCCGATTCGAGGAATGTGAATTCCCGCACGAAATAGGGCTGCTTCTTGGTTATCCTCTCAAAGACGTGGTCGGGTTTACCTGCGGGCAATCCACTCCTACGTATCGTGGGGCGTGGATGGTTTACGGAGACGTTGAGGAATCGCTGAAAATCATGGACCTGTTCCGCCGAGGCGCTCGCGAGGCGGAACGAATTATAACCCAATCGGAAAGCTGGGAGGCGTGCGTCCAGCAAATTTGCGCTCTGAATTTGGCGCTGGCTTAACAAAGAGAAAAGACTATGGCAGATATAAAAGTAATTTTCGGCAGCTCAACCGGCTCGACGGAAAGCGCCGCTCATAAAATCGCAGCAGCTCTCAATGCAGACTGCGTCAACGTTGCAAAGGCGACGGCAGACGATTTCAAGGCGTCCACCCTGATTCTGGGAACGTCAACCTGGGGATTCGGCGAACTTCAGGACGACTGGCAGTCTGGAATCGCTCGTCTTCAGGCGGCTGACCTGTCCAATACGACGGTGGCGCTGTTCGGCTTTGGAGATCAGGAATCCTTTAGCGATACGTACCTGGACGCCATGGGGATTCTTTACGAGGCGATCGCGTCCAAGGCGGCAAAAATCGTTGGGAAAACCAGCGTCGAGGGTTATAATCACAACGCATCCCGCGCCGTTGTCGACGGAGCGTTTTGCGGCTTGGCTCTGGACGACGTCAACGAGGCAGACAAAACCGAGGCGCGAATCAACGCCTGGGTCAAACAAATTTTAAACGAAATGGCGTAGTCCCCCCTTTTCAAATTCAGATCAATTGCTATAATTTAGATTAAACTAAATTACTTTGAGTATTTGAATTTGAAAACCGCTTTTGGAGGAAACGCTATGACGTTTGACACTTCCCTCGACCTGTCGGAAAGCCTTGAAGATTATTTGGAAGCGATTCTGATTTTGACTCGCGACAAAGGCGGCGTTCGTCCAAAAGATATTGCGGATATGCTCAAAGTAACTGGGCCGTCGGTTACAGTAGCGTTGAAAAGCCTGGCGCAAAAAAAGCTCATAAACTATGCCCCGTATGAGTTTATAACGTTTACCGCGGCGGGCGAGCAGATCGCTCAGGACGTCTACAGCCGGCACGTTCGGCTGCGCTCGTTCCTGCGAGACGTCCTCCAGGTGGAGCCGGATCAAGCGAATCAGGTGGCTTGCCGCATGGAGCACGCCATGCCCAACGACATCATCGACAAACTGGTTCGATTCGCCAAGTTTATTGAGGAATGTCCTCGCGGGGGCAAAAAATGGATTTCCAGGTTTGAGTTCGCTTGCTGTTTTGATAACGACTGCAAAGATTGCGTCAATTGCCTGCAGGAAGTTCAAACCAGATTTGAAACGCTGCAAAAAGAGCTTGCGGAACGGAAAGCAAAGTGCATCCCGCTCAGCCAGCTTCAGCCAGGGCAGAAGGGAACAATTGCCCGGATTAATTTATCCGGCGACTCGCTTCACCGGTTGCTGCAAACGGGAGCGACTCTGGGCACGCCTGTAGAAGTGGATAAGGCGCCTGTTCAGGGAAGCTCCCTCTTTTTTCGTTTAAAAGGCTCGTTTTTGACCATGACAGTCGAAGACGCCGAGCAGGTTTTAATTGATTTAATTGAGTAGTCCTTTACTGAAAGGAAGGTTATACTATGTCATTGAAAGAAGCTAAAAATGGCGAAACCGTCAAGGTTGTTTCCGTCAACGCCTCCGACGCCAACGTGAACCGTCTGTGTTCCATGGGAATTCTCCCCGGTTCTGACGTCCAAATCGTCAACAACAACCTTGTTGGGGCGTCCCACGTCAACTGCATGGGTTCCCGAATGATTCTTGGTCGCAATTTGCCGAATAAGATTGACGTCAAATAATTTAGTTATTTCTTATTATTCATTCCATTCCTTTTTTTTGTTTATAAAATTAGATTAATCTAATCTTTTTAGAATAATAAAATGAGCAATAAAACTATCCGAGCGGTTTTGGCTGGTCAGCCCAACAGCGGAAAATCGACTGTGTTTAATAACCTTACCGGCGCGCACGAGCACGTTGGGAACTATCCGGGCATTACGGTTGAATGGCATACTGGAAGCCGCAAGTATAAAGGAACAACCTTTGAACTGACGGACTTGCCGGGCACGTACAGTTTGTCGGCGTATTCAGACGAAGAACGCGTGGCGCGGGATTATATCATCAACGGCGATTACGATTTCGTTATCGATATTGTCGACGCCTCCAACCTGGAACGAAATCTGCTTTTGACGCTTCAGCTTAAAGAGTTGGGAATTCCCGTTCTGGTCGTGTTGAACATGATCGACCTTGCCAAAAAGAACGGCATGAACATCGACAAAGATGCGCTGTCCGCTCAGCTGGGAATGCCGATCGTGGAATGCGTCGGGTACGAGTCCGGCGCGGTTGCAGCAATTCTCGACGCGGCGGAAAGTCTGTTTGACGCCTTGGGAGAAAAGGACAGTAAATCCGCTCTTAAACTCAATGCGGAGGAATTGACGAAGCCGAAGTCAACGGAAGAGGAAGTCGCTGTTACAACGGCGCGTTTGGAAGAAATCAAAAAGATGTGTTCAGCCGCTGTTGCAAGCCGTCCGAAAGAAGGTCCCAGCGGGTCGGATAAAGTCGACGCCGTTCTGACCAACGTCTGGATTGGAATCCCGATATTCCTGTTCCTGTTGTATCTGGTATTCCAGCTCACCTTTACGTTGGGACAGTACCCAATGGACTGGATCGAAGCGGGATTTGAATGGCTCGGCGACTGGGTCAGCAGCTTTTGGGCGGAGGGCGAAGAAAGCCTGCTGAAGTCTTTGATCGTTGACGGCATAATCGGCGGATTGGGCGGGGTGCTTGTCTTCCTGCCTAATATTCTCATACTGTTCCTGGCGATCGCCTTTTTGGAAGACTCCGGATACATGGCGCGCGCGGCGTACCTGGCGGACAACTTCATGAAGTACATCGGCTTGCACGGCAAGAGCTTCGTCCCGATGATTATCGGGTTCGGCTGCGGCATTCCCGCTATCATGGCAACCAGAACGCTGTCGAGCAGAAAAGAGCGTCTGATTACCATGTTTATTATCCCGTGGATGAGCTGCGGCGCGCGAATTCCGATTTACATGCTGCTCGTTCCCGCTTTCTTCCCGGAAGCGTATCAGGCGTGGGTCATGTGGGGACTGTACGTGCTGGGCATCATCGTCGCGATTATTGTTGCGAAGATCATGAGCGTCTTTGTTATTCGCGAGGAAAACGCTCCGTTTATTATTGAGCTGCCGCCGTATCGATTCCCGACGTTCCGAACGGTGGGAATTCACACGATTGAACGCGGCTGGATGTACTTGAAAAAAGCCGGTACGATTCTTCTGGGAATTTCAATCGTCCTGTGGGCGTTGGCGACGTTCCCGGTATTGCCGGAATCGGAATCTGAGAAATTCGAAGCCCAGCGCGCCCCAATCGCTCAAAAGCTGGACGAACTCAAAGAAGCCAATCCAGAACTGGAAGCGCTGGCGAAGGATCGCGACGGCGTTCAGGAAGAGCGTGACGGCGTGGAAGAAGACTCCGCTCTGGCGGACGCAGAAAAGGAAAAGAAACTGGCAGAACTGGATAGTCAGTTGGCGAAATTCAACGAACAGCTTGCAACGTTCGACGACTTGACCGGTCAGATTGAAGAAATCGACAACCAGGAAGCGGAAGTGCAGTTGGCGTACTCCTATTCCGGACGTCTGGGTCGAGCGATGGTACCGGTAATCCGGACGATGGGATTCGACTGGAAGATTGGAACGGCAATTGTCGGCGCTCTGGCAGCGAAAGAAGTCTTTGTCGCTCAGATGGGCATCGTTTACAGCATTGGCGAAGCGGACGAGGAATCGGAATCGCTGCGCGACATCATGAAAAAGAACTACCCGCCGCTGGTCGGTCTGTCGATTCTGGTCTTCTGCCTGCTGTCCGCGCCGTGCGTTGCGACGTTTTCCATCATGGTAAAAGAAGCGGGCTGGGGCTGGGCGTTCGCTCAGTTTATTACCTGTACGATTGTCGCCTGGACAATTTCCACGCTGATATTCCAGATTGGAAGCTGGCTTCAGATTGGAACAAATATGCTCATGTAACAGAATTTTGAAGTAGCAAGTCGAGGGGCAAGCTTTGCCTCTCGACCAAGCATAAAAGCAAAACGATCATGTCAGAAACGATTATTGTAGTTGTCATTTGTGCCGCGGCGGTTTTGTATATTATCCGCCGCGCGTATCTGGTATTCAGCGGGAAGTCCTCCTGCTGTTCCGGCTCCTGTAAGCCGTCCAGGTGCGAATGCTGTTGTAAACATTGCACGAAACCTTGCTCTGAAATGGAGAACAAGCAACTCAAGGACTAAAAGTATTCTTATAAAATGATAGATAGAATACAGAAAAAATTAAGGGGAGCGTCTAAACGTCGTTCCCCTTTTTGATTCTTCTTTATATTTAATTATTCGGTTTACTGGAAAAACGCTTCAATTTCTGCTTTGCTGGATTTGAGCTGCGCTTTGATTTGGAGCAGATTTTTTTGCTGCGTCAGGATATTTTTCTTAAACGTCTGGAGCTGCATGACGGTAACTTCTCCGCGTTCGTTTCCCTTTTGAAGCGCGTCAAGCGTCTGCTGCAAATCCGGTTCGATATTAGTTTTGTAGTATTCCAGCTGTTCGTACGCGGCTTTGTAGCTGATAAAGGCGTCGACGAGTTTTTTCTGAATTGACAGCGCCGCCGATTCCGTTTCGGACTGCGCCTGGCAGATCTGGGCTTGCGCCTGAGCGATTGCCCCCTGATTCTTGTTACGGAACGGGAACGGGACGGAAACGGTTACAAGACCTGTAGTATAATTTGACGAGCAGTCGTACTGAACGCCCGCCTCGACGGTAACGTTGGGCTTTGCTCGCGCGACTTCCGCATGGTATTGGGCGCTGGCGATAAGATAATTCGTTTGCGCTCGCGCCAGTTCCGGCGACTGGCTTTCCAGCCGCGAGGCGACGTCTTCCCATTCCAGTTTTTCAGCCGGGTCGTCGAGAACGTCTTCCATGACGTCCGCCGGCAAATCCGGGTTCCCGACGCAACACGCCAAGCGCTTCCACGCCTTCCAGTACTGAATCTTCGACTGCTGACATTCCAGATCAGCGTTTTTCATTTCCAGCCGAATTTGGTAAACGTCGGTCAGAGTAATCTGCCCACTTTTGTATAACGACTCGGATTTTTCGAGCTGATTCCGGACGATATCGCATATTTTTTCGTTGAAGTCGACGATTCGGCGCGCCAGCATGACCTCGTACGCCGCCTGACGGACTTCTTTAATTACCATCAGCCGCATTACAGAATAGTCGTATTGAGCGGCGAGAATTTCCTGATCGACGACATGCTGGTCTTTACGGAGTTTGTCTGCTGTAACGAATTCCTGACTAATCGTTCCGCCCTGAAAGCCGGCTTTGCCGTCGTTGCCCATTTCCGCCCCGGTATAGCTGAAAACCGGGTTCGGACCCAACCCCGCCTGGAGTCGTTTGCCTTGCAGCGCCTGGATTTTTTGCAATTCCGCCCTCAGAGCGGGATGGAAACTCTGAGCCTGCACTTCCAACTCCGACAGAGTGTACGCATCCGCCGTCGTTACGCATAACGCTGCGATGAGAATGGCTAATTTAAGGGCGCGAGTCATGATTTGTGTAGGCAGTAGGCAAGAGGCAGTAGGCAGTAGGGATTCGCCTGCGGCGAAATAAAAAACTACTCCCTTTTTCCGGATTATTCGTTATAATCGGAATAATCGATACAGAACTTTAGGGAATAGGGAACGGGGAATAGGGAATAGAGTTTCGCCTTCGGCGAAATAAAAAACTACTCCCTACTTCCTACTCCCTATTCCCTTCTCTTCTCTTGGCGTAGAACTCCCAGAACAGCGCCGGGCGGACGAGGAATTCCATGAGAGTTGAGGTCAGAAGCCCGCCTACGACGACGGTTGCAATCGGGTACAGAATTTCTCTGCCGGGTTCGTTGGCGGCGAACGTCAGCGGAAGCAAGCCGATCGCGGACGTCAACGCCGTCATGAGCATAGGGGCGACGCGCTGTCGTCCCGCTCGAACTATCATGTCTTTGCAGAACGTATCCCCTTCGTAGCGAACAAGATGCAGATAATGGTCGATAAGCAGAATTCCGTTTCTGGAGGCGATGCCGCACAGAGAGATCATCCCTACGAGGTTCGGAACCGTTCGCGCCTGCCCGGTGATGAGCATAGCCGCCACGCCGCCGACCAAAGCCAGAGGCAGAATCGACATGATTTGCAGGCTCAGGTTGACGCTTTTGAACATGCTGTACAAGACCATGAACACGCCGACCAGAGACAGGCAGGTCAAAAGCATGATTTGTCGGGACGCGGCTTGTTCCGACTCGAACAGCCCCGCCAGTTCAATTTCGACGTTGTCTTCCGTCAGCTCTTTCATGTACGGAGCCAACGCGGCTTCGATGTCCTCTTTGACGTCGACGGCGCCGCGGGTTCTCGGGTTGGACTGTATCATAATCTGAGGGCGTCCTTTTTCGTGGTCGATTTGACTCGGTCCGCTGGACTGGGTGTCAATTTGAGCAACGCTTTCCAGCGGAATTCGACCTCCGCCGGGCGTTCCGATAGGCATTTGCGACAGCTCCTGAAGGTTCTCGCGGTACTTGTCCGCCAGGCGGATGAGAACTTCAAACGACCGCTGCCCTTCGATAATTTCCGTCGCAACGCGTCCGTTCATGGCGGTGTAAATAATATCGTTGACGTCGCCGGGACGCAGCCCGTACTGCGCCAGCTGGTCGCGTTTGAGCGTAATTCTGACTTGCGGGATGTCAACCTGAATGGGGTCGGCGCGCAGCGACCCGACGTCTGGAATGTCCTTGAGGAGTTCCTGAATTCGTTTGGCTCGCTGACGAATCACGCTCGGGCTGTCGCCTCTAACTTTAATGGCGATTTTGGATCGCGTGCCGCTTCGGAGATGGTTGATCAAATGCTGCAGCGGCTGGTCGTAAAAGGCGACGGTTCCGGGAATGGATTTCGGGTCGATGAGTTTAACCGTATCGTCGATAATCTCGTTGAGTTTTCTGCCGGAGTTGGGGTCAAGAGTAACAATCATTTCCGACGTGTTAACCGGAACGGCGTGTTCGTCCATTTCCGAACGTCCAACGCGGCAAACCACGGATTTTACGCCGGGGATTTTCAGCAGCTGGGCGGAGAGCTTGTCCGCCATGGCAGCCGTCGTTTCCAGCGAAGAGCCGGGCATGAGGTCCATATTGACCTGCAGCGCGCCTTCGTTAAACGGCGGGATGAAGTCTCGATTCATATTGAAAAACGCCCAGCCCGCCCACAAAACCAGAGCGCACGATAAAACCATGATGGTTTTGGGAAACGTCATCGAAAACCGAATCAGCCCTTCGGCGACCCACTGCACGAATCGAAGAACGAATCCGACCGACTTCCGCCCGTCGACGTCGCCCTGAACCGCCTGACGCCTTGCCGCGCCGGGCAAAAGGATGTAGCACAGAACAGGCGTAACTGTTACAGAAACCATCAACGACGACAAAATCGAAACGATATACGCCATTCCCAGCGGGGAGAACAGCTTCCCTTCAATTCCAACCAGGAAGAACAGCGGGAGGAATACCAGCACAACGATCATCGTCCCGTGAACAATCGAGTTTCGGATTTCTGCCGAGGCGTTAAAGACGATGTCGCGAATTGTCTTGGAATCCGCAGGCGTCGATTCGCTCCTGTTGGCGTAAAAGAGCTTTAACCGGCGGAAGACGTTTTCGACGTCAACAATTCCGTCGTCGACCAGTTCTCCAATTGCAACCGCCAACCCGCCCAGGGTCATCGTATTAACGGACAGTCCAAACCATGAGAAAACCAGACACGCGGCGATAATCGACAACGGCATGGCGATAACGGAAATAAGCGTTGTCCGGAAATTCATCAAGAACAAAACCAGAGTCGCCACGACCAGAGCCGCGCCTATCCAAAGGGCTTCAATGCAGTTCGACACCGCCAGATCGATAAACGTCTGCTGTTCGTAGAGCGTCTCGATCGTCAAACCGGGGTACTGGCGATTGAGCATGCTTTGAATCTTCTGCATCTCCTTGTGAATTTGAGCGGTCAGAGCGCGGGTGTCTTTTGCCGGCTGTTTGCCGATGTTCAACACAACGCACGGACGCTGTTCTCCATGGATGTGAGCAGAGGCGTCGCCCACTTTCACCGCGCCCGCCTCGACGACGTCTGCAACCTGTTCCAGCAGCAGCGCCGGCTGACGCGAGCCGTCAACGACGATTTGCTGAAGGTCTTCGATTTTTTCAATTCGCCCTACAGCGCGAACCAGATACTGATTGGGACCTTGATTAACCAGATATCCGCCGGTAACGTTACTGTTGGACTGCTCGATGGCGGAGACGACCTGATCCAGCGTCACGTTATACGAAAGCAGGTCGTCTGTCCGAACGCGAATCTGGTACTGTTTGCGTTCGCCGCCGGTTGGATAGACTTCCGCAACGCCTTCGATTCCCATCAAACGCGGTCGAATAACCCAGTCTGCCGTCGTCCGTAAATCTATCGGCGACATCTGACCGCTTTCATCCCAAATGCAAAGCATGAGGATTTGACCCATAACAGAGCTTAACGGCGTCATTCGAGGCAGAACGCCTTCCGGGAGAGCGTCGCCCGTTGAAGACAAACACTCCGAAACAATCTGACGCGCTCGATACGGCTCGACGTTCCAGTCGAAATCGACGACGACAACGGACAGCCCTGCGGAAGACTGAGATCGAATCGCTTCCACGCCAGCCGCGCCGTTAAGAGCCGTTTCAATCGGGCGCGTTATCTGAACGGCGATTTCCTCGGGAGCCATGCCGGGACACTCCGTCATAACGGTAACCCGGGGACGGTTCAAGTCGGGCAAAACGTCAATCGGAAGATTTATGGTTTTGTATCCTCCGTAGCCGATTAACAAAGCGGCAAGGACGAGGATTAACGCTTTATTCGACAGCGAAAAGCTGATTATTTTATTAAACATTACTCTTTAGTTAGTTGCGAGTTGCGAGTTGCGAGTTGCGAGAGGATTTATAAATATGCTGAAACGGTTCTCAGTGATCTCCGCATGGGCAGGCAGACTGCAGTTTTCCGCCGCCGGCGTCCAGAGCGATTTGAAGCTGCGACGCGCCGCGAAGAGCGATTTTAACGCCCGGAGCAATCGAGCCGTCGTTGGCAAGAACGACCTCGGTCTGCGTTTGATAAAGGACGTGAACCGGACGGCGAATAAACGTCTTGTGTCCTTCTTCCACGTCTGAAAGCTCAAATACGTAACAGTCCGCCTGCTGACGCGCAACCGCCCAAACCGGAACGATTATACAGTTCTCGATCTTTTCGTACGGAACGGAAAGCTGACATCGCTGCCCCGGCTTGAATCGCCATGACAAAAACGGGTTGCCAGACGTCGTTTTCTCGTTGTGCTGTTCCAGTTCGTTGTCCAGTTCGATATAAAAATTCAGAGTTCGATCATCGCTGTTGACGCGGTTGTTGATATTGCGGATTTTCAAATCCGTAACTTTTTCAATGTCGCGTCCTGACTGTGTAAACATCGCTGTTACACTCGATCCGTTTTCCATAGCCGCCGCCAGATCGCGTTCGTTATAGGCGTACGCGCTGCCGCGAATAAGCAGCTCGTCCATATCGGATATTTGGCACAGAGGTTCGCCAAGATTGATGCTCTGTCCTTTTTGAACGTAAATGGCGTCCATCTGCTGATGATGGGCGCATTGTTCTTCCGCTTCTCGTTTACCATTGACGCAATCGTCGTTAGTTGCCGGGGCGTACACCGTTACCATGGAAATAATCTCCCGATTTTTAATGAGCTTGTTTTCCACCTCGTCGGCGGGCAAGCCGTTAAGAAGCAATACGCTGGTTTTCGCCTTCAACGCCGCATCGTTTTCCATTTTCTGAAAAGCGACGTCTCGCTTTGCCTGCGGCGCCAAACCGTCTTCTAAACCGGACAGCCGCTGTTCCTCTTTGAGAATAATATCGCGTTTTTGAATCAACGCCAGCAGATCCGACTGCGCGTTAATAACGTCTTCGCGCGTCAAGCGAATATCAAACAACGCCTGACCGTTTTGAATCATCTGTCCGGGATGAAAATATATCTTTTCGACAACCCCGCTGACCGGCGACGGGATTTTTGTCAGCGTTTCTCCAGGACGCTCTTCCAGAATAGCGGGAAACGTCATCGTTTTATCGAACTCACTCGTTTTTATCTCGCCAAAATCAGAATCCTTCTCGATTCCAATATTAGCCAACGCCTGATTAGACAACTCAAGCGTCATCACCTGCTCGTGATTATGCCCGTCGTGATCGCTGTGATTGTGCCCGGCGTGGTCATGCCCATCGTGGTCATCATGACCGTCATGCCCATCATGGTCGTCATCGTCATGATCGTCGTGCTTGGCATCGTCGTGGTCATCATGCTTGGCTTTATCATGTCCATCGTGGTCGTCATCGTCGTGGTCGTCATGCTTGGCATGGTCATGTCCATCGTGGTCGTCATGTCCATCATGGTCGTCATGATCTTTCTCGCCGCTTGTAGAATGGAACCATGAATTGACGCTTCCATGAACAGCCGGGACGAAAAAATAAACTAAAACGGCTGCAATGCACAGCGCCACAATTCCGATAATTATTTTTTTCATTTTTTCAAGTGGGGGGGAAATCAAGGATCTTTCTCGAAAGAAAAACGCCTGGATAAATGTTTCAAAGCCAATTCACAATAACAGCTTTGGGCTATTTGGGGATTAATATATAGTAGTTTATCAAAAAAAACAGTTTTATGCAAGATGTTTTACTTTTTTTGATAATAATTATTGCAATAACAAGCAGTAAAAACTAATGCAGCCTACTCCAAGGCGTCTGATGTTAAGTCGTTGAACAACCTCCTAAAGTAATTTTATATATTATTCCGATATGTAGTATACCAAATAATATTTTGATTTGGCGCGAGTAACGGATAGCGTCAAATTTTTGCTGAAACTCTCTTTCCGACGTTTCCGTCGGCGATCCACTTAAAGGGTGTTTCAGCGCCATTTCTTCTAAAATATTACTCGGAAACGGAGAAAGAGTATTATGAAAAAGAGCTTTGCAAAGCTGTTGGCTCTTGTTGTGTCGGCATTGTTAGCGGCGCCAGTCTGTGCGCAGGAATATGTCGATTCATCCTATTCGGCGCAAGCGTTGGCTCAAGCTGCAATGAACGCCCCGGAAGCAGTTGTACATGTAGAGCTTCCAGAAGCGGAAGACGAGGAAGACGAAGACAAATGGAACTGGGAATTCACCGTTCAAAGCGGATTCTGGGCTAACCAGTGGGGCGCAACCGGCGGGGTTCAGGAATACGGCGTTGCCGGCGGTTGGGAACACTTTGGGCAAGGCGGGAACTCGTCTACTGGTATAAACATTGACAATACCGGGTTTCAACTGTACGAACTCTACGCTGCTGGAAGCCGCAAGTACAAGCTCAACTGCGACTGGAACTTCCTCGTTCAGGCAGACTTCCTGTACGGCACGGACGCTCGGCTCTATCAATCCGGCAACCGATTCGATTACATGGCGTTGTCGAAAGGACAGTACGGATTTGCGATTCCTCAACTGTATGCTGGAATAGGAACGGATACATTCAACGTAATCGTTGGTAAATTCACCTGTCCGGTTGACAACCCCGGCGACGCATTCTTCGTTAGCACATCCTACAACCCATGGGCGTACACTCACATGGGCGCTTTGGCGACGTGGGACCCCTGCGACGCCGTCAGTTTCTCCTGCGGCTGGATGCAAGGCTGGGATGAAGCGTTTGATCCTGATTCCGACTCCTCGCTTGCCTGGTTTGGCATCGGCAGACAGCTCACCCAGGCAATTAAACTGTCGTACATGATGTACGCTGGCAATATGCAAGGTTACGAGAACACGTACTCTCACTGCATCGTACTGGAAACAAAGCTGTCCGATAAGCTGACCTATTATCTCGAATACGATTTCGTGAGCTTGTTCAACGGCGACGACCCCAATACCAAACTGTGGGGCTTGAACAACAGCTTTATTTACGAGATCAACGAAAAAGTTCAGGCGGGTCTTCGTATTGAATATCAGGAAGAACTGGTTGCAGATGAAGTTGTCGGACGTTTTGAAGCTACTCTCGGCTACTCAATCAGCCCGTTCAAAGACTGCACGCCACGCCACAAGCGCAGTTGTATGTCGTCTTGCCGCCTCATGTCTGGCGAACTGGTTATTCGACCGGAACTTCGTTACGACAACTGGAACGGCGCTAACGGGTTCAACGACGAATCAAAGCCTTATCAGTTTTCCGGCGGCGTTATCCTGGACTACATCTTCTGATACACCATCGCTAAATCACATCCATACCCTTGCCTGTGTGTTCCCCTTCCCACGAATGAATCGTCGGAAGGGGATTTTTTGTAAGTTAGCGCCAGCTTACCGAATGAGCCCGACATTTAAATCTCCTAAAGCTATTTCGTTAATATTCCGATTCTAATACCATCTCAAACAGATATTAATATTAATATCTAACTGAGATTGACGCGATTAACGGATAGCGTCAAATTTTTGTTGAAACTCTCTTTCCGATATTAAGTCGGCGATCCACTTAAAGGGAATTTCAGCAAATATTTCTTCTAAAATATTACTCGGAAACGGAGAAAGTATTATGAAAAAGAGCTTCGCAAAGCTGCTGGCTCTTGTTGTGTCGGCATTGTTAGCGGCGCCAGTCTGTGCGCAGGAATATGTCGATTCGTCTTTTTCGGCGCAAGCGTTGGCTCAAGCTGCAATGAATGCCCCGGAAATGCCTGCCGTCGTAGCGCTTCCAGAAGCGGAAAATGAAGAAGACGAAGACAAATGGAACTGGGAATTCACCGTTCAAAGCGGATTCTGGGCTAATCAGTGGGGCGCGACCGGCGGGGTTCAGGAATACGGTCTTGCTGGCGGCTGGGATTATTTCGGTCAGAAAGGTAACTCTGTCGCCGGGCTGAATATTGACAATACCGGATTCCAGCTCTACGAGTTCTATGTTGCTGGAAGCCGCGAGTACAAGCTCAACAGCGATTGGAAGTTTATCGTTCAGTCGGACTTCATGTACGGCGCTAACGCCCAGTTCTATCAGTCCTGCAACCGGTTCGATTATATGGCGCTGTCGAAAGGACAATACGGTTTCGCGGTTGCTCAATTGTATGCGGGAATCGGAACGGATAAATTCAACGTCGTTGTTGGTAAATTTGTTTGTCCCGTTGACAACCCTGGCGACGGATTCTTCTTCAGCAATTCCTATAACCCGTGGCACGACACTCACATGGGCGTTTTAGCGAAGTGGGAACCTTGCGATGACGTCAATTTTACCGCTGGTTGGACTCAAGGCGGGAACGAAGCGTTTGACCCCGATTCAGACTCCTCGCTGATCTGGTTTGGTATGAGCAAACAGTTTACCAAAGCTATTCGACTGTCGTATATAATGTTTACTGGTTCCATGGAAGGCTATGAAGATTCGTACTCTCACTGCCTCGTTCTGGAAACGAAGCTGTCAGATAAGTTGACATATTACCTCGGATACGATTTCATGAGCATGTTTAACGGCGACGACCCCAATTCCAAACTGTGGGGCCTGAACAACAGCTTTATTTATGAAATCAACGAAAAAGTCCAGGCGGGTCTTCGAATTGAATATCAGGAAGAGCTGGTTGCCGATGAAGTTGTCGGACGATTTGAAGTTACTCTCGGTTATTCGATTAACCCGTTCAAAGACTGCACGCCGCGCCACAAGCGCAGCTGCCTGTCTGCCTGCCGCATGATGTCTGGCGAACTGGTTATTCGACCGGAAATTCGTTACGACAACTGGAACGGCGCTAACGGATTTAACGACGAAACAAAATCCTACCAGTTCTCCGGCGGCATTGCTTTGGACTATTCTTTCTGATACATCAACGCAAGACAGCTATCATACCCTTGCCTGTGTGTTCCCCTTCCTACGAATGATTCGGCGGAAGGGGATTTTTTGTAAAGTCTGGAATTTGTTAAGATTAAAAAGCCGCCAACGGGAGCGGGTAATGTTTCCGGGGAGCGGACATTGTCCGCGAAAATGATAATGTAAGATTTTTAGGCGGGTAATACCCGCCCCCCGTGAATGGCCTGGCTAAACGCTTTTCGCCTAAAAATTACCGCTTGCCAGAGAGCATGAGGCTTTGGGTTTGTGAAAATAGATAAACAGATTCAAACAGGCGCTCTTTTTAATATTCATTCGAGAAAAATATGATTACGTCTCCGAAGAAATAATTTTAGGGTGCACGCAAATTTTTCCTGCGCTTAGAAGATTTGTCCAAATGAGATACGAAACGTCGCGGTAGCGACAGCGGACGATAGTCCGCTAAAGTCCCGAAGGGACGATATTCCTATAACCGGCGGTTTCAACCGCCGGAGGGAGAACATGAATATATAGAATATCGAAGAATACGCTTTTCCTCCCGCGCCCCCAACGGGGGCGCGGGAGGAAAAGCGGTTAAAGCGATAGGGGGAGATTATTGCGAGTATTCCGTGGGCTGAAGCCCACGGTTACAAGGGTTGCGTCCCTCCAGGACGCGATTCAATATTCCAACTTCACCAATCTTCACAAGAAAAATTTGCGTGCACCCATAATTTTATTGGAAGGGGGTTGATAAATAATTGAATTTGGAGTATAATTATAATTAGTGGAGAGAAGCGAGTGGTTAAGGGATTAGTTATTAAGCAATAGCTCTTATCTAATGTCTCTTGTCTCACTCCTGACTCCGAACTCCTAATTCACCTTTAACCCTCTTATTCCCATGGCACGTAAATTCAAAAACGTTCATAGCGCTTTTACGCTTGTAGAACTTTTGGTTGTTATCGCTATTATATCAGTATTGGTAGCGCTTCTGCTTCCGGCTGTCAACATGGCTGTCGAAGCGGCGAATAAAGCGCAGTGCATGAACAATCTGAAACAGATGGGGACTGCTGCGAGCGCTCATCTGGAACGACAGAAGTTCTTTCCTACCGGCGGCTGGGGACCGAAATGGGTTGGTTTTCCGGACTACGGTTTCGGACGCACTCAACCAGGCGGATGGCTTTATTCCATTTTGCCGTATCTGGATCAGGAACGATTGTTCAACTACAACCATTTGGCGAACAACTCCGCCGCCTTCAACGACGCCAACGCTCAGCAAAGCGTCAAAGACCTGGTGGAATCCCCGTTAAAAGTTTGCAATTGTCCATCTCGCCGTCGTTCGCAGTCGTATCCGCTGCGTAACTCTCAGACCGTTTTTTTCGGTGGCGAGACGGGAAGCAGCTCCATTACAATCGCCTCGATGGTTGCCAAGAGCGATTACGCGGCTAACGGAGGAAACACAACGGAATGTTACGAAACTTTAGCCTTTGACGGATCGAGCTATCCTCAAAGTTATATTGAAGGTTCCAGTTCAAGCTGGACTAAGAAATTCAAACTGATTCAGTGGCGGTCTTTCGGGATTTGTTTTGCCGGCAGCGAAGTTTCTCCTGACTACGTTCGAGACGGTATGACGTCTACAATCATGTTCAGCGAGAAGTTTCTCGATAAAGACAACTATCAGGGCGGCTGCCAATTTGGCGAAGACGTCTGTATGTTTACCGGGATTTCCTGCTCGAATGTCCGAATGGTTGGTACAGGGTTGAAATTTGAACCGGTAACCGCAAATAATGGCGTTAAGTCGTGGTCAAACAAGGATGCAATTCAGAACGCTACAAGAATCGGAACCAATCCAAACGAGTATTTACCGTATCAGGACAAACGCAACGATGACGGCAAATTCCGATACGCCATGGGCAGCGCGCACCGCGTCGGATTTAACGTCTGCATGTGCGACGGTTCTACTCGAGAAATCTCCTTTAATATTGATCCGCTCATTTACTCCGCACTCGGCAACCGCGAAGATGCCTACAACTTCGACACGACGAAGTTCTAATTTGTCATAAACGGGTTGAATGTATGAAAACAAAAAGAGAGCTTCTAACAGTTTTAGAAGCTCTCTTTTTCTATTGGGTGGCGACGCTGTTGACAAAACTTATATCCGTTTTATTCAGCAGACATTTGCCGATTTAGTCTTTTTTCCCCGGCTTGAGGCATTTAAGCAAATCCTCTTTGGTTTTCTCAGGGTCGGTAAACCATTCCGTCGACCAGACGCGGCAGTGTTTCCAGCCCAAGCCTTCCAGCATGGACGGACGAGACTTTTCACGATCTCGGGCGATCTTCGCGTTCTTGTAAACCGCGCCGTCGCATTCGACCGCCAGACAGTAACGGTTGGGATTCTTCGGGTCGACGATGGCGATGTCGATCTTGTAGTCAGAAAAGCCGACTCCGCAGTCCACTTCGTAGCCGTTTTCCCGGAGGAAATTGGCAACGCATTGGATAAAGCGGTTTTTATCAGCAGAGGAATCCGACCCCGCGCCGGAGGCGTCTGACCAGGTCGGGCGGCCGGACTGGGCGAATTCCAGATACGCTTTGAGATGTGCCGGACCGACGGCGCTAGTGCGGTTCAAATCAATCTGTGACGCGTAAATGGACGACACGACGATAATCTCTTCCTTGGCGCGGGTAACGGCAACGTTCAGACGACGCTGACCGCCGCTCTTGTTGAGCGGGCCGAAGTTCATGGCAAACGCCCCGGTGGCGTCCGGCGCGTATCCGATGCTGAAAATAATGCAGTCGCGTTCGTCGCCCTGAACGTTTTCCAGGTTCTTCACGAACAGCGGTTCCGCCATCGCTTCGGACATCGCATTTGCCAGTTCCGGATTGCTGTCCGCCGCCTGATCGAGCATGTCTTCAATGAGGTCTTTCTGCTGAGCGGAAAACGCTACAACGCCCATCGACCGCCCCGACGTTTTGGGATTGCTCAAGCGGTCGAGAACAATCTCGACAACGCGCTGCGCTTCCGCTTTGTTGGTTCGCGTTTTGCTCTTGTCGTAAACCGCGTTGGGAACGTATTCGAAATGGACCCCTGTAAAGTTGCGAGTTGCGAGTTGCGAGTTGCGAGAATCATCACTACTGCCTACTGCCTCTTGCCTACTGCCTAAATTCCTATCCGGAGACGGGAACGTGTCCAGTTCGTCCTGATAATAGTAATGGTTGCTAAAGGCGATAAGGGACTCGTTCTTGCTTCGGTAGTGGGTGTTGAGCTTCATGCCGTCCATGCCGATGGCGATGCATTCGTCGAGAATGCTTTCCATGTCTTCGACTTCGTCTTCGTTCTGTTCGGTAATTTCTTCTGCAACGGCGTCCTGACGCTGGAAGAATGCGGTTGGCGGCAGCTGTTTGGGGTCGCCGACGATAATCGCGTTTTTCGCGCGGGCGATAACGCCGACAGCGTCCCACGTTGGAATTTGCGACGCCTCGTCGAAGACGACCAGGTCAAATCCCGCGTCGTTTGTCGGCAGATATTGAGCGACCGACAGCGGCGACATGAGAAAACACGGCTTGAGCCGACGCGTTAAATTCGGAGCGCGTTCCAGCAGAGAACGAATAGGCAGGAAGCGCATCTTCTTGTTCATTTCACGACGCAGCAAATCGCCCTCCGCTCTCAAAGGCGACCCGGCAGTGGTTGATTCTGCAGCCGCGCGAGTGGCTTCCGTCGACAGCGCAAGGAGAATTTTGCGAATCGACAGCTTCGAGAAACTGTCGTCCAACGAGCAGAATCGTTCAACGCAGCGGTTTTGACTGACGCCGTCAAAACGGTTCAAGGCGTCGTTGAATTCCAGCTCTTTGTAAATCAGCTGCCATCGATAAGACGCTTCCATGGCTTCCGCCGCAGACTGCTTGGCAATATCGATTTTGCCCTGCTCAATCGCTTTTGCCAACGGTCCGAGGTGCATTCTTCTGGCGTCATTTCGGACGTCCGTCCAGAACGAGAACTGACGCAGGGAACGACCCGCTTGCGGCAGAGCGTCAATAAGAGCCATTGCTTCAATGGGCGTCATCGTGCGAGTGGGAACAGTCTGGTTGAACGTTTCCATCGCCATGCGATATTCTTTAACCGCCGCCTGGAATTCCGCGTTGAGAGCGGCGAAATTCGCGTTGGGATTGGCGGTTTGCTCGCAGACGAAATCGAACAGACGCTTGCGGTCGGCCGCGGTCAAGCAGTCAACGGACAGGATTTCTCGAAGAGCCTTTCCGCGCTGAACAGACGGAAGCAGTTCTTCCAGATTGGCGGATTCGCCGTTCCAGTCGCCGACCGCGGCAAGGATTTCGTCCCCGTGTTCCGAAAGGAGTTTGTACGATTCCTGAAGCGCGGCGATTTTCGGCGCTGCCGCTTCCAGCATTTCAAACGTCAGCTTGCCGTTAGTCGGCGGAACGAGGCTGGCGTATTCTTTGACAACGCTCCGTTTCTTCATGAACCGGAACATAAAGAACGACTTTTTAACGTACTCGATATGGTCGTTAAGCTGAACGACGCGGAGGTTGAGAACCCGATTGATGTCAAACAGTTTCAGAGCGTCAAGAGCGTCTTTGTACTGCTTTGCCTGTTCGACAAACATGTCAACCAGCGGCATGAATTTCCCAAACGCCTCGGAAAGCAGGTTGGACGGCAGCGGCCCGGAATTCTGGAGGAACTCCAAAATCTGTGACGCCAGCGTGATCTTGGCAGACGCGTCTTTGATATCCGGCAGCGACAAAACTTCTTCCGCCTGTTTGTAGACTTGGTTCACGCCTTCAACAGCCGGACGGAACGCCGACGCGCTTTCGATCATCTGGGATTCCAGTTCTGGATTCCACTTAAACCGCTTCAGCGGAGAAAGAGCTTTGAGCATAGCGGGATCCATTTCTGCGGCGTGCGACTGAAGCTCTTCCGCAGCGTTAATCAAATCCGGCAGTTCCTGCTCTTCAATTTCGCCGTCGTAAAGACGCGGAATACGGGTCGTCCAGCTGTACCCATGCGACGCCAGCCAGCCGAAACAGTCGTAAGCCGAGATGTTTCCAACAATCGGCTTGTGAATTTGGCGGACGTAGTTGTCCAGCGTCTGTTCCGTCTCAGTCAGTTCTGAACACGTTCTGGTCCAATCGGCGTTAACGTCTTTCGTTTTGCCCATTTCGTAGACTTCCTGGAACTGGTCGAGAACCTTTCTCTTCACCGCCTTGTTGGAGTGGAGTTCCAGACAGTACGGACCCAGTCCAATTTTGGAAAGACGATTGTACACAACTTCCAAAGCCGCTCGCTTTTCGGAAACGAACAGAACCTTCTTGCCCATCGCAAGATTGTAGGCGATCAGGTTAGTAATCGTCTGCGATTTGCCCGTTCCCGGAGGGCCGTAGAGAACGAAGCTGCGTCCTTTGGTAGACTCAATAACGGCGGAACGCTGTGACGCGTCTGCGGCAATCGGCAGGAACAGATTGAGATAATCCGCAATCGGCAGCGGGGTGTCGGCAGGCGGTTCGTTGAACGCGCTAGTTTGCTCGACGTCAACGCCGATTGTTCCTCCCTGACTGGCTTCCGTTCCCTCCTGGACCTGTTCGTCCGTGAGGTTGATAAGCTGTTTAACAACCGGATTCGCCGCCAGTTCCTTCCAACGGTTATTCAAATCCGTATACATGATAAACTTGTCAAACGAGAACCGCCCCAGCCAGCAGGTCGGTTCAACTTTCCAGCCAGTCATGGAGGAAATCTGTTCGGTAAACGAGTCCAAAAGCGTTTTGACGTTGATGTCCTCTTTCTCTTCGACTACCTGCTCCGACAGGTCTGTGATTTTCAATTGGAAATCGCGGCGGAGGGCTTCCAACAGCGTCGGGTTGACAAACGGGTCGTCGTCTGTGCGCTGAACGCGGAATTCCGCCTTGACAGAATTGCGAATCAGTTCAACGGGCAGAAGAATAATCGGCGCCAGATACTCCTTTTCCGATTTGGACTTGTCACGCCAATGCAGCGTTCCGATGGTCAGGAAGAGCGTATTGACGCCGCCTTCGCTGATGTCGGTTTTCGTCTGACGATACAGTTTAAGCAGACGTCTGTCCGTCTCCTTTTTCGTCTGGTTGACAAACAGCGCCGTCGACGGGAGTTTTTTCGCCTTCGAACTGGAAGATGCGTCTGAGGGCTCGTCCTCTACAACTTCGCCGGAATCCGGGTCTGTTTTAGCAGAGCGGTATTGACGCGTATCGTATTCGCTTTCCTTGAAGTTTTTTAACGGCAGCGATCCCGAAACAAGGCGGTCTTCTATATCCGCCGCGTCGGTACAGATCAGCTCCATGGTAAACGACGCGTCTTTGAGGTTAAGAAGACGGTTGCGAAGCGTCAAGTCCAATAAATTCTGAACCCAACGGGTAATTCGATTGTTAGAAGGCAAATCGGACATTGTGTTAAAGGGAGTAGGGGATAGGGTGTAGTTTAGGGAGTAGGGAGTAGGGAGTAGGGAGTAGTTTTAAATTCGCCGTCAGGCGAATCACTACTGCCTACTGCCTATTGCCTACTGCCTCTTCTGTTTTCGGGAACGCGATTTGTATAATCTGCTCAACCTGATCAGCGTCGAGCTTTCTTTGATTATACCAACCCCGTCGGCTGATAACGCCATCGGGAGTAATCGTAAATGTATCGTGAGCGGCTTTGACGTATGCCAGTTCGATCTTCGCCAGCTCGGTTTTGTTCTGTAAATTCTCGTACGGCGCGGAATCAATAATCTTCGCGATCTGCATCGCTTGCGCCGCATTGAGTTCTTTTGAAACCGATTCCCCGTTTTGCGTTGTCGTCGCCTGACCGCCCGAGGGAACGAGTTCTTCCAGACTCCGGTTTGCAAGATGAACTGAAAGGAATATAAATACAATCAGCATCAGGAACAAACTGCCTGCGTGCAAAAACGTAGCGCGTCGAAGGAATATCCGTTTACGTGGCATGGGGAGTAAAGGGGAATGGGGAATAGGAAATGGTTTAGGGGGGGGGGAATAGGGAGTAGGGAGTAGCATTAAATTCGTCATAGGCGAATTACTATTCCCTATTCCCTGCTCCCTATTTCCTATATATTGTACTCAAGTAATTCGTTTAGTCAAGATGAAAAAATTACGGACTATGCAGAATTCTACTAATACTCACTAAAAAACGCTCATTGTTCTCGATTCCTGCGTC
Source organism: Thermoguttaceae bacterium (assembly GCA_017557195.1). Classification (GTDB taxonomy): domain Bacteria; phylum Planctomycetota; class Planctomycetia; order Pirellulales; family Thermoguttaceae; genus RUG11551. Next base: position 1,123 of record JAFZAL010000034.1, on the reverse strand, counting down.
CAATTTCTTCAACTTTCCCCCTCTTGCTCGGGCGATAACAGAATTTCGCTGCAAAACAGGCGAAAAGGACGTCGAGCCGCCCCTTTCGGGAGGAGTCGTTTGACGTCAGGAAAATTTGCGTGCGATTAGGTCTATTCTATCCTTTCCTCCCCCTTGTTTTTTCTCAAATGAGGGATATAATTTAAAAAAGATTTTGAGAAACTTTATCAAAAAGTTCAAAATAATTAGTTTATAAAATTGGAAGACGTTTCGGTACATTATTCCAATAATCGTTTTGACCCCCTAATTTTACAAGGAGTTAGATTATGGCTAAATTTGTATGCCCAGCTTGCGGTTACGTTTACGAAGGCGACGAAGCTCCGGAAAAATGCCCGCAGTGCGGCGTTCCCGGCAGCAAGTTCACCAAGATGGAAGAAGGTTCAACTGGCGCCAGCTATGCAACCGTTCACTCGATCGGCGACGGCAAAGTTGACGATCAGGAAATCATGGACGGACTTCGCGCCAATTTCACCGGCGAATGCACCGAAGTCGGCATGTACCTGGCGATGAGCCGTCAGGCGGAACGCGAAGGCTATCCGGAAATCGCCGAAGCCTTCAAGCGTTACGCTTTTGAAGAAGCGGAACACGCCTCCAAGTTTGCGGAACTGCTGGGCGAAGTCCTCGTTCCCTGCACGAAGACGAACCTTCAGATGCGCGCTGAAGCGGAAGCTGGCGCCTGCGCGGGTAAGTTCGAATTGGCGAAACGCGCCAAGCAGCTCGGATTCGACGCCATTCATGACACCGTTCACGAAATGGCAAAGGACGAAGCTCGTCACGGAGCCGGTTTCGCCGGATTGCTCAAGCGATTCTTCGAAAAATAATCGACGCTTTTGCCTTGAAATGATTCGTTCATTAAGACGCTGTTACAACGACAGCGTCTTTTTTTACGTTTATTCGTCTTCCCGAACGGAGAATTCCAGTTTCCATTTATCGGGTGAGTTGACGGACTGACACCACAGTTCGAACATGCCCAGTTCTGTTACAACGGAATGGAACTGGATCGGGACGTAGTCGGAATCGTCGGCGTCCGCAACCGGGGCGAGGGTCGTTTCCAGCGAGTCCGTTTCTTCCAGCTCGTCCGGCG
>JAFZAL010000033.1 GCA_017557195.1 Thermoguttaceae bacterium | reverse complement strand
CTCCCGGCGCCGCAGGCGCCGGGAGGGAAAGAAAGGGTATTTGTCGATTTTTTGTTTTGTTGTCGTCTTTTACCCGGAGGTTGAAAACCGCCGGTTATAGAAATGTAACCCCTTCGGGGTTAGAATGAACGCGGCAGGGGACTGCCGCGATCCGGACTCATCGAAGTCGTTCAGCGGGGCATTGGACAAGGCGGCGTCAAGCCGCCGCAGTCCCCGAATCGTTATCCCAGCATCGCTTCGAGCTGTTTGCGGGCTTCTGCCAGGGCGTTGTCGAGACCGGAGAGGTCTTTTCCGCCAGCTTGAGCGAGGTCAGGACGTCCGCCGCCACCGCCTTTGACAAGCGCGGCGACCGGGCGAATCCATTTGACGGCGTCCAGTCCGCGGGCGACGAGGTCTTTGTTCAAGCCCGCCATGAGCAGGAGTTTGTCGTCCTCATTAATCACAGCGAACATGACAGCGCACGGCGCGTTGACCTTGCGGCGAATTCCGTCGATGGCTTCGCGCAGGGCGTCTGCCGGTACGTTGCGGAGCTTTTGAACGATGTACAGCGTGTCGCCGATCTTTTCGCCTTTGGCGATAAGGGAATCGAGAATCATGCCGTCGTCCGCCTTGGCGGTGGCGCTGGCTTGCTTCTTGAGTTTCTTGACTTCGTTCTGCATGGCTTCAACGCGGTCGACAATCTGTTCCGGAGGGCAGCGAAGCATAATGCAGAGTTTGTTAATCGCGTCGATTCGCATTGAACTCAGGTCGATGGCTTTTTCGCCCGTCCAGGCGACAATACGGCGCGTTCCGGCAGAAACTGCTTCCTCGGAAATGATGCGGAATCCGCCGACCATGGCGGTGTTGAACAGGTGCGTTCCGCCGCAGAGTTCCTTGGATCCGCCCATTGTTACAACGCGGACGATGTCCGGGTACTTTTCGCCGAAAAGCATCGTCGCGCCGGCTTCTCGAGCCTGAGCGATCGGCATTTCCTGGCTGTCAACGAAATTGGCGTCGAGAACGAGCTGGTTGACTTCGCGTTCAATCGCCTGAAGCTGTTCGGTGGTAATCGGCTTGGGCTGGGTGAAGTCGAATCGCAGAACGTCTTCGTCGACCTTGGATCCGCGCTGCTGAGCGTGGGGTCCGAGATGTTTCTGCAGCGCGTAATGAAGCAGGTGAGTTGCAGAGTGCGCTCTGGAAACGGCAGCGCGGCGCGTGGCGTTAACCGTCGCCATGACCTGCGAGCCGTTGGTAAGCGTTCCGGACTTGAGCTGACCGATATGGAGAACCAAGCCGGAGTCTTGCTGAACGTTGGTAACTTCAAAGACCATGTCGCCGACGGTGAGCGTTCCGGTATCGGGCATCTGACCGCCTTTTTCCGCGTAGAACGGCGTGGAGTTGAGGACGACCGCGACGTTCAAAACGGTGGTGTCTGTCAGCTCGTCGACCAGCGCGCCGTCAGCCAGAATTCCCATGACGATAGCCGGGGCTTCGAGCTTTTCGTATCCGACGAACGGGGTTTGACGCAGCTGCTTTTTCAGGTCGTCTAACGGACCGGACTTGAACAGCTCTTTTCTGTTGCCGGCGCCGGACTGCTTGGCGTGTTCTTCCATGGCGGCTTTGTATCCGTCCCAATCGAAATCGTAGCCTTTGTCTGCGCCCATGGCGGCAAACAGCTCTGGCGGGACGCCGTAGGTTGTGTAGAGTTCAGCCGCTTCGTCGCCGGCGATGACTTTGGATTCAGCCGTTTCCAAACGCGCAAAGACTTTGTCGATATGATTGACGCCGCCGTCGATAGTCGTTAAGAAGTTGGCTTCTTCGCCCTTAATGACTTCCTGAACGCGTTCAACCGTTTCTTCCAGTTCGGGATACTGGTCTTTCATCATTTCGACAACAGCGGGAACGATTTTGTAGAGGAACGGTTCCTTGACGCCCATCTGATGCCCGTCCAGAGACGCGCGGCGAAGCAGACGTTTAATAACGTACTCTTCCTTGTTGGGACCGGGATAAACGTTTTCGTGAATGGCGAACGTACAGGCGCGAATGTGGTCTGTAATGCGGCGCAGACGGCGGCCGTTTTCGTCTTTCGGGTTGTCGTAGTTGTATTTGACGCCGACAACGTCTGCGGACGCGTAAACGATCGGCAGCAAAATGTCGATGTGGTAGTTGGTCGTTACGCCCTGCAAGGCGGACGCCGCGCGTTCCAAGCCCATGCCGGTGTCGATGTTTTTGCTCGGCAGCGGGAAGAGGTTGTTTGGCGGGTTGCCTTTACGGTTGAACTGCGTAAAGACGAGGTTCCAGATTTCGACTTCTCCGATGGGAGTGTGATAGTAAATTTCCGAACACGGACCGCAGACGCCGTCCGGGCCTTCTGATGGGCAGGACGCCGGCCAGAAGTTTTCGTCTTCTTCCAGACGGGAAATGCAGGACTGATCCAGCCCGATTTCGTTATTCCAGATGTTGTACGCCTCGTCGTCGTCTTTGTAGACGGTAACGGTCAGCGTCTCTTTGGGCAGCCCGAGCCATTTTTTATCGGTCAGGAACTCCCACGCCCAATTGATGGCTTCGCGCTTGAAGTAATCTCCAAAACTGAAGTTGCCCAGCATTTCAAAGAAGGTGTGATGGTACGCTGTCCGCCCGACGTTGTCGATGTCGCCGGTGCGAAGGCATTTCTGGCACGTCGTTGCCCGAGTGAAGTCCAGCTTGACTTTGCCGAGGAAATGATCCTTGAACTGGTTCATGCCTGCGGGAGTAAACAAAACAGACGGATCCCATCGGGGAACAAGGACGTCGCTGGGACGTCGGACGCAGCCTTTCGATTCGAAGAACGAGAGGTACTTTTCACGTAATTCGCTGGTTTTCATGATTTGTGGCTAAAAATTGGGAAGGTTAGTGGTTAGCGGCAAGCGGTTATATACTCTTGCCAAATTTAAGTCATAATTATATATAGAATTGATTTTTCGTCAAGGGGAAAGAAATTGGAATTAGGCGAGCCACGGGTGTTAACCCGTGGGTGTGAGCGAAGCGAGCGTTATTGCCCCGTGCGGGTTCTCGGCGTACCCGGCACGCGGCAGTCCTCTGCCGCTCCACTGTCCCGCTAACTCCCTTCGCCGCAGCCAAAAACGCTTCCGGGTCGCGGACGAAGTCCGCCGAAGAAATCTCACGCAAAGTTCGCGAAGTCCGCAAAGTATTTTTAAACACAAAGAACACAAAGAACACAAAGAATTTTTAAAACTTCGCGTACATTCTCCGCGCCTCCGCGCCTCCGCGTGAGGTTTTTATTCCCTATTCCCTATTCCCTATTCCCTATTCCCTATTCCCTATTCCCTATTGCCTATTGCCTATTGCCTACTGCCTCACTTCCCGCTCAACCCGTATAACCCGCAAACGCTCTAAACTTTTTTTTCGTTATTTTTCGGTTTTTCCCGTCCAGATTTTACAATCGAATTGCATTTCGGGTATAATCCAGGTAGTTTTAGGAATGAGAATTTCGGGTTGGGGGGCAATTGCCCGCAATTCCAGATTTCAATATTTTACATTATTTCCCACCATTACTCAATTCAGGAGATAACCACATGAAACAATTATCCCGTCGAGATTTCTTCAAGACGTCGGCTGCCGCCGCGGCGATGGCAACGGCGATTCCGGTTGTAACCGCCTCTAAACCGGTTTGGGCGCAGGCTCCCAGCGACCGTCTTCGCATGGGCTGCATCGGCGTCGGCAGCATGGGACGCGGCGACGCCCACGGATTCAATGGTCTGGTCGATATTGTCGCCCTTTGCGACGTTGACGAAAACTACGGTCTCGCCCGAACCGTCAATTCCGGCATTGGAAAACGAGATGCCAACGGTCAGGTAATTAAACCGGATACCTACAAAGATTACCGCAGAATTCTCGAACGGGACGACATCGACGTTGTTTCTATCGTAACGCCGGATCACTGGCACGTCAAGATTGCCGTTGAAGCTCTCATGGCTGGCAAACACGTTTTCTGCCAGAAGCCGCTGACGCTGACGCTGGAAGAAAACCAGATCATTCGCCGCGCCTGCGCCAAGTACAACAAAGCGTTCCAGATCGGAACCTGGCAGCGCTGCCAGCGCGATCAGTTCGTCAAGGCGACGCTGCTGGTTCGCAAGGGATACATCGGCGACGTGAAGAAGATTGTCTGCGACATCGGCGGCTCTCCCACGTCCGGCGAGATTCCGAAGGCAGAAGTTCCCGCTTCTCTGGACTGGGAAATGTGGCAAGGTCCCGCGCCACGTTACGAATTCCTGTCAACAGGGCTGAATAACAACAACGACGGCAACATGGGACAGACCCGCTGCCATTACGAGTTCCGTTGGTGGTACGAATACTCCGGCGGCAAGTTCACCGACTGGGGCGCTCACCACATTGACTGCGCTCTGTGGGCGCTGAACCTGCAGACGCCCGGCACCGGTCCGATCTCCTTCGACGGTACGAACGCCCATCACCCGGTTGAATTCAAAGACGGCTATCCGACCGTTGACAACCGTTACAACACCAGCGACAACTTCGATATCAAGTGCATGTTCGACAACGGCATTGAAATGCACGTCGTGAGCCACTCGCCAGACGGCAACGGCATTCTGTTTGAAGGAACCAAAGGACGCTTCCACGTCAGCCGCGGCCGCTGCAAGGGCAAGCCGATTGAAGAGCTTCCGCCGAACGCGTTTACGGAAGACGATTATCGAGAACTGTTCCACGGCAAACCGTTTGAAGGACATAAAGAGAACTTCATCCGCTGCGTCCGCGAAGGCGGCACGTGCGTTTCGGACGTCGTTTCTCACGTCCAAGCGATGAACGCCTGTCACATGTGCGGCATCGCGGCTCGTCTCAACCGAGAAGTCAAATGGGATCCGAAGACGGAAACCATCGTCGGCGACGACCAGGCGGCGACCTTCTTCTCCCGTCAGGAAACCAAGGGATACGAAATCCCGAGAAACTTCTAAGAAGATAGCGTATTGCAGAGCTTGAAAAAACTTTCGGTCGCCAGCAAGCTGGCTCCCTTTTAGGGAAGTTTTTTCAAGCTTTTTTATGAGGGGAAAACCTTTTTTGAAAAAAAGGTTCTTCCCCTCAAAATCCCCTTTCCAAAAAACTTTAGTAAGGGAGAACTCGTAACCTTCGATGAGCGCTTTGCGATAATTACGAATTACGCATTACGAATTACGCATTAATCACCATTCATCCGTAAAGCGGGTGTCGGTAATTTCGTCACAGAAACCGTCTGAGTTCCCGGACGGTTTCTTTTTTCGCCAGGAGTTCCAGCGTTTCTTGCCCGTCGGGATTCTGTCCGGGAAATCGTCGGGGTAGTCGTTGAGTTCCGAGTCGTCGATGTCCGGCTCTTCGTTATAGAACGTATTGCTCTTGTCGGCGGAGGCGTCCATTTCGTTTCTCGGCAGTTCCATAAGAAACTGGCTCGGCGGGGAGGCTTGAAAATACCCGCTGATGCGTCGTCGGGCGGCGTGGGTGAGGAACAGCTCTTTTTTTGCTCGCGTGATAGCGACAAACAGCAGCCGCCGCTCTTCTTCCAGGTCGTTTTCGTTCGACGATTCCATTGACCGCTTGTGCGGCAGAAGCCCGTCTTCCAGCCCGACGACAAACACGTACGGGAACTCCAGCCCTTTGGCGGAATGGATTGTCATGAGGGAAACGCAGCTGGCGCCGGAGTTGAGTTTGTCGGAGTCCGCCACCAACGCCGTCTCTTCCAGAAAGACGGTCAGCGGGTTGATCATGTTCTCGTCGTCGGCGTGACGTTCGTCAAAGGCGCTGGCGACGTTGAGAAATTCGTCGACGTTCGCCAGACGGTTGATGTCGTCTTCGTCTTTGGAATCCGCGTACTGAGCGCGGTATCCGGACAGGTCGAGAATCTGCTCGACCAGCGGCTGCAGCTTCGTCCCGGTCAGCTCGAAAATGGCGTTCATAATACGGATAAAGTCCTGAATCGCCGCTTTGGATTTCCCTTTGATAGTCGGAATGCGTTCGACTTCCCACGCCGCCTGAAGGAGCGGGATTCCCTGCTGCTGGGCGTAGTCCGCCAGTTTTTCTACGGTCGCGTCGCCGATGCCGCGCGCCGGGCAATTGACGATTCTGACAAACGAAACGTCGTCCATCGGGTTGGATAAAAGCCGCAGGTACGCCATGACGTCTTTGATTTCTTTGCGCTGGAAGAACTCCACCGCGTTGACCAGAATGTACGGCAGATTGTAGATATTGAACTTCTCTTCAAACGGTCTGGACTGGGCGTTGGTTCGGTAAAAGACGGCGATGTCGTTGGGCTGCGCCAGCCCGGACTTGACCAGCAGCTCCACCTTCTTCGCGACGAATTCCGCTTCGTCGAACTCGTCGTCCAGACAAACCAGATGCACCGGAGCGCCGGATTTGTTGTCTGTAAAAAGCGTTTTCTCCTTGCGCTGCCGGTTGTTGGCAATCAGCTCGTCCGCGACGTGCAAAATCTCCGGCGTGGATCGATAGTTCTTTTCCAGCCGCACCGTTTTGACGTTGGGGTAGTCCTTCTCGAAGTCGAGAATGTTGCGGATTTCCGCGCCGCGCCAGCCGTAAATGGACTGGTCGGGGTCGCCGGTAACCTGAATGTTTTGGTAGTCCCGATTGAGCAGCTTGACGATTTCGTACTGAATCGCGTTGGTGTCCTGGTACTCGTCGACCAGAACGTAACGGTATCGGGCGTCCAGCTCCGCGCGAAGCTCTTCGTCCTTTTTGAGCATGGTTACGGTATGGATGAGCATGTCGTCAAAGTCGACTGCGTTGGCGGTCAGCAAAGCCGTCTGGTACTCCTCGTAAATCTGTTTCAGAGCGCATTGCCGCCCGTTGCGCGGCGAGGGGTTGAAGTCCTCTGGCAGAATCATCTGGCTTTTTAACCGGCTGACTTCGTTTATCAAACCCGCCGGCGTGAACTTGTATTCCGGCTTGAGTCGGTCGAGAACCATCTTGAACAGCCGCTTGGAATCGGCGGTGTCGTAGATCGTGTAGTTGTCTTTCAGCCCGACGATTTCCCCGTGCATGCGTATCTGCCAGGCGCAGAATTTATGAAACGTGCTGACCCAAAGCTTTCGTCCCGCCGTCGGCACGAGCTGTTCGACCCGGCTTTTCATCTCGTCCGCCGCCTTGTTGGTAAACGTCATGGCGAGAATGTTGCGGGGAGCGATCCCATGAGCGATAAGATTGGCGATTCTATGGGTAACGACGCGCGTTTTGCCGGAACCGGGTCCTGCCAAGACTAACATCGGTCCGTCAATGTGATTTACAGCTTCCTGCTGAGCTGTATTGAGCAGCTCTGTATTAAGATTAAGTGTTTCCATGATAGATAGTTTACCGGAAAGAGCAGGGCTTGTCAAGCGCCCGGCGGCGGAGAGAATGAGGTTTCCGGGGAGCGGACATTGTCCGCGAAATCAAAGGTTGATTGTTTTTTAGGCGGGTAATACCCGCCCCCCATAAACATACCCGTTCCCGGCTCGCCTGTCGCTTTGCGCCAACTCCTCACTCCTCACTTCTCACTCCTAACTATTTCATCTCCCCCCCGTTGCAAAAGATTATCGTATGGATATAATATAATTATGTTGAATAAGAGATTATTGGGGAATACGTTGGAACTCAATCGCAGTTCGTTCCTTTTAACAAGGCTTTTCAACTGATCAGCAATCCGTTTTTTCAAGCTAATTCCATGAGAACACCCCTTTATGAGAACCACGTTCGCCTCGGCGCGAAAATGGTCGATTTCGCCGGCTGGGACATGCCGGTTCAGTTTAGTACAATTATCGCGGAACACAACGCTGTCCGCACCGCCGGCGGTCTGGTAGACGTTTCTCACATGGGGCGTCTTCGTTTTGAAGGTCCCGGAGCGGCAGAGTTCCTGTCCACAACGCTTACCCGCCGCGTCTGCGATATGTCGTTGGGACAGGTTCGCTATTCGCTCGTTACCAACGAACAGGGGTTTGTTCTGGACGATGTTTTGCTGGGATATTACCTCAACGATTTCGGTCAGCCGTATTACATGCTCGTCGTCAACGCCGGCAATCACGACAAGATCGTCAAATGGATTAAATCCCGTTTGACGGAAGAAATCGCTACCGCGCCGGGCAAAGAGGTTATCTTTAACGATATGTCTTCCGTCTGGGCGATGATCGCTGTTCAAGGGCCAAACTCTCTGGAACTGCTTCAGCCGCTGGTCGACGTCGATTTGAAGTCGATGCGATACTATCGCGGAAGCCAGTGCCGATTCTTGCACCCATGCGCTCAGCGTCAGGGCGGAATCGTTTCCCGAACGGGCTACACCGGGGAAGACGGTTTTGAAATTACCCTCGGCGCTGGAATCGCCTCCAATTTCTGGGACGTCCTGGTTGAAATGGGCAAACCGCTGGGAGTTATCCCGACCGGTTTGGGATGTCGCGACACCCTTCGTCTGGAAGCGGGCATGCCGCTGTACGGGCACGAACTGTCCGAGTCCATCAACCCGATTGAAGCGGGGTTGGGATCGGCATGCTATCTGGAAGGTTACGATTTCCCCGGCAGAGACGCTCTGAAGAAGATTGCTCAGGAACCGTTGACCAGAACTCGCGTTGGACTTGAAATTCTGGGCAAACGTCCCGCCAGAGAGGGCTGCAAGCTGTTCGTCAACGACGAAGAAGTCGGATACGTTACCAGCGGGTCGCCGTCGCCGACGTTGGGCAAAAACATTGCTATGGGATACGTCAAGACGGAATTCGCCGAACCGGAAACGATGCTGACAGTCGACATTCGCGGTAACAAAGCCGAAGCCAAAGTCGTCCCGCTGCCGTTTTATAAGAGAGCAAAGAAATAGTTGCGAGAAACGAGTAGCGAGTTGCGAGAATACGCAAGCGCATACAAAATCCTCTCGCAACTCGTAACTCGCAACTCGCAACTAACCACTTACCACTAACCACTTAATACCACCACTCCACACCATGTCCAATTTCCTTTTTACGCCGACCCACGAATGGGCTTCCGTTTCCAAAGAATCCGACGGTACAACTATCGTAACGATGGGCTTGACCGATTACGCGTTGGAACTGCTTACCGACCTCGTTTTCATTGACCTGCCGACCGTTGGCGACGCTGTTACCGCTGGCGAACAGTGCGGCGAAATCGAGTCCGTCAAGGCGGTGTCCGGAATCAATTCCCCGGCGACGGGAGAAGTTGTCGAAGTCAACGACGGACTTGCTGAAAGCCTCGATCCGATGACTGCCGATCCGTTCGGCGCCGGCTGGATTTGCAAGATCAAGGTTACAGACGAAGCGTCTTTGGCCGCTTTGCTGGACGAAGCGACCTATCGCGCAAGCTGCCACGAAGAACACTAATAATTGGCGTTTAATCCTGTTGAGCGGAACTTGTAAACTATGCATGACGTTTGGCTTGCGTAAATCGTTCCGCTGAACTACAAAGTTGAATCAGCGTTCCCATGTCTCTTGAAGTTCTAGCGTCTTTTGACGGCGTTTTGAATCGGGTTGACAGCCTGTGTCAGCATGCGCCTGCATGGCGTCCGGCGCAGGACGTAGTCCCGTATTTACGTCGGGTTCGGAATGTCCTTTCCCAGACGGAAACCCAATTCAACGATAATATCGTCGTCGCTCTTTTGGGCGGAACGGGCGTGGGAAAGAGTACGCTGGTTAACGCTCTGCTTGGCGAGCAGGTGGCAAAGGCTTCGCCGATTCGCCCAACAACGCGTCAGGCGACGCTGTACTGTTCCAACGGGTATTCGGCGAAGATGGTTGGGCTGCCGGAAGATCGCGTTGCGGTCGTTCATTGCTCCAGCCCGATTCTGCAAAGCATTATGCTTGTCGACTGCCCGGACCCGGACTCGTCTGAAGAAGAAAATCTGGAAACGCTCCGAGCCATTCTGCCGCATTGCGACGTTATTATTCACGTAACGACTCAGCAAAAGTATAAAAACGACGCTATTGCCCGAGAGTTGAAATTCGCTTCCGTTGGAGGAAGCCTGATTTGGGTTCAGACGCACGCTGACCGCGACGAAGACATTCGTCAGTATTGGAAGCAGGACTTGGAAAAGGACTTCAAAGACGTTGACAAAATCTTTTTTGTTGATTCCAAAAAGGCGTTGGAAGATCAGCTTGCCGGGAAGCCTTTGGATGGCGATTTTGCCAGGCTGATTGAGACTCTTGCCAGTCAGCTGCCGCGAATTGGGGTTGAGGGAATTCGCCGATACCATTTCCTTGACATTGCAGAAGATTCATTGTGCAACGTTTTGACCAGGCTGGAAAGTTCCCGACCGTCTCTGGATTATTTGGAATCCAAAATTCAGGAGGTTCGTGATACTTTTTTTGAACGTCTGATTGAGAAACGTGTAACCGATCTCAAGGACGACAGCCATCAGTGGGAGCGTCGAATTCGTTCCGAAACGATTCGTCAGTGGGGAACAAGTCCTTTTTCGCTGGCGCTGCAAATCTACGGCAGTTTGGACGCTCTGCTTTTCGGTTCACTGGTTTTTCGCGCTCGTTCTGTAACTCAGTTGGCGGTATTGGGAACGGTCGAAGCTGCCAGAAAAGCCAAATCGTGGCTTTCAGAACGACAGTCGCAATTCCTGCTTGAAGGCGCGCCGGTTGACCTCTGGACGTCAGACGAGCAGGCAAAACATCGGGCAATTATCAGTGATGCCATAAAGTCCGCCGGTCTGCCGGAAAACGATTTTTCCAATATTAATACGCAGTTCAATTTGGTTTCGGAACAGTTCCTCATAGCTTCAGAGGCTCATTTAGACGACGCTGTTTCTGCTATTGCCAAGAAGAATTCCCGCTGGTACTGTCGCGGTTTTTACGAGATTTGTTTGCTGGTATGGATTTTTCTTCTGTCGTGGCTTCCTCTTAAGAATTTCTTTTACGATTATTTATATAAAGGGTTTATCAACGATTTGTCGTTGCCGGCGCCGAGGGTTGAGCGCGTTGTCGAAAACGGTCAGACGGTTCCAATTGCTATCAATTATCGCACTACTGTTCTGTATCCAACGTACGTTTATATTGTAACCTTGATCTGGTTTGTACTGGGAACAGGGCTTTTAACAATTCTCTTTTCGCGGCGCAGTCGCCGAGGAGTTGAAAAATACCTCGCCAAACTGTCAAAGCAATGGGAAGAATCTTTTCATTCAGATCTGATTTTTGAATCCGAACAGGACGAAATCCGTCGGGCGCATCGGTTCATGGCGGAGATCAGTCAGCTGATTACAGATATTCAGAAAGACAAAAAACAGCTTAACGCCCCTGGCTTGAGCCGCAGAAAGGACGTTTAACAGTTTACCGAATTTGTTTTAACTCCTTTTCACGTCAGTATTTTTCTCATCGATGAAATCGATAAGAGGGAATGCGCTGGTTTGTAGACAAAGATTTTTCAAATATCCCAAATATAGAGTTTTGAATGTTTTTTCTATTTTGCCTATATTTATATTTTGAGATATTTAGCGTTGAGAACCTTGACAAAGACAAGAAAATACGCTTTAATATACTATAGATTTTTTAGCTTGTTTGAGAACGGTCGTATTAGTAAGAGCAGAACATAACAGGGAACGCATTTTTCAAACGACGATCTGGAGCAGTTCTTTCCAGAATCAAACAATCGAAACGGCAGGACAGGCTGATACTCATTTTATCAAAAAATGTTTTTTGAAAAGTCAGCCGGTTCTCATTTCACAAGGAGTATTCAGAGATGACATTAGTGCCTATAGGCGATAACGTTGTGTTGAGACGAACTCAAAAGCAGACAATGGTAAATGGCATCTATTTACCGGATTCAGCGCAAAAGCGTCCAAACGAAGGCAAGGTTCTGGCGGTAGGCGATGGAAAACTGCTGCCGTCCGGGACTCGCAAACCCATGCAGGTTCGCGATGGAGATCGAGTTCTGTTTGAACCGTATCGCGCAATTGAAGTTGAAGTGGACGGGAAAGATTATCTTATTGTTCCTGAAGATGGGATTATTGCGGTAGTGGAATAATCTTTAGATGGCAAGACGCAAAGAAAAAAAAGATTCAGAATCCGTTTCTAAAAAGACGGATTCCCAAAAACCGAATACGCAAAAGTCGGCAGAGAAGAATTCTTCCAGGCAGGATCAGGGGTCATGGTCCCGCTTTTTAGGTTTTTTTATTCCCGGCGTTGGCTTTGGCGGGGCGTTTTTATTAATTTCAGCCCTTATAATGGCCGCATTGTATTGGTTTAACCATTCTTATTTTCCTTCAGACAATCCCCAATCGTGGCAGGTGGAATACAATCTTCCACAGGGGGCTTGGACTGGCGAAGACGTATTGGAATTTGTCAAAAAAAACAATCCCGAATTGTTTGAAAAAACATTTGACGACAAGGCGCTGCTGGAAGACGTTTCCAACTCGTTCAATCTGTCGCCGATTGTTAAACAGGTGAAATCCGCCCAACGGAGATATCCCAACTCTGTCGTTTTAGATATAGAGTATTTTGAACCCGTCGCGATGGTCTACATCGATTCCGAGACGATGGGGAAGGGTTATATTCCTGTTGATAAAGACGGTAATCAGCTGCCAACGTCTTATTTTAACAAGTCTGATTTGGATAGTTATTTGTCAATTACGGGAATAAAGTCTTTACCAATGAACCCTGTCAGACATCCATGGAACGACCTCAAGGTTGAAACGGCATGTCAAATCGCCAATGAATTGACTCCGTACAAAGAGGAGTTCGGAATTGTTGGAATTTACGTTCATGAGAGTTCTGAAATTGACGAACGCTATAGCTACAACCCCGTATGCTTTGACATCTGGCTGAAAAATCACACGTTTATTCGCTGGTCAAGGTCAATTTTCAAATCAACCGGCGTTCAAACGCTTGACCAAGAACTTTCAACGGAAGATAAAATTGCCATTCTTCGCCAGCGTCTGAAAGAAAAGGGGGAAATCAAATCGGACTCCCCGGACGCAATGTTTCGATTTACTCCAGAATCAGAAACCCAATCAGAAAACGCTGGCGATGAATGATGAATTCCATGGAAATTATCTTTCATCGACAGCGCAGCGTTCGCTTTAATTCGATTGTTCAACATTCTTTCCGCCGGCGATTTCTGTAATCAGCGCAGCGTGATACGAGCTTCTGACAAACGGTCCGGCAAAGACGGACTTGAATCCCATCTCTTTCCCGATTTCCGCCCAGCGGTCGAAGACAGCCGGTTCTACAAACCGCGCAATGGGGAAATGCTCTTTGCTGGGCGCAAGGTACTGCCCGATGGTAACGATATCGACCTGCGCCTGTTTGAGGTCTTTCATCAAGTCGACAACCTCGTCGTCCGATTCGCCCAGACCAACCATCAGCCCGCTTTTAACAAACCGCTTTCCAACGAGATTGTTGGCTTTAATCCAGTCTGCCGCGGCGGAAAGGACGTCCAGACTTTGCTGATAGTTCGCTTGCGGGCGGACGTCCGGATAAAGTCGGGCGATCGTCTCGATGTTGTGGTTGAAGACCTCGCAACCCGCTTCCAGAACGACGTGCAAAGCAGGAATGTTCCCTTTGAAGTCGGGAGTGAGAACTTCGACTGCTGCGTTGGGCAGAAGCCGCTTGATTTCCCGAATCGTTTGAGCGAAATGATTGGCGCCGCCGTCGGGCAGGTCGTCTCGCGTAACACTGGTAACGACGACGTACTTCAGCCCCAGCCGCGCCGCCGCCTGAGCGACGCGCTGCGGTTCGTCCGGCTCCGGCGCCATCGGCAGACCCGGGAACGGCTCGACGGCGCAGAAGCGACAGTTGCGCGTGCAGTGGTCGCCAAGAATCATAAACGTCGCCGTTCGTTTCTGGAAACATTCCGCGCGATTGGGACAATGCGCGCCGTCGCAAACCGTTGTCAGTTTCAGCTCTGAGAGCAGACTGGTAACCTGATCCAGCCCGCTGCCGGGAGTAAGACGTATTTTCAACCAGGGGGGTAATCGATGACTCATAATCTATGATTATACCGCTTTCCAGAATTTGTGCAATAGGCTTTGAGGATACGCTCAAGATTGCTCTTCCAATTTCTGGAATGTGCGGTATAATAGGCGCCATGGATTATCGAGAGATTGTTTCTGGCGAAGCGCGAGGCGTAACTGCATCGGCGGCAAGGGCAGGGCTGACGGCTCTGGAAGCGATTTACGCTCCCGTTGTTGCGCTGCGAAATTGCTGGTACGATTTCGTTCCCGGGGCGGCGCGGCGAGTAGACGTTCCCGTTGTCAGCGTCGGAAACGTTACCATGGGCGGAACCGGCAAGACGCCGCTGACGGCTGCCGTCGTTGAGCGCGCTGTCAGCCGAGGCGTCAAAACGGCGATTATCAGCCGCGGGTATCACGCCAAGCCGGGAGAACTCAACGACGAGGGAAAAGAACTCACGACCAGAATCCCGGACTGCATTTACGTTCAGAATCCCAAACGCGCTCAAGCCGCAGCGGCTCTGTGCGCTGAGGCATCCTCTCGACCGCAGCTGATTGTTCTCGACGACGGCTTTCAGCATCGGCGCCTGGCGCGGCAGCTCGACATCGTTCTTGTCGACGCTCTCAATCCGTTTGGATACAACCGTATCTGTCCGCGCGGCTTTTTGCGGGAATCGCTCTATTCTTTGCGTCGGGCGCAATGCGTTGTCATAACTCGCGCCGACCGGGTATCAGATTCGGAATTAGAACAGATTGAACAGCAGGTTTTGAGTTACAATCGAAACCTGATTTTAGCTCGCGCTTGTCATCGACCGGGCGTTTTAAGACGTTTGTCCGGTCAGACAGAACAGCTGTACTCTGTTGCCGGGAAACGGGTCATGGCGTTTTGCGGTCTGGGGAATCCAGACGCGTTTCGTCAAACGGTTGAATCTCTCGACTGCAATATCGCGGCGTTCAAAGCGTATCCAGACCATCATTTGTACAGCGCGTCAGACGAAAAAGAAATAACCGCGCTGGCTGAAGAAGTCAAAGCCGACGCGGTTGTATGTACGATGAAAGATTTTGTGAAGCTGTCTCCCGCCTTGTTACAGGCGCCAATCCCGGTTTATGGAATTGAAATCGAGATGGCGTTTCTGTCCGGCGAGGCGGAGTTTTGGACTCTGGTTGACAGCGTCATTGCGGAGTTTTGCTGAGCAGTTCTTGAGCCTTTGCCTCCATCTGTTTTTCCAACCCCGGCGTATATCCCACCCAAACGGCGCGAATAACCTTTTGGTTATCGAATAAAATCGTAGTTGGGAAGGCGATACCCTTTTGCTTTCCTGTCGGAAAAGACTGAAACAGAGCGTTTGCAAGAATTCCATCCGGATCCCAGTAGATTTCCTTTCCGGAAAAGCCGGCGGACGTTGCAGCGTCGACAGCCATCTTTTGAAAAAGGTCTTTCTGCTCTTTAACGTCTGAATTGATTTTCAAAACGAGTTTGCCGTCAACCGTCCTTTCGCTTTCAAATCCGTTTGCCAGGTCGGGCGGGTAAGCAACGCTAATGTACTGAAAATTGGGATTTTTGGAGAGTTCTTTGTTTAAGGCAAACATGTGAGGCAGTTCCTGGCGGCAAGGTCCGCACCATGGCCCCCAAATGTTAAGCAGGGTCGTTTTCCCAACCAGATTGAACGAGGTAAACGGCTTGAGTTCTGCGTTGTCGCTAAGCGGTTCGATTTGAAACACCGGCGACGGAAAACCAATAGTTGGGTAATCGGCGCCTTTTGAACGGTGCAGATAATGCGGCAAATAGACGAACAGCCCCGCCGAGATAATCGCAATTGTCAATGCGACAAAGTTCATCATGGCGGGATTGCGCTTGTACCATGGCTCTTCCGGCGGAAGCGTTTGATGCTGTTGTTCCGTTGCGTTTGGATCGTAGCCTTCCGGAACGGCAAACGGGTCGTATTGGGAATTATCGTTTTTGGACATGGTATTAAACAGGGTTAATTGTTGACGTTATTTCTTTGTTTTTTGATTGAACGGTATAAATATATTATAACTAAATTCGTTTCTTTATTATTACATATTATTACGTTTTTGGGAAGAGGGATTTTTCATCTATAAACAAATAATAATAAAAAGTCCGCCAAATAAATGTATTATCTAACGCCTGCGTTGTTACAGACAGGTAAAGATAACAACAAATGAAATCGACAATAAAACAGGACATTTCGGTTAGAGGACGTCTAGCAACGTTTGTCCATCTCTGTCTGTTCACAGATTTTGACGAGCCGGGGTGCGTAAGCCCCCGGAAAAACGGAAATAGGCAGTAGGATTATTCTTCCTTCTGCCTATTTTCTACTCCCTATTCCCTACTCCCTATTCCCCACTCCCTACTCCCTATTTTGGGGGAATCAGCGTTGCATAAAGTATTCGAATCAGTTTATAATCACTGTTCTGGTACTCAAAAAGCCCTCTAAACCTGTCGCCTTTTTTCAAAAGCATGAAAGAGTTGTCCACATGTTCATACGGGGGAATCTCATATACCCCATCTGAACCATCGAGACTGTACGACCGCGGACATTGATCATCAAATCGACAGTCCACAATGGTTCCCACCACCTCTCTGTTAGTAGTTGAGTTCCTTTCATATGCATCCATATCTATATTATCCCGCATAAGACGGTACAATTCTTCTTCTTTGTCCGAACTCGGACCATGTATTAAAAACTTCTGGAAAAAACAATGAAATTTCGCTTTCCAGTCGTACGCCGCCTCTGCTCGAGTCTTACCGACTCCAATAAAATGCTCGTCATAATAACGGCACACCGTGATAAATCCGGATTCATCCCTCATCTGCATTGTATTGAGACCCAACGGGTTAATAAAGGAGTAATCGCAGTCTTCGCTCATTGCGAAAAAGGGAACATTTTTGAATTGGACATGATCGTCAGACATTCTAATACCTCACAAATGGAACCAAACAAAACTGTTGTCTCGCGACGCGCTAAAAATCTGTTAAGGCGTCTGTTTGAAACAACAACTAAAAACAACGACAAATCAGGGCTGAAAAGGAAATGACTCGTCTATTTCCCATTCTTTTTAGGAATCGGCATTGCATAATGTATCCTAAGCAGTTTATTATCGCTATTCCGGTACTCAAATATGCCTCGAAATCGGTCTCCCCTTTTCAGTAAAATGAAAGAGGGATCCACGTGCATATAAGGTGGAACGCTGCACAGTTCGTCTGAACCTTCGATTTTGAAAGCGCTAGGACAATTGTTATGGAATTGACAGCCTTCAATTGTTCCCAACACGATCCTGTTGGTTGTTGCGTTTCGGTCATACGCGTCAGTATCGATCAGGCTCTGCATAGTCCTGAACTTTTTTTCCTCAAAAGGATTGCGAGTCCCCCATCTTGAGAACCGCTGGAAAAAGTAATGGAACTTCATTTTCCAGTCTGCAATCGCTTTGTCCCGGTCGTCTCCAACGCCGATAAAAAGCAGGTCGAAATAGAGATTCACAACAAAAATTTTACTCTGATTTTTGACATACATCACATTGAGAACCAACTCCTTCTTGAAGGAGTACATACAATCCTCGCTCAGTGCAAAGAAATTAACGCGAACTTGCTCAACTGTGTTTTCGTTAGCCATAAAAATCTCCTAAAATAATTCGGACAAACAGGCAGCCGTTTCAGAACTTTGCAAGCGCCTCAAAAGGCGTCAATTCATGAAAACGACAAACAACAAAACAAAACCAGGACTGTCAGCGCTGCGCTTTCGCAGGGCTTCTGATAAAATGTAACAGCTTTTTACGCAATGTCATTCACTAACCCCAAAAGGGCAAACAGGGAACGTACATACCAATTCTCTTGCGAGAATACACAATAGTTAGCTGAACTGAAAATACAATCATACCTGGCGGCAGTCCGATCTGGCGCCAAAATCCCAATACACGGATAATTAAAGCTGCAAGTTTTTTGCAAGCTACAAAAAAACACGACTGCGAGTTCGCCTGACGGGAACAGACGTCTCGCAGCTGACGATTCGCTTACTTTTTCTCACCCCAGAGAAAAACAGTTCGGGAATGAATAACCAATACGCTGTCCAACTTGTCGAATTCGCTTCTGTATTTTTTTGTGTATCCTGACATCTCAAATCTAAAATGAATCTGTAGGGTTGCTTGCCAGGACGCGGCAGCGTACTACAGAATCTGCTGCGCCCTGCGCCACTACTACCTGTAATGGCGGAAACTATTCTTTATAGCTCTTTTAAAAATATTTTCAATACCTCTCATCCGAATTTTTCGAAATTTTTTTGAAAATTTTTTGGAATTGGGAATAAGAATGTCCCATTTATCCCTTGTTTTTAAGGCTCAAACGGGATTTTAAAATTTTTAAAAATTTTTTAAAAAAGAACGATTTTTTAGCAAAATCGACAAAAAAGGGGAGCAAAAACGATGTGCGAACGGTAGAGGATGTTCAAATCTGGATTGTACGAAAAAGGAAAAGTGAACGCAGAAACCTTGCGACAGCGTCAGCAGACGCAGTCTGCTCAGTCCCGAAGGGACGACATTTTTGTAACCGGCGGTTTCAACCGCCGGGGGGGAAAGAAAAATATTAATTTCGCAAAATACACTTTTCCTCCCGCGCCCCGAATGGGGCGCGGGAGGAAAAGCGGTTAAAGCGATGGGGGCTTGCATCTCTCATCCTCCGTAGGCTAAAGCCTACGGTTACAAGAGTAACGTCCCTTCGGGACGAGGTTCAACGTTCCACTTTATTTATATTTGAACCCGCTTTTTCAATCAACCGCTCACTCAGTCGTTGCTCAGCAGTTCCATTCCATAGAAATGGCGGACGAAGAACTCAGCGCGTTTGAGTCGCCCGAAGTCGCTCTCCGGGCAGTAATGGTTCCCGCCGGGAACGACGATCAGGTCGAAATTCTTGCCGGCTTTGACCAGCGCGTTGGCGAACTGAATCGTAGTCGACGGGTCGACGTTGTCGTCCATTTCCCCGACGATTAGCGCCAAGCGTCCTTTGAGCAGATCGGCGTGTTCTGTATTGGAATTCTCGTAATAGGATTTATCGACGGGCCAGCCCATCCACTGTTCCGTCCAGGCGACTTTGTCCAGACGGTTGTCGTACGTGCCGGAACCTGCCATGGCGGCTTTATAGAAATCGTTGTGCCACAGCAGAGCGGAAACCGCGTTCTGTCCGCCGGCGGACGCCCCGAAAATCCCAACGCGGGTCAAGTCCATGGCGGGTTCCTTTTCCGCTGCGGCTTTTATCCAGGCGATGTGATCCGGCAGACCGCCGTCTTTGAGGTTCTTCCAGCAAACGTCGTGGAACGCCTTGGAGCGCCAGTTCGTCCCCATGCCGTCACAGCGAATGACGATAAATCCCAGTTCCGCCAACTGCTGTTGCATCTGGAAGGACTCAAACCATTTGGGAACGAAGAAATCGTACGGACCGGAATAGATGCTGTCGATTACCGGGTATTTTTTGTTCGGGTCGAAATTGGTCGGCTTCCAGATAATCCCGTAGATGTCGGTTTTCCCGTCGCGGCCTTTGGCGACGAACGTTTCCGGGGCTTTCCAGCCGGTCGCCTGCAGAGCGGAACCGTCCGCCTTGACGATGTCCAGAATCTTTGTCCCGTCCAAGGCGCGAAGCTCGTATGTAGGGAAATCGCCTGGCGTGGAATAGCGGTCAATAAAGAACTGGTTGTCCGGCGACCACGTTATGGAATGATACGCCTTCGCTTCCGTAAGAAGCTGGAAGTCAGAGCCGTCCAGCTTGACCCGCGCCAAATGCTTGTTGTACGGGTCTTCGTCGCTGCGATAGCCCATCACGTAAACGTACGCCGTCCGATTCGGCCAGTCCACCCAGGGAACGTCGCGAACGACCCATTCGCCCTGCGTAATCGCGTTTTTCACCTTGCCTTCAACCAGGTCGATCAGATACAGATGATTCCATCCGCTCTGCTCCGACATGACAATCAATTCCCTTGTCGGGCCGTTAAGGCTGTAGAAGTCCTTTCTCCAGTAGTCGACGAACGTGTCGGTTTTCTTTTCAAACAGGACGCGGACTTTGCCCGTTGTCGGATTGATTCCCAGATAGCGGTAAATCTGATGTCCGCGCTGATTGTACCGGACGAACAGTTCGGAGCTGTCGAGCGCCCACAGCATAACCTGCATTTTCCACTGACGCGGAAAGAGGGAATCGTCTACGTGAACCGGTTCCAGCGGGTTCTCTTTTCGTGAGAAGTCAAAGGCGACGAACTGCTTTGTATCGACTTCGTCTCCCGGCTTCCGGTAAACTTTGCTGAACAGTTTAGGATACATCTCCCCGTTGGGCGTGGACTCGACAATCTGGAGATCGTGTTCCGACCCCGGAAAAACGCGGTAGGCAATCAGCTTTTGCTTGTCGAACGACACCCAGATTTCATCGGAATACGGCGCGCCGTACGAGCCGTCAAACGTGAGCGGATGTTCCGACTTGTCCTTTTTGTTTCGATACCAGACGTTGCTGTTTTTGATAAAGAACTCGTTTAGAACGCCGAAAGCGTCTTCCGCAATTTCCTTTTTTGTATCGCCGTCGAAGAACGTCTTCCCGCCCGGTTCGATCGCTGGCTCTTTCGATTCCGGCTTTTTATCCAGTTCCAGACGCTTGCCCGACGTCGGCTCAACTTTGTAGTACTTGACCTTGCCGTCAGCCTGTTTTTCTTCGTACCAGAAATTGGCGCCTTTCGCGTCGAGCCAATTTATTTTAACGCTCTCGTTGAGAACTTTGTCCTTGACCAGATCCGGGTATTCTTTGAATCGTTTCAAATCCTCCGGCGTCGGCTGCGCGACGCATAAAGAAGAAATCGTCAAACTGAGCAATAAAGCGCTTATTATGTGAAATCTCATGTTGTAATGCAAGGCGGGAATAGAAATAAACAGGCTTTTCGAGCTAACGCGTCTTCCCCAAACGCGCGTTCCCGAACCGACAGATTGCGAGAACCGCAATCTGTATGTCTTTTATTATAATCAATTTAACAGAAAAACGATGAAAAATTTTCCCTAAAATCTCCTCGTTTTTACGCCCTGCTTTTCGAAAGCGTCGCGGACGGATTTGTGACACGTCAGAAGAATCGTCTGGATGCCCTGTTTGGAGAAGTCCTGAGTCAGTTTCGCCGCCGACTTGACGTGAGCGGAATCGAAGTTGGCAAGAGAGTCGTCCATCAGGAACGGAAGACAGCTTCCCCGTTTTGCGTACCAGGACGCCAACGCCATGCGGAGACACAAGTACAGTTGCTCTCGCGTTCCGGTTGAAAGCTGCCCAACGGAGAATCGGGCGCCGTCCTCGCGCTGAACCTGCAGCGGAGCCGTCTTTGTCGGTTTGGCGATGAGCGTATACGCGCCGTCGGAAAGGGTTTTGAAATACTCGCTCGCCTGAGCCAGCGTTTCTGGCTGACGTTCCAGCTCGTACTGGTTTGTCATGCTTCCAACAATCGCCTGCGCCATGACAACGGCGCGCCACCGGCGGGCGGAGCGGGAAATCTCGTCTTCCACCTGAGCAAGCGTCTGCTGGTCGGAACGCTGTCTGTCCGCCTGCGACGCAGCGTTTGCCTGTCGGCGAAGCTGCTCGATTTGCGATTCCAACTCCCGTTTGGTTTGCTGATATTTCTCGACGTTTTGAGAAAGCGTTTTCTTTTGATTTGTAACAGACGCGACGTCCGGATACGGCTTGACAATTCCGACCAGTTCGCTGGCGCTGGCAAACGGACGTTCCAGAACAGACTGAATCTTTTGGAACAGGTCCGACTTGCGCTGCTGCGTCTGAGTCGCCTGATTCTGACGGGAAAACAGATCTTTTAGCGCGGTCAGAGACGTCAATCCAAACCCGTCGAGAATATAGCTGAGCTTTCCTTCCGCCAAACGCAGCTTTTCCGTTTCCCGCGTTACATTTTCCTGAAGTTCCACCCGGCGAGGATTGGGCTGCGATTTAACAACGGCAACCGGCTGAACCGTCGGCTCCTGCTGAGCGTACAGTTCCGTCAGACGGTCAATCTGATCCAGATCCGAACCGGTAGAAAACGCAACGGCTGACTTCTGCAAGAGCGAATTGAGCTTTTGACGCAGCGTCGAGAGCGACTGGAAATCAATCTGACGCTGACGTTCCAAAGACGCCTTTTTCGTAAACAGTTCTGAAATCCAGTTGTACTTCTTCCGGAGGTTTTTGACCTGTTCAATCGACCAGTCAGTCGGCGCGTTCGCCTGACGCAGAGCGTTTGACCATAGGGAATTGAACTGCTCCGGCGTATAGACGTTGACCGTCCGGGTTTTCTGAACGGTTCTGGTGGATTTTTGCGGCTTTAATAGCGATTCGTCCGTTTCCTCCGCCGCCAACGCGCCCAGTTTTTTCGCCTGAGCGACCAGCTGAGAAATCGCGTTTTTCGTGTCGGCGTAATCGTCTCTCGATTCTCCCTGATGTACAATCGGGACGTCTAATGAACTGGACGTCTCGCGAAGCCGTTCTTCCAGTTCGGGTTGTAACGCCAGATGTTCGTCGAGTTGCTGTTTTACGGCTACCCAATGCTTTTGGCACGCCCTGAGTTTGTCTTCCGCGCCTTTTTCCAACAGGTATCGCATAATCGCGACGCCTGCCAGACCGCAAAAACACAGCGCAACGCCGAACGACCCCATCGTCCCCAAAAGCCCGTCTTTCGACACCCAGCCAAGAAGATGGAAAAACCACAGCGCAACGCCCAGTATCGCCAGCGCAATGATGACTCTAAACGTGTAACGCGTTGTTGTTGAGATAACCGGGGTGGAGTTGAGAATGGTCAGTTGATTTCTCAAGTGGTTTTCACCCCATTCCAGATCGTTGCGGCGTTCAATCCAATGCAGCTTTTCCCGCAAATTCGTCAGCCGCTGATTTATCGCCGCCAACTTCTGACGATTGCGCGACGAGACGGGAACCGTCGGCGTAACCATCACCTGCTCCTCGACGTCTTCTGTAATCTGACGCGTTTCGTCCTTCTTATTCCAGACGGAAACGAGCCGATCGAGAGAATCCTGCGTCGGCAGGGAATTCAACCGACATTCGCCCGGCAAATCCAGCGTCTTCCAAACCGTGTTGAGCCGGTCGTTGACCTGTTCCAGCTGACTGTCCAGCTTCGCCAGATTTTGGAAGTCCGATCGGCGAGACTGCAGAAGCTGCAAGTCCTCCGGAATCGCTTTCTTAACCGGCGTCAGCGCGGTCGTCTGAACGGGAGCGTCCGCCGGCAATCGTGACAGTTCCGCGTTGAGCGACTGGATTTTCGATTTCAAACCGGCTATTTCCGATTCCAGCTTTTCCGCCTGCTGGACGTCGTACTGACTGACCTGTCGTTTATTAGAAGACGTATCCGCCGCGACGCCGAGCGACTGATACTGATTGTACAGCGGAATCGCGTTTTCCATGCGTCCCAACTCCGCAATTTTTGATTTGCTCTGACGAATCTGCTCGTCCAGCTTTTCGATCTGAGCTTGCAAGTCCGGAATGCGGCTCAAAGCCTGTCGGTTCTCGTTTTGAGCCGTCTGAGCGTTTTCCAATCGGCTGAGCAAGGTCTGCCGCTGGTTGATAAGTTCTTTAATGCGCCCTTCTGTGGGATGAGCGTCGTCGATTATGTTGTTAATCAGTTCCCGGCGCATGGATTCCAGACGCTGGGCGATTTGTGACATCGACGTCTGCGGCTGCGCAAGCGTCATGTCGTAAAGGGCGTCCGCCGCCGCATCTGAGGACAGCAAAGAGAACGAGTTCAAATCGTCCTGGAAGACCGCGAAAATCTGGCTGTACAAGTCCGCCGAGACGTCGCCCAAAGCGGAATCCAGCAAAGAAATCGACTGCAGTCGCTTTTGGCTGTCAACCAGTTCGACGCGTTCCGCCTGCGAAGCTGCGCCGTCTGTCGGCAAACTGGCGGTGCGGAGAATTCGGGAAATCGTCAGCCGCTTCGACGGGTTCCCGGCGGAAAAGTCGGAGAACGTCAACTTCCCACTCATGCGCTGCTCTTCGCCCGCATACGCTCGACCCGCGTACAGACCGTAAAGCATACACCGAACAAACTGTATAAAAGTCGTCTTCCCGGATTCGTTGGGGGCGTAAATGACCTCTACGTCCGGACGGAAATCTTCCAGACGCTTATCGCGCAGCGCGCCAAAACGTTCGATATATAAGCTTTCGATCTTCATGATAAAAAATTTTTTTAGTAACCAACAATAATAAATATAGTATAAAACAACATCGCGGTTTTGTCAATATCGGATTGACGCGTAATTTAGAGAAAAAAGCAAAACGTTTTCGTTTAGGGAATAGGGAATGGGGAATAGGGAATAGTAATTCGCCTTCGGCGCAATTAGGGAATAGGAAATGGGGAATAGGGAATAGTAATTCGCCTTCGGCGAATTTAAATACTACTGCCTACTGCCTACTCCCTACTCCCTAAAAATTTTCTCGCCCTATTTGACATTCTTTTGGATTTCTGTTATAATAAGAATATACAAATATTTTACAATCGAGAAATATTATGATAACTTTTATTAACCCCTGGGCGTTTATTTGGCTTTTACTGGCGATTCCGATACTGATTCTGTACGCGTTTCGTCAGCGTCGATACATTCATAAAACCGGAGCGGGAGAGCTGTGGAAAGATTCTATCTCCTTCCTCGATCCCCGGTTTTGGTGGAATCCGTGGCGGCGGCTCGTCTCGCTGCTGGTTCAGCTGGCGATTTTGCTGACGTTTGTCGTCGCCATGGCGGAACCCTGTTTTCGACCTCCGCAGCGCTTGGCGGTTATTGTCGACTGCACCGAGAGCATGCGCGACGCCCTGTCGGCTGACGGTCAGTCGGCGGTTGGGTCGGAAGTCCGGGAAAAGCTGGCTCAGATGGTTGAAAATCTGGGGTATCACGACCGAATCGCTTTAATTGCGGCGGAAAGCCCGGCGAGGATTTTGTGTCGAACGACGTCCGACAAGGAAAAGATTCTCTCCGCTCTGGACGAGTACCTCAAAGAGCCGCAGCTGACGCAAAACGCTCAAGCCATGAACCAGGCGATTGACGTCGCCCGGGCGCTGGTCGCGAAAAAGGCGGGAGAGAAAGAGCTTGACCCGCGAACGCAAAACATCGTCCTTATCAGCGACGGCCGATTCCCGGAATTTGAACAGACGGCGCAAACGCCGGGCGTTCACTGGCTTCCCGTTGGCAAGTCCTTCGACAACTTCGCTCTCCTGTCCGTCGGCGCCCGCTGTTCGGCAGAGAACAAAATCGCCGTTTTGTGTACGCTGGCAAACTACTCGTCAAAAAGTCAGACGGGGACAATTACCGTCGCGGGAACCGAGCAGGAAATCGTCGGTCAGCCGGACGAAAAGCTCTCAACGATTATTGAAATTGACGCGTCTGCTGTTACAGACGCCGGGCAGATTGACGTTGTTTGGAAACCGTCTGTCGGGAAAGAACGGAAACTCACTCTGCCGGCTATTCGTTCCGTAAACTTCAATGCGTATCTTGTCAGCCGAGGAAACCCCGCGCTGGAAGACGCGCTCAAAGCCATACCCGCTATTGACAAAGTGGAATCGCTGAAAAAAGTCCCAACGGATTTTCCGCCAAATGCGATTGTCGTTTTCGACGAGGCGTCGCCGGCGGAACTGCCCAATGCGTATACAATCTGCATCGCGCCGAAAAAGACGTCTAATCTATGGACGGCGACTGAAACGCCCGTCGACTCGGTTGTCGAGTCCGTCAACGTGGACTTCTTCCCCGGTTTGTGGACGAACTGCAATCTGATCGGTCAGCAGTTCAGAGCCGCTGCGTCTATTGAACCAACGTCGCCGGCTGTCACACTCGCGTCAGACAAAAACGGCGCCGCTTTGGCGTGGGCTATCGACGGCGAGAAAAAGGCGCAGCATTTCGTCTTCGCCTGTCAGCAATGGCAGACCGTTCCCGGCTTCGGAATCGTTGTGAAAAACATCGTCGACTTCTGGTCTAACGGAGAATTCGACCCGTATGTCACAGAAGAATTCCTCGACGAAGACGGGCGCATGCCGACCAGTTCTGTTGACGCGTTCTCCCTGCCGGGCGAAGACGTCGTTCCGCTCTGGACGATTTTAGGCGTGATTTTACTCATCGCCGTTTGCGTCGAGTGGTGCCTGTACCAGCGCCGTTGGCTGGAATAAGGGGGAGACGACTAAGCGTCCCGAATGGGACGCCATTTCTATAACCGTCGACTTTAGTCTACGGACAGCGCAGTCCCAACGCTCCCTAATCGAGTCAGTCCCCTTTCGTTCCCTCCGGCGCCGCAGGCGCCGGGGGGAACGAAAGGGAGTATTTATCGATATTTTATTCTTCTATTCTCCCTTGCCCGGTGGTTGAAAACCGCCGGTTATAGAGATGCAACCCCTTCGGGGTTAGGATTCCGCATGTATTCTGAAATCTTGCCCATTTTACCAAATTAAGACGCTATATCATATATTTTTAAAAATTTTAAGAAAATTGTTCAAAAAACGAATAAAACGCTTTGACAATACGAAAAAAGCTTGTATAATAATATAGGAATATTGAGATCAGAAAAATTTTTCACTTTTTTCGTTTATTTTGGAAATTTTTTAATATCTCAAACACTCAATAGTAGTGTAGAAGTTTAAAAAGAATTAATCTAAACGCGTAACTCGTATAGTTAGCGACATACATTCATTCATTTATTGTTTTAGGAGAACGTAAACATGACACGCCTCAACTCTAAGGGTTTTACCCTTGTCGAATTGCTGGTTGTTATCGCCATTTTGGCGATTTTGATCGGCTTGATGCTTCCTGCTATTCAAGTCGTTCGTGAAGCAGCTCGACGTTCACAGTGCAGCAACCAGCTGCGCCAGGTGGGAGTCGCCTCTCACACTTATCACGACAATCAGAAAAAGCTCCCGCCGTCCTGCCACAAGGTTTCCTCTGGCGATGGCAGCGGACAAGCCGAAGACAAACTTCAGCCGATCGGCTACAGCTGGATGGTTGACATTCTTCCGTTCATGGAAGAATCCGCTCTGTACGATCAGTTCGACGCCAAGCAGGGATCTCCTGACGACGCCTCCTCTGACGAAGAAGTTCGCGAAGGCATCAGCCGTCGTATGAAGGGCTTCATCTGCCCGAGCTCCAGCCATCAGCCCTCCGGACTTATGGACAGCGACGACGAAAACAAGCAAGGCATTACCAACTACGTAACCATGGGCGCAACCCATGCTGAATCTCTTGAGCTGTCTGTCGAACAAAATGCCAAGGGCTGCAAATACGACACCACCGCCACCAAACCGGACGGAGCCATTTATCCTGGTTCCAAGACAACGTTGGAAGGCATTAAAGACGGTACCGCCAACACCATTTACACTTGCGAAACGACTGACGAATATCGTCGTTGGGCTGTCGGCGCGGACGCGTCCGTTGTCGCTCTGCCGACCAGCAAATCTGGCGCAGCCAAGGAAATCAGCTTCATCAACAAGGGCGAAGGACAGAACTTCAAGTACGCCGCCATTACCGGTTGGGAAATTGGTAAATTCAATGACGAAACCACAATTAAAAAGGACAACCGTCTGAGCTACCTCAGCTGGAAATATGACGATACCGAATGGTCCAGCTCCAATGGTTACGTTGACGTTGTTTCACAAAAGGCTGACGGCAACATCACCAAAGAACCGAGCGAAGCCAGCGACCAAGTCCGCAAGGGCGTCAGCTCCTATCACAACGGCGTTATCGTTCACGGTCTGTGCGACGCTTCCGTTACCAACATCAGCACCGAAACCGACCCGCAGATTTACATGTTCATGACGACCGCCAACGCCGGCGACCCGTCTGAAAAGCCAGAGTAATGAGTTTAGCTTCTGTTGGGGCGTTAACGCTGAAAATGATCGTTTAGCGTAACGTCCAACCGGAAAGCCCTTGAATGCAGCCCGCGTTCAAGGGCTTTCCTTTTTAATTAGTAATTCGTAATGCGTAATGCGTAATGCGTAATGCGTAATGCGTAATGCGTAATGCGTAATGCGTAATGCGTAATGCGTAATGCGTAATGCGTAAT
>JAFZAL010000005.1 GCA_017557195.1 Thermoguttaceae bacterium | reverse complement strand
GGGCGATGATACACGCATTCCACCCGCATGACAGGAAACTGTCGGGCTTCAGAATACATGCCCATGCAGTCGCCGTAGGGGCCTTCCGGCAGCATGATTTTCGGTTCGATATATCCTTTCAGGCAGAAATCGGCGTCGGCGTAGATGGCGGGGCCTTCTTTTTGACGCACCATCGGGATGCGGCGTCCAGCCAGCATGCCGGCAAGAGAAAGTTCTGACACGCCTTCCGGCAGAGGCGCCATTGCCGCCAGAACCATCGCTGGAGAACCTCCAATAAAAACGTTGACCGGCAGCTTTTCTTTACGGCGAATCGCTTTGAGATGATGAATTCCCAGACCGCGGTGAAGATGATAGTGCATGCCCACCTGTCCGCCCTGCTGATACTGTCCGCCGGAAATCTGGATTCGATAAAAACCGAGGTTAGAGTGCAGCATGCCGGGACTGTCGGGGTCTTCTGAATAGACGCACGGCAAGGTGATATACGCTCCGCCGTCCTTGGCCCAGCCGACCAGCTGAGGAAGATCGGAAATGGACGTTGAATTTTTGGTTATCTCTCCAGACCCCACGTATTTCGGTTTGGCGTGGAACGCGGCAAAAAGAGACGACGGATTGGCATAACTGAATAAATTACGCGCAATCGCCAACGGGTCAATGCCCAGTTTAACAAATCGTTCAACGACGGCTGAGGTGTCTCGAAAGATGTAACGCAAACGTTCTTCTGTACCAAACAGGTTGGCAACCATCGGGAACTTGCAGCCCTTGACAGAGGCAAAATAAACCGCCGACCCGCGCGCTTCAAAGACGCGACGCGCTATAGCCGCCGCCTCCAGATACGGATCAACCGTTTGTTCGATACGGATTAACTGATTGGACTTTTGTAAATCGTCAACACATTCGCGAAGCGTTCTGTAGCTCATGGGATTTTAGGCAGTAGGCAAGAGGCAGTAGGCAGTAGTTATTTACACAGTCGCGACAGCGTTCTGCTAGAACCGCGTAGCGATTCAATGTCAGTAGCCATCGCAGAGACAATAGACAGTAATTTAGACATTAGGCTTAGTTATGGCGCATGCGCCCTACTGCCTACTGCCTAGTGCCTATTGCCTTATTAGATTATATCTTATTTTTAACCGGACTTTACATTAATACCGCTAAAAAAGCCGTTTTTTCTCAAAATTTTTCTCTGTATTCGATTTATTCGTCGTTTCCGCCAAACTTTTCCTCATTTCTCTATCTCCCTGTTCTCTGGACGAAAAGGGTATAATTGAGACAGTAGGCAGTAGGCAATAGGCAATAGTTTTTGAGGCTTTTGCGCCCTACTGCTTCTTTTATTCATCAAAAACACGGAGGCAATAGTTTAGATAGGTAATAGAGAGTAATTTTAGATTCGCCGAAGGCGAACTACTACTGCCTACTGCCTCTTGCCTACTGCCTTATTCCTTCATCCTCCTCAATACCATGAAAACGCTCTCAGACACTCAAATTCAACATATAGTCAGACATAAAACCTCGGCTGTAATTCTCGCAGGCGGAAAGGGTTCGCGTTTAGATCCCCTAACCCGGGAACGCGCCAAACCGGCGGTCCCGTTTGGAGGCGTATACAGAATCATTGACTTTGTTCTCTCGAATTGTCTGAACTCAAATCTTCGCAAAATTCACGTTCTGACGCAGTACAAAGGAATGAGTCTCGATCGTCATATCAATAACGGCTGGCGGCGATATTTCTGCCAGGAACTGGGCGAGTTCATCGACGTCGTTCCGCCTCAGCAACGAATCGTTGACAACTGGTATCAGGGTTCCGCCGACGCGGTTTATCAGAACATTTACAGCATAGAAAAAGAGAATCCGGAATACGTCGTCATTCTGGCAGGCGACCATATTTACAATATGGACTATCGCCTCATGATTCGTCAGCATATTGAAACAGACGCCGACGTTACCGTTGCCGCCATGGTTGTTCCATGCGCCGACGCCGCCGGGGCGTTTGGCGTTATGGAAACGGATGCTGACAACAAAATAGTTGGCTTTGAAGAGAAACCCGTCGTTCCTAAATCCATCCCGGGACGTCCGGGATTCTGTCTGGCGTCGATGGGAATATACGTCTTTACCGCAAGATTCCTCTTTGAAAAGCTGTGCCAGGACGCCAATCGGCTGGAAAGTCGGCGGGATTTTGGGCTGGACGTCATCCCGGAATCGATTGAAAAAAACTGCGTTTTTGCTCACCTGTTTTCTGACCTGAATGTTACAGATGAAAACGTTGCGGACTTGCAAAATCAAAATTCTGGAAAACGTCCATACTGGCGAGACGTGGGAAAAATCGTTTCCTATTACGAAGCGAACATGGATTTAATCGCCATCGAACCTCAGTTGAATCTTTACGCATCCAACTGGCCGATTCGGTCATACCATCGCGATCTGCCTCCGGCGAAATTTGTCTTTAGCGGCGCTGACCGGCAAGGACAGGCTATAAACAGCGTTGTTGGTCAGGGATGTATTATTTCCGGCGGACAGGTAATCCATTCCGTTCTGGGGCATTCCGTTCGAGTCAACAGTTACGCGACCGTTGAGGATTCGATTCTTTTTGACGACGTTGTCATAGGACGAGGCGCCAAAATTCGACGCTGCATTATTGACCGAGGCGTTGTCATTCCGCCGGGAATGGAAGCGGGATTCGACGCAGACGAGGACCGGCGCCGCGGCTTTCACGTTTCCCCGGAAGGAATTGTCGTAATCGTCAGGGAACAGTAGCCAGCGTTCGCGCCAGATTTGCGATAAGTCTTTTTAATTTGAGCTTGTATAAAACCAAAACTCTGGTATAATGGAGGGAGTAGGGAGTAGGGAATAGTTTTTAGATTCGCCGAAGGCGAATTACTATTCCCCATTCCCCATTCCCTATTCCCTGCATTTCCAATGGTTGACTATATCGTATACATCATCGTTCGACTTTTTGTCGCTATGGCGCAGGCGCTGCCGTTGAGCGTTAGCATGGCTATCGTTCACACCCTGGCGTTTGTGTTTCATTATGTAATACGCCTGAGACGAAAGCTCATTGAAGAGAACATCCGCTGCGCGTTTCCCAATATGACGGAACGGGAGGTTCAGCATACCGCTCATCGAATGTGGATACATCTATTCACGCTGGCGCTGGAAGTTGCCATTATCAACCGAAAAATTCACGAAACCACCTGGAAAGAACATTTCCATCTTCATGGGGTCAATCGGTTTATTCATACCGTTTTGATGGGGCGGCCGTTTGCCGTGATTACGGCGCATTACGGCAACTTCGAAGCGGCAGGATACGCTTTGGGACTGCTCGGATTCCCCAGTTACGCCATCGCCCGAACGCTCGACAACCCGTATCTTAACCGGTTTGTCAACACGTTTCGCAGTTCCACCGGAGAATACATCGTCCCGCGTGACAAAGCCCCGGATATTTTGCCGGGCGTGGTAAAACGCTGTGGGACAATCGGATTCTTGTCCGATCAGTTTGCGGGACCGCGCGGCGTTTGGGTAAAATGTCTGAATCGTGAAACGTCCTGTCCAAAAGGAGTGGCGGTTTTCGCCATGGCGGACAACGTCCCTTGCTGCGTCGGGTTTGGAAGACGAATCAACGGCGTTCCGCTCCAGTTCGACCTCTGGCTGGCGTCGTATCTCGACCCGCTGGAAAATACGGAAGTTTCTCAGTCCGTCCAGTCAATTACGGAATGGTACAATCACGAGTTTGAAAAGATGATAATCGACGACCCTGCCCAGTACTGGTGGATTCATCGTAAATGGCGCCCGCGAGTAAAAAAGGTAGGCAATAGGCAATAGGCAATAGGCAGTAGGCAATAGGGCGCAAGCGTTTCAAATAATCTTCTCGCAACTCGCAACTCACAACTCGCAACTATACTTATGAAATTTTCAGATATTCTAACGAACGCTGAGCTCCCCGTTTATATGGGAATTGTCAACGCAACGCCGGACAGTTTTTCCGACGGTGGCAAGTATTTTTCGGAAGATTACAGTCCCGTCAAAGCCGTTGACGCGGCGCTGACGCTGGAAGATCAGGGGGCGGGAATCATCGATCTGGGCGGGGAAAGCACGCGTCCCAACGCGGCGCCGGTTTCCCTTGAAGAAGAACTGCGACGGCTGGAACCGGTGTTGGAACGACTCGACGGGCGGCTGGCGGTTCCGTTGTCTGTCGATACCTACAAACCCCAGGTTGCTCAATCGGCTCTGGAACGCGGCGCTGCGATTATCAACGACATCTTCGGCGGAACCGATCCCGCTATGCGCGAAGTCTGGCGGCGATTCCAGCCCGGCGTCGTTATTATGCACAATAAGGTTCTCATTTCGACCAATTCCGAAAACGCTCCCGTCAATCCATTCCCAAATAGCGAGGCAGCAGGCAAGAATCAAGATTCCTCTACTGCCTACTGCCTAATGTCTACTGCCTCCTATTACAAGGACGTTGTCCAGGAAGTCTGGGAGGAGCTGGAACGGCGGCGCGACGCAGCAATTCAAGACGGATTGCCGAAGGAGAACATCTCTCTGGACGTTGGAATCGGGTTCGGAAAGACTGCTCAAGACAACTGGACGCTCATCGACAACATCAGCGAGTTCCATTCGCTGGGCTGTCCGCTGGTTGTCGGCGTTTCGAGAAAACGGTTCCTGAACTTCTCCGACGAAAAAACCGCTGAAGTCGGAAAACGCCTCGCCGACAACGGCGTTCAGATTCTGCGCGTTCATAAGCTGCCAGAATGAACACAAGAAACAAAAAAAGTGATGAGTTTTAAGTGGCAAGCGACTTTCTCACTTACCACTAACCACTAACCACTAATCACTTATCACTTAACTTCTATTTTTCAACCGGCTGAAGTTTGATCTCCGTTAAAACGGAAATGTCTGACGCAGGCAGATTAATCGAATTGACTGCGTTATTTTGAACGGAAACGACGCCGGGGACGGATTTCAATACGGAAAGGGCTTCCGCACGCTGACTGGCAGACGTGGAAAGCGTCCAAACGCCAACTTCTAACGGCGCTTTGGACTCATCTGTTTCAACGCCCAGTTCTTTTAATACGGATCGCCATTGATCCCCATTGAACTTTTCCTTGTCAACAGAGCATACAATCTGATACTGAACGCCCGACGGAGCAGCTGCGGCAAGTTCCGGAACGTCTTCTTCAACGGTGTCGTTAGCCGGCAGCAAGACAACGTTAGGATCTTGAACCGTTTCCGCCATTGGTCCGCCGTTAAGGTCAGCCGGAGGATTGAGAAATGGAACGGAACTTTCCAGTTCCTTTGGTTTGTCGTTTGCTGCATCTTCTGCAATTTCCGACTCGTCCGGCGTGGTTTGAATGGGTGCGCTATTGTCTTTGGGTCTGGAAAGATACATACCAAGAGCAATGATTATTACCATCGTCGGCCAAAGCATGGCGCGAGAAATCCGCTGCATAATTGTCGGCGGCTGCCAGTCGTCGACGTAATTATTTTTAGACTCTTTTGAGATTGTCTCTTGCGCGGATTCGTCGTTAGACGTCTGATCGGGTTCGGTTAAAGAATTCAAATCAGCCGGCGAATCCGTCAATGCAAAAGGGGACGGAGCCTCAGTTGCAGCGCGCTCTAATATAGATTTCGTCAGATCAAACGGGACTTTGAACTTCGGAAGCTGTGAAATCATTTCCGAAACGCGTTTGAACGACTCCAACTCCTGACGAAGCTCTGGCTCCGTCTGGAGACGATTTTCAAATAATGTTGTTTCCTCTGGAGACAATTCACCGTCGTAATATGCCCCCAAGCCCTCTAGGTTGTCAACTTTCATGATTCTTTCAAAAATTTATTTATCTGAAAGATATTCCGCCAGCTGTAACCTTGCCCTGTACAGCCGACTTCGTACTGTCCCGATTTTAATTTTTAACACAATGGCGATTTGTTCGTAATCCATGCCTTCAATTTCGCGAAGGATGAGAACCTGACGAAAATCAGGGGCCACTTTGCCGATGGCTTCCCAAACTCGCTTTTGATTCTCTTTAACTTCCATTTCGCGTTCCGGGGAATCGCCCGGATCGACTGGATTGTACGACGCTTTTTCCGCCAATTCATCGTAGGAAACCAGGACTCGTTTCCTTTTTAAACTGGACGCCATGTTTATTGCAATTCGATAAAGCCATGTGTAGAACCCGGACTCGCCGCGGAATTTATCCAAGTTGACCAGAGCCTGAACAAAGGCGTCTTGCGTCAACTCAAGCGCGTCGTCGGGATTGCCCAACATGCACAATAACGAATGAAATAACCTGTCCTGATATTTGCACACCAACTCGCCATACGCTTCGCGATTGCCAGTCAGAACCGATTGAATCGTCTGCTTATCTTCAGGAATTTTATCGTCTTTCATAGATTAGAGGAGGTAAGGCTAGAAAAAGTTCCGATTCTATGGGATTTTTGCAAAATAATTATGATTTATATCCAGAATGGCTGGCAAAAACTACAGAATCAGAAATTTTCGCTGTCTATAAATGTACAATAATGATTTCTTCACCCCAACGTTAAATGCCCTGGAAACTTTGGGGGATTCATCAACACATTTAAGGCGAATCTGTTTTTGCCGAACAAGATTACCTTTAAGTTGATTGTATTGTAACCCGTTTTTTGAATTTTTACAAGCCCCTAAAAGCAGTTTTTTAGAAAAATTTTCAAAAATTTTTGTTAAGTTAGCAAAGATAGCGAATATATAATCGACTTTTTGCATTGTATTGGCTGAAAAAAATGCAAATCGGCGTCTTTTTAATTGCAAAGCGCTAATAATTCCAAAAATCAAATTGCTAAGAAATCAAATTGCTAATCTCAATTACTAATTACGAATTAAGAATTGCTAATAACGAATTACAATCTCTCCCCCCCCTTTTAATAAATATAGGATTATGTAAATTAATAGAATACAATACGTGAGAGGGACGTTTCGCGTCCATTCCTATTCCCTACTCCCTATACCCTTATCCCCTACTGCTGCCATGTCCGTAACCTGTTCCATTTATGGAAAACTCCCGACGGGAGAAGAAGTTCAGATGTTTACTCTTACCAACTCGAAAGGGATGGCGGTGAGAGTTATTAATTACGGCGCGACGTTAATCGGCGTCGACGTCCCGGATAAGAACGGAAAAGTCGACAACGTCGTTTTGTGTCTGGACGGATTCGACAATTACTATAAAGGACATCCTTGCCTCGGTTCTACGCCGGGTCGTTACGCTAACCGAATCGCCAAAGGGCGTTTTACGCTCGAAGGGGAAGAATACAAGCTGGCGTGTAACAACGGCGCGAACCATCTTCACGGGGGTAACGTCGGGT
This sequence comes from Thermoguttaceae bacterium, assembly GCA_017557195.1. Classification (GTDB taxonomy): domain Bacteria; phylum Planctomycetota; class Planctomycetia; order Pirellulales; family Thermoguttaceae; genus RUG11551. The sequence goes on along the minus strand of JAFZAL010000005.1, from coordinate 20,234 downwards.
TTGACAAACGGCTTTGGACAGCGCGGATTCTTATCGATTCAGACGATTCCGCCGTTGAAATGACCTACGTTTCTCCCGATGGAGAAGAGGGCTATCCTGGAACGCTGACGGCGAAAGTCGTTTACTCGGTCAACGAAGACAACGAGCTGAAAATGGACTATTTCGCCACGACCGACAAGGCAACGGTTCTCAATCTCACAAATCACGCCTATTGGAACCTGTCCGGCATTTCCAGCGGAACGGACGACGCGCCGCTTTCCGTGCGAAATCACCTTTTGAGGATTCACGCGTCCAATTATCTGGATGTAACAGACGACGCCATTCCCACCGGCAAGCTCAACCCGGTTTCCAACACGGTTATGGACTTTACTCAATATCGACAAGTCGGAAAAGACGTCGAAAAGGCGCAGGGCGGCGGATACGATCACTGTTACGTTCTCGACGGCAGAATGGGATTGCTTCGTCCGGCGGCGGAAGTCTACGACCCGCAGTCCGGCAGAACCATGACCGTCAAAACGACTCAGCCCGGCGTTCAGCTCTACACCGCCAACTTCCTCGACGGGACGCTGTCCTGTAACGGCGTGAAGTATTACAAATACGCCGCGCTGTGTCTGGAAACGCAAAACTTCCCCGACGCGCCCAACCATCCGGATTTCCCGTCCTGCGAACTCTATCCCGGTGAAGAGTTCCGTCAGACGACCATTCACAAATTCGGGATATGGGAAGAGTAAAGAGGCATTAGGCAAGAGGCAATAGGCAGTAGTTAATATCCCTATTGCCTACTGCCTACTGCCTACTGCCTTCCCCCTCCTCACTCCTAACTCCTCACTAACCAATCCATGCCAGCCAACTTAACTCAACAGTACCTCAAGGCGGAAGACGCCTATCGTCAAGCGACCAGTCTGGAAGAAGAACTGCGTTGTCTTCAGGTTATGCTTCAGGAAATCCCGAAGCACAAGGGGACAGACCATCTTCAGGCGGCGCTCAAGGCGAAAATCGCTTCGACCCGAAAAGAAATCGACTCTGAGCGCGCCGCTGGCAAAAAGAGCGGCGGACTGAGCATAAAGATTCCGCGTCAGGGAGCGGGAACGGCGATTATTATCGGCGGCCCCAACGCCGGCAAAAGCCAGCTTTTGAAAAGTCTGACGAAGGCGACGCCGGAAGTGGCGATTTATCCGTACACAACCAAAATCCCACAGCCGGGAATGATGCCCTGGAACGACGTCTACGTTCAGCTTATCGACACGCCGCCGATTACCAAAGACTATATCGACCCGTACGCCTACGGCTTGATTCGCGCGGCGGAACTGGCGATTTTAATGGTCGATCTCGGCTCCGACGATGGCGTTTCTCAGGCGTACGACGTTCTCGATAAAATGCGCCTGACCAAAACCCGGCTGGGACAGAAAACCTGTCTGGACGAAGACGACATTGGAATTACGTACACGAAAGCGATTCTCGTCTTTAATAAAATGGACTTGCCCGAAGCGGCGGAACGAAAAGAGATGTTCTGGGAACTCCTTCCGGACGAATTCCATTTGAACGACTGGGACACGTACGACATCTCCGCTGACCGCGACCTGGGCGGCGAGAATTGCAATCTCGAACCGCTGCGTGACGACATTTACAAGAGCATGGGCGTCATTCGCGTCTATACAAAACTCCCAACCAAAAAGGTTGCTGATCTCGACCGCCCGTTCACTGTCAAAAACGGCGATTCCCTGCTCGACCTGGCAGGTCAGGTTCACAAAGACTATTCCGAAAAACTCAAGTTCGCCCGCATTTGGGGATCGCAGGTTCACGACGGCACCCCCGTTAAGGGAGACTATGTTCTCGTCGACGGCGACATCGTCGAAATGCACATGTAGCGGCGAGGCGCCGCTCCCAGTCCGCGCTGCCGCGCGTTTACCAATAATCGCTCCCGTTGGTCGGCGGCGAGGCGCCGCTCCCAATCCGCGCTGCCGCGCGAGACGTATTATAACCGCTCCCGTTGGTCGCTTGCGGAAGAATCACATTTTTACTAATAGAGACGTCTTTTATTCGTTGTAATAATAGTACAGCTGCAAGAGTGTGCAGTCAAATCATTTCACGTTTAATAAACGTTTTACGATGTCGTCCAATCCCAGTTCCGAAATGCCGTTCTATAACGAAATTCGCTTGTATGCGGTTCGTTTAACAGGCGACAGCGCATGGGCTGACGATTTGGTTCAGGAAACGTATCTTCGATTTCTTCAGGTTAAAGAGGGCATTCAGCCCAGCTCTCAACGAGCGTGGCTATATAGAACGGCGCGAAATTTGTTTATCGACCAGTTCCGCCGTCAAAAACGCACCCGAAAAATCCAGGACGTTATGAAATCCGACATTCTGCCGGACATGAATCAACAGCGCAGTTCTCAGCCGCATCACGCTTTGGAACAGGAAGAGTCTTACGGAGAGGTTTTTGACGCCGTCGATCTGTTGCCTGTCAGACAGCGAGAAGTAATTCTTCTCAAGTTTCAGCAAGGGCTTTCCTACGACGAAATATCGCAAATTACCGGAGACTCCAAAACGACTATCGGCTGGCTTCTGCACGAAGCCATTACAAAATTGAGGAAAAAACTAAATAATGGGGAGGAATAGGCAGTAGAGAGTGGTTAGTGGTAAGTAGTTAGTGGTAAGTATGAGTAGCGCTTGCGTACTTACTACTTACCACTCAAAACTTACCACTGCTGTTTAACTCCTCGCTCCTAATTCCTAACTATAAAGGCGCATGCCATGATTAAACTGAACGATCCACGAATAACCGCTTACCTTCTCGGAGAGCTTGCCCCTGAGGAGGTTGAGATCATAGAGCAGGCGCTCCGTTCCAGCCCAACGTTGGCAAAGAACGTGGAGCAGATGCGCCAAACTATCGAATTGCTTAAGCTGGCGCTGCCTGAAGATAACCTGGATTTCGCCTCTCAGACGTCTGAACAAACGTCAGACAACAAACCCGCTGACGGTTTTCAAAGCGCTGCCTCCAAAGAAAGCGGTCATTGGCAGAAGTTCTTCTGGAAAGCCGCTGTTGTTTTGGCTGTCGGTCTGGGATTGTATCTGCTGTGTCTGCCCAAATCAGCGCCGATTCAAACGCCAGACGACTCGCCGTCTTCTCCGCTGTCCTCTCAAACGACAGTAAGCGATGACGACCATGACCCCAATATTACATTTGCTCCAATTAGCGCAGCGCCTTCTCAAGCGTCTGTTGACAAAACCTGGGAAGAATACGGGCTGACGTCTCAACAGGTTGAGCTTCTTAATCAGCAGCCGGAAACGTCCAATTCTAACGAATTAGACGTTGTCGCTCTGTTTCCACAGGACGCGGTCAATCGAACTCAACGCATGGCGTCTCATCTGGAATTGCTTGATTCCGACGGCTGGCAGTATAAAACGTACTCGCCTCAAAAAACAAGCTCTGCAACAGAACTCGGCACAGCTTTTTCTGACAAGTTGATAATTGAAAACCCGGTTGAATACGTTTCTGTCAAGCCTAAGTCCAGTTTTGGACTGGTTCCTGAAACGGTTTCATGGAAAATCCTTCAGCAAAGCGTAAAGGATTCAGGAACCTTGCCGTCCAGTCAAACAGTCAGAGTGGAGCAATATGTTAATCATTTTCGCTATTCGCTTCCCAAACCTCAAAAAGACGCGTTTTCTCTCTCCGTCCAGATAGGCAAACATCCATGGACGCCCGGGTTGTTATTGGCTTTAGTTGGCGTCCGTTCTCAAGACGAAGCCGATGGGAAAATTATCGCCAGCGACGCTGCAATTGAAATCGTCTTTAACCCGGAGCAAGTCAAGGCGTATCGTTTGATTGGATGGGCAAAACGATTGACTGACGAGGAATCAACGCCCTATAAACCGATTCAGTCCGCTCAAGTCGCCGCCAATTCAGAGGTTGTCGCCCTGTACGAGCTGGCTTTGACGGAGAATTCGTCAGAAGTCAAACCGGGGGCAAATCTTTTTACGGCGACGATTGCTTACAGTAAGCCCGATACTGACTCGGAACCTCAAACGGAAACGCTTGTCGCTGACATGCCAACGCAGGAGCGGTTAGAACAGACCAACAAGGACCCCGATTTCCGGTTTGCCGCCGGCGCTGCGCTGTTTGCCCAAATCGTTCAAAACAGCGAGTATTCAGGAACCGGAAATCTCGACGCGGTTTTGCAGCTGCTTAAAGACTCTGTCGGAGACGATCCGCAAAGACAGGAATTTCTCGAACTGACAACCCGGATCAAACAAGAGGTAATCAAACAAAACGGTGTCACAAAATTAAATGCATTGCCGTCTGAAAGCAAACCCTGAAACGCTGTCGAATAAACGCCTCTTATTTGCCAGAGGCGCATTTTAACATAATAAAGCCAATTACAAGAGGGATCGCGTCGGAAATACAAATCATCCAGGGCGGAGTTGTACCCTGTTTTCCCAAATTCAGCCACATGGCGAATAATATTATATACAAAACAACTGTTGGAACGAAGCAAATAAAGAAGTTGGCATATATATTTTTTTCACTGTTGAAAATCGCCATCGGAGCGACAAGGACTACCAGACAAAAGCAGGAAAAACCCAACGTAAAACGTCTGTAAGGTTCTATGATAGCTTTTTTATACGTATTTGAGTAATCTTTCAGATTGGAGCGGGATTTCTTCATGTATTCAGAATCAAATTGACCGTATTCTCCAGACAGAAGAATTGTTGCGGTGTCGCCTGCAATGTTTTCTTGCGTTTCTTTGATATTTTTGTTTAAAACGTCAAGCTCTTTAATCATTTGCATCATCGGCGCATTTGTAATGTTGGAAGCGGCGTCGCCTGCCAGAAACGCGTCAATAGGAATTGAATAATTGTCTTTTTTCCTGTACGACCCGCCAGACGCCTTCCCTCGTCGAAAAATACTGTTGGTCAGCTCAATAGTAAATTCCCTTCGAACTTTGTCTGTTCGTATTCTGGCGGTTTGAGCTTCAATATCTATCGGAGTTGACGTCGGTGAAGACATATAGTGAATCGACACCTTGTAAAGATAGCCGTTGTCGACGCCGTCTACTTTAATTCTCAGTTGCCCGGTATTGATTTCGCCGTTTGATTTAAGCATTCCATAAACGATGTCTTCAGCGCCATTGAGTAAAACGGTTCTTATTCCGCGCTCTCGGGAAATGGCAGAAATGTCGTTAATATACCACGCTCCAAAACTCAAAATAAAAGTCAATATCAGTATCGGATAGACCAATCGCGTGGGGCGAATTCCTGAGGCCTTTAAAATCATGAGTTCTTTTTCCGCTCCCATTCGCGCAAATGTGATAATCACGCCTACCATCAAAGACAACGGCAAAAGCAGCTGAAGGCATTCCGGAATCAAATAAAACATAAGATGAGGAATATAAGTATATGGAATGCCGTAAACCAGCAATCGCTGCAATACCAGAGATGGAAGACCTACCGTAATAAGCCCCATGAAAGTCATTGACGCGAAAAGAATGCAATCGCTCAAGGCCCTTCGAGCGAGAATACCGAATTGCATGGTTATATATCGAAAAACTGTTAAAGGCAAAAGGAATCAGGCGCCGCAGTGGTACGTTTTGAGTGGTTAGTGGTTAGTGGTTAGTACGCAAGCGTTCATCTAACTTACCGCTTATCACTTACCACTAATCGCCTCGCACCGCAATGACGCCCTCAATTCTCCTTGTTAAACGTTTCTTTCCAAACGCACATTGAAGCGGAAAGACCAACTCCAAATCCAACCAGCAGACTTTGCTTCCCGGGCGTCATGGTTCCGTTGTTTCGCATGTGTTCAATCAACAGCGGAATCGTACAGGAAACGGTGTTTCCAACATCGCGCAAATAAAGCGGAACTTTCTCCTTCGGCCAGGACATCAAAAACGAGACGTCGTCAATCATTTTGAGCGTTGCCTGATGGAGCAGATAGTAGTCAATATCGTCTGACGAAACCCCGGATTTTGTCAATAAATCGCGAGTCAGACCAGGAATGTTGTCAGCGGCGAAAGTAATCAACTCCGGACCGTTCATAAACAGCTGACTCTTCCATCGTTTTCGTCCTTTCGGCTTGAGACACTGCTCGCCTCGCCGCGCGCCGGAATCGAGAGCGACAAGCAAATCCGCGCCGCTGCCGTCACAGCTGAACACGAACGGACCGACTGATGGTTCGTCGCCAGCTTCAATCAAAGTCGCCGTCGCGCCGTCTCCAAAAATGGTTCTCAAAGAGCGGTCTTCTTCGTCAATATATTTTGTATAACACTCTGACGTTATGAGCAGGATTCTGGAAGCAATGCCGGCGGCAATCAGTCCCTGCGCTAACGACAACCCAACGACGTAGCCGGAACAGCCGAGATTGAAATCAAGCGCCCCGATTCTTTTCGGCAGCCCCAGTCTATCCTGAACAATACACGCCGTTGTCGGAAGGTTATAATCGGGCGTTTGAGTGCATAGCAAAAGATAATCAATGCTGTTTTTGTCGATATTATGTTCAGAAAACAGCTTTTCCGCACAAGCGACAGCCATATCGGAAACGAACTCGTCTTTTTCAGCTATGTGCCGGGCGAAAATGCCGGTTTTCTCTTCAATGGCGTCTATGTTCCATTGAGGGTACTGTTCTCTGAGCTGATCGTTATTTAAAACCGTAGAGGGTAAATAGGACGATATGGGACCAATTTGGGCAAATTTCATAAAATGCTTTGGGTTTGTAGTCGAAAATATCAAAATCGATAACCGCGATATCTTCCGCAATTTGCGGAATTCTTCGATTGTCGTAAATTTCCCTGTTTAAACTATTGTTTGATTGTACATAAAACATTTTATTGCGTCAAGACGAATCCAGGTATTTTCAAAGCTAAAGCTGTAAATTCCGTAAAGTTCATAAAAATTTCAGAAAATTCCTGAAAAGGGATAAAATTGCTCTTTACTCAATTTGGAAAATAATGCAAAATACGCCAAGGAGATAAAGATTGCGAAACGGGTTCTGACAGACGTTGGTAAACCTCTGACGAGTACACGATCTGACTGCCAAACACAGAACAGTTTCTTTGTTATTCAAATTAATTTTTTTATCTAATTTGTTAAGGTCAAATTTGACCGTTGACCAACAAGGAGAGATTAAAGTGAAAAAAATCGTTGTTACCAGTCTTCTGGTTCTTGCTGTCGGCGTGGCGTTGGCTCTTACTGGCGTTGCTCAAAATGCGGCGCCCGCCCCTGCTCCAGTTCGTTCTTCTGTTGCAGTTGTAGACGTTGCAAAAATCTTCCGTGAATGGAAATATGTTACCGCTAAGGGTAACGAACTTAACAATCAGCTCAAACCCAAGTTTGACGCACTCAAAGCCCGCGACGACGAACTTCAAAAACAGACTCAGATTCTCAAGACGATGAAACAGGGCACGCCGGAATATGAACAGTTGGAAACCACTATTATCCGTAAAGGACAGGATATTAAAACTGACCAGGCTCTTTTGTTAAAACAGCAAAACGAACAGACGGCTAAAATTCTTCAGGACTCCTACAAGTACATCAAACAGCACGCCGCTTTCTACGCCAAGCAGATTGGCGCCACTTGCGTCTTGCAGGTAAGCACCGCTGAAGAATTCCAGCTGCGCAACGCTCAGCTATCTCCTGCCGAAAATACGTTGCAGGAAGTTAGCTCTCGACAGGTTATCTGGTACGACGGAGCCATCAACATTACGGACCAGATTTTGACCCGCCTCAACTCCGGAGCTCAGCAGCAGTCTAACACCGCCCGACCTGCAACAACGAACCGATAGAAAGGACAGGGAAGCGACAGATTGACGTCTCTTCCCAACTTCCCGCCCGATGCAAAGAACGCTGAACAAACCGGTTTGTCTGGAAGGATTTGGATTCTGGCGCTGCGACGACGTTGTCGTAACGCTCAATCCAGCCGACCCGGATACAGGAATCGTCTTTATTCGAGACGACGTTCCCTCCGCGCCGCCGATACCGGCCAAACTGGAAAACCGGATTGCCGTTGAACGCCGAACGTCGCTGGGAATTCAAAAAGACGGTCAGACGGTTGTTCAGGTCGACATGGTCGAGCATCTTATGGCGGCGTTGTTTGCAGCGGGAATAACCAACTGCTGCGTTCGAGTCAACGCTCAGGAGCTTCCCGCTTTAGACGGTTCCGCTTTGCCGTACGTTGAAGCTGTCAACAGCGTCGGAACTGTCGATCAGCCGGGAGAAAGAATTCAAAAGCGCGTTACACAGTCAATTCGCGTCGGGACGGACAAATCTTATCTGGAAGTCGAACCGCCAAAGCCGGAAGATTTGACGTCAACGATTCGTTACGAACTGAATTATCCGCATTGTCCGGATATTGGCAAACAGGAGTTCTCAACAGAGCTTGTTCCGGAAAGTCTTCAAAAAGAAGTCGCTCCCGCCAGAACGTTTGCAACTCAGGACGAAGCCAGGGCGCTTCAGTCTGCCGGGCTTTGCCAGCGTGTAACAACGCAAAACTGTCTCGTATTTACGGGAAAGGGCGCGCTGGACAACCAACTCCGGTTTCCCAACGAGTGCGCCCGACATAAAGTACTTGATTTCACCGGCGATTTCTATCTCGGAGGAATCGAGTGGATAGGACGGTTTCATGGCGTCGGAAGCGGCCATGCGCTAAACTCTCAATTGTTGGAAAAACTGCTTCTAAGCGTCACACGCCGCCAGGAATAAAATAGAACCATGAGTAACCCCATTAGAATTGTTGTAATCGGCGCCGGTAAACTTGGAACTTTTCACGGACAGAAAATTCGCGCGCTGGAAGAGGAATTGAATCTGGAATTAGTCGGCGTTGTCGACCCGTCTGAATCGCAGCGCGTTGCGGCTTGTCGAAAACTCCAATGCCGCGGTTTTGCCGAGCTGTACAGCGGTCTGTTAGACAACGTCGACGCCGCGGTTGTTGCCGCGCCAACGCCCCTTCATCGAGATTTGGGCGTTACGCTCCTGTCGCGCGGAATTCATACTTTGATGGAAAAGCCGCTGGCGATTTCGTCCGAACAGACAAACGCTCTGCTTGCCGCGTCCAGAAAATCCGGCTCGATTCTGCAGGTTGGACATGTGGAACGCTTTAATCCCGCGTTTACCGAAGCCAGAAAGCACATCAATCAACCGCGATACATTCACTCTAAAAGAGCAAGCGGATTTACATTCCGTTCTGTTGACGTCGGCGTGACGCTTGACCTGCTCATTCACGATATTGACCTTGTTTTGACGCTCGTCAACAGCCCTGTTGCTCAGGTGGACGCTATTGGTCAAACGCTTGTCAGCGGGCATGAAGACGTTGTTCAGGCGCGAATTACGTTTGAAAACGACTGCGTCGCCGACTTGGAAGCCTCGCGCGTCAGCCGCGTTCCATCCCGTAAAATGGAAGTCTGGTCTGAAGATAGTTTTACGGAAATCGACTTCGCCAATCGCGTTATGTCCTGCGTCCACCCGGAAGAACAGGTTCTTTGCGGTCAGTTTGACGTCAATCGTTTGGATCAGGACGACCTGAACTACTTCAAGGAAAACCTCATGGACGAAATGCTCCCGCAGATGACGCGTTCGTTCGCTTCCGTTGACGCGTTGGAACTGGAAATGCGCGATTTCGTTCGCTCGATTGTCAGCGGGCGCGCTCCGCGCGTTACCGGTCAGGCTGGCGCAGACGCGGTTGTCGTGGCGGAAAAGATTATCAATTCCATCAAACGAAATCAGCGAGTTTTGCATCGATTTGCTCCGGCGCCTGAAATCTTCAGAATCGAAGATTACCGCAAAGCGGTTTAAACAATGGATTTTGAATTAGTCTCTCCTTTCAAGCCCGCTGGCGATCAGCCGCAGGCGATTGAAAAACTGCTTGAGGGTTTGCGTCGAGGCGAAAAGATGCAAACCCTCATGGGCGTTACCGGCTCTGGAAAAACGTTTACCATGGCGAACGTTATCGCCGCCATGAACAGACCGACGCTGGTCGTTTCTCACAACAAAACTCTTGCCGCCCAGTTGTTTGCCGAATTCAAGGAGTTCTTCCCGCACAACGCCGTTTCGTATTTCGTTTCTTACTACGACTACTATCAGCCCGAGGCGTACATTCCCCAGCGGGATATTTACATCGAAAAGGACGCCGCCGTCAACCAGCAAATTGACCGCTTGCGTCTGGCGGCAACAAGCTCTCTGGTTTCTCGACGCGACGTGATTGTCGTTGCCAGCGTTTCGAGCATTTTTGGACTTGGTTCCCCGACGGACTACGTCAAGATGATTTTGTACGTCAACAAAGGCGACCGCATGGAACGCGATGAGCTGCTTGCCAAGCTGGTTGACGTCCAGTACGAGCGCGACGACTACGACTTTACGTCCGGAAAATTCCGCGTTCGCGGCGACTGCGTTGACGTCTTCCCGACGTCCGAGGAGCATGGCGTTCGCATCGAATTTTGGGGCGACGAAATCGATTCCCTGTCCGCCATCAACCCGACAACCGGCGAAGTCATCCAGAAAATGGACTCGCTGATTATCTTCCCCGCCAAGCATTTTGTCCTTCCGGAAGAGAAGGTCGAAGAATCGCTGGTTCGCATCCGGACGGAACTCAACCAGCGGCTGGAAGAACTGCGAAGCCAGGACAAACTTCTGGAAATGCAGCGGCTGTCCGCCCGAACCCGATACGACATCGAGATGATTAAGCAGGTCGGATACTGTCCCGGAATCGAGAACTATTCCCGACATCTGAGCAATCGTCAGCCCGGCGAGCCGCCAGATACGCTCTACTCGTTCTTCCCGGACGATTTCCTGCTCTTTGTTGACGAATCGCACGTAACCATCCCGCAAATTCGCGGTATGCAAAACGCTGACCGAAACCGTAAAAAGACGTTGATTGAACATGGCTTCCGGCTTCCATCTGCGCTGGACAACCGTCCGCTGACGTTTGCCGAATGGGAATCGAAAATCAATCAGGCGATTTTCATCTCCGCCACGCCCGGACCGTACGAGGAAGAGCATTGTCCTCCGTTTATCGAACAAGTGATTCGTCCAACGGGGCTGCTCGACCCGGAAATTGAAGTCAGCCCGGCGAAAAATCAGGTCCCTGACTTGCTTCAGCGCGTTGAAGAACGCATCCAAAAGAAAGAGCGCGTTCTGGTTACGACGCTTACCAAACGGCTGGCGGAAGACGTCTCCGCGTACTTCGTTAAAAAGGGAATCCGCTGCAAATGGCTTCACAGCGAGCTGGACGCCTTCGAGCGCGTCGATTTGCTCAAGGACTTGCGCGAGGGCGCGTTTGACGTCCTGGTCGGCGTCAACCTGCTGCGCGAGGGTTTGGACTTGCCGGAGGTGTCGCTGGTCGCCATTCTCGACGCCGACAAAGAGGGCTTTTTGCGCTCGGAAACGTCCTTAATGCAGACTATCGGCAGATCCGCCCGAAACGTCAACGCGAAGGTCATTCTTTACGGCGATAAAATCACGCCCGCCATGCAAAACGCGATTGACGAAACCGCCCGCCGCCGCGCCTTGCAGGAAAAATATAATAAAGAACATCACATCACGCCCAAAACCATTCAGCGCGCTATTTCCAAGGGAATTCAGGCGGAAGCCGACGCCTACGTCAAATCGAACTCCGCCGTCGGAATTCAGCCCAGCAAACAGGCGACCGAAGCGTACATTCAGGAACTCCAGACGCAAATGCTTGCCGCGGCTGACAATCTGGAATTCGAGCGCGCCGCCATGCTACGCGATAAAATTGAGGAGCTGAGAGGGAATAGGGAATAGGGAGTAGGAAATAGGGAAGATGCCTTAAAGCGACCAACGGGAGCGGATTTCGACTCTCGCGCGGCAGCGCGGACTGGGAGCGGCGCCTCGCCGCCTGCCTCAACCCCTGTTTCCTAACCGTCAAGGTTCCCTTTTTCGGAAAAATTGTCCGAATAAATACGCTTTTTGTGAAAATTTTCTCGGGGAGGGTTCCATTTATATAAAAATCATATTATAATAGAGTTGAATTGACAGGGCGCAGTTTTGCTCTTCGCTGCTGTCAAATGCGTAAGTATATGATTTGCATCAGACAAATAAAATATACACATAACAACAAATCCATTTTAGAAAATCGTTTGGGAGAAAGTAAAATGACTTGCGTTAGAGGTTTGTTTTTCGGTCTTCTCTCCGCATTGATTCTCGGCGGGTTAACGTTCAGCGCTGCCGCGGCTGCGCCCAACGGCGACAAAGCCAACGTCGAATCCGTTGAACTGTTCCAGGGAATCAAAGACGGCAAGATTGACGCCAAGATTGTGTTTAAAAATCGCAAAAGCGCCGTTGTTTCCGTTGAAAACAAAACGAAACAGCCGCTCAACGTTGTTATGCCTGAAGTAGCGGGAGCCGTTCCAGTTCTGGCTCAGATGGGCGGCGGCGCTGACGAAGGCGGGTTGCAAGGCATGATGGAAGACATGCAAGGCGGCGGTGGCGGCGGCGGCATGTTCCGCGTCGCCCCGGAAAAAATCGTTCGCCGAGACGTCGAAGCCGTCTGTCTGGACCACGGCAAGAAAGATCCAACTCCGTTTACGGAATACAAAATCAAGCCGATTGAAGAAGTTACCGATCGCCCGGCCGTTATCGAACTGGGAAAACAAACGTTAGGCAAAAACAAGGTTGACCATGAAACCATTCAGATGGCAACATGGATGCTCAATAACGATTTGACAACGGAAGACCTCGCCAAAGAAACCTGGACCAGCGCCAACGGCGCCAAAAGACCGGCGTATTCGCAAGCGAAACTTCAGCAAGCCGCCAATCTGGCTCAGTTTGCTACTCAGAAGGCGCAAAGCGAACAGACGTTCATCGAACCCTACGTTCCCACGCCCAAAAGCGATTCGGAAAACTAAACCGTTTTCAAGTTGACTTTTTGATAAATTATTAAATGGTTGGCAGTTAGAGTTATCGCTCTGAGCGCCAACCATTGCGTTTTAATCTATACACACATTCTGATTACCACTTACCACTCCCTACTCCCTATTCCCTCCTTTAGTAAAATGAAACGATTTTGTCTTTGTTCGTTGTTTCTTGTCGCGATAATTTGCGGGTTTTGTAACAATTCTAACGCTTCCGAAGGGAAAATTCGCATCGCTCTGTATAAAGACGGCGGCGTTTCAGACGGTTACAAAAATGACGTCGCCGTCATTGAGCAAGACCCGACTCTGGTATACGAGCTGGTCAACGGACAGCAGATTCGCGACGGCGTTCTGAAAAACTTCGACATCGTCTTCCTGCCGGGCGGAAGCGGAAAAGGACAGGCGGCTTCCATGGGAGAAGACGGCGTCAAACAGGTCAAAGAGTTTGTAAAGTCCGGCAAAGGATATATTGGAATCTGCGCCGGGGCGTACTTCCCGATTCAGCAGGAGTTCATCAACGCTCAAACCAAAGACCCGCGCTGGGAGCGAGGGTCGGCGGTATTGATGATTGAGTTTTCCGATCTCGGTTTGAAAATCGTCGGCGACAAGTTCAAGGGTCAGCAGGAAGTTCATTACGGCAACGGCCCGGTTATGAACGTCAATATGATTCCCAACAAACCCAACGTCGAAGTGTTGGCGTGGTACAGAACGGAAACGGCGAAGAACGGAACGCCGGAAGGGATTCAGGTCAATTCGCCGGCTATTCTTTTGACGACGTACGGCAAGGGAACCGTTGTTACAATCAGTCCGCACCCGGAACGAACCCCCGCGATGAACGAAGTCCTGCTCAAGCTCATCCATCACGTTGCTGACAACCTCTGCTTTGACGAAGAACCGCCCTGCGTTCTGAGAACTGAAACGTCGCAGCCCAATCCGGTTATCGCCCCGGCAGTTCCGTATATGGACGCGATGGGATCGGTAGAATGGATTCCGGAAAAAGACGTCTCGTGGTTTAATACGTCCAAAAAGCTCCCGTTCCGTGCGGGGGAACGATACAGAGGGCTTCCGTATACGCAAGACGCTCGATACACGAACCTGGAAATGTTCAAGGAACTGCTCAAAGACGTTGACGGTCAGCCGATTTACACCGGACCGACAGAGTCGGATAAATACCGCGGTACAGACTGTTCCAGTTCCTGCTCGTATTCCTGGAAGCATACCATCCCGTATTTGCCGATCATGAAAACGTGGCACATGGAGCCGGGCGATTGGCATTTGATTCATCCGCAAACCGGTAAAACAGTATCGATTTTCAGACGCGTTGGCGATTATCGCTTTACCGACTTCCACGAAAGCAAAGACGTCATTGCGGAAAACGGCCGCGAGGTCATGGAACGCTGTTACGACCAGCTTCTTCCGGGCGACGCCCTGGTCAAACGTCCGCACGGGCACGTCGTGATGGTTTGTCGTGTCGATAAAGCGGCGAAAGTCGTCTATATTACTGAACAGGGTGGAACCAATCCGGACGACAGATCGCAGTTCCTCAGCGACCATCAAACCTGGCGCGTACAATACCCATTCACGTACGATAAACTCATTGAGGACGGTTATCTGCCGATTGCGATTAACGAAGACATTTTAACAAAGTAATTCGCCTGCGGCGAATTTAGGGAATAGGGAATGGGGAATAGGGAATAGTTTAGGGAGTGGTAAGTTGTAAGTGGTAAGTTAGACAAACGCTTGCGTACTAACCACTAACCACTAAAAACTCATAACTACTGCCTACTCCCTACTCCCTAACCCCTACTCCCCTTTCCCAGTACAATCATGATTAAAACTACGCTTTGTCTGTTAGCGATGTTATCCTGCTTTTGCGTTACAACAGTTGCCGCTGAACCGTCTCAAGCCCCGACAATTCGCGTTGCGATTTACGGAGACAGCGGCGCGGACGGGTTCAAACTGTTCCCACCGCTGCTGAAAGACGTCACGGATATTCAAATGGAAGTCCTCAACGGGCAGCAGATTCGCGACGGCGCTTTGGACAAGTTCGATCTGATTATCCTGCCCGGCGGCAGCGGATCGGGACAAGAGAAATCCCTGGGAAACGACGGCGTCAAAAAGGTCAAACGGTTTATCGAGTCCGGAAAAGGGCTTATCGCCATTGGCGCCGGGGCGTATTTCACGCTCAAGCAGGATATTATCAACGCTCAAACCAAAGACCCACGCTGGGATCGGGGCGTTACAAATTTGAAGATTGAGTTTTCCGAGCTGGGCTTGAAAATCGTCGGCGATAAATTCAGGGGAGAGCAGGAAGTTTCTTACTGCAGCGGCCCGGTGATGGACGTCAACTTTTCCGTCATGCGACCGAATGTTGAAGTCTTGGCGCGGTTCAGAACGGAAACGGCGCAAAACGGAACGCCGAAAGGGATTCAAGTCAACTCCCCAGCTATCCTTCTGACAACATACGGCAAAGGAACCGTCGTTCTCGTCAGTCCGCGCATTGAACAAACCCCGTCGATGAAAGAGGTTTTGGTCAAGCTCATTCGTCACGTTGCGGACAACCTCTGTTTTGGAAAAGAAGCTCCGAGCGTCCTCAGAACGGAAACGTCTCAGCCCAATCCGGTTGTCGCGTCAGCTGTTAAGTACATGAACGCTATGGGAACGGTTGAATGGATTCCTGAGAAAGAAATCCCCTGGTATGAACCGTCTAAAAAAGTCTCGTTTCACGCGGGCGAAAAATACAAAGGGATTCCGTACACTCAAGCCGGGCGATATACAGACCTGGAAACGTTCAAAAGTATGCTCCGCGCTGACACAAACGGCGTTCCCGTTTACCCCGGCCCGTTTGGTCCGAAACAATACCGCGGAACGGACTGTTCCAGTTCCTGTTCGTATGCCTGGAAACGCGTCATTCCCTATTTGCCAGTTATGTATACCGGAAACATGGGACCTGGTTACTTGCATATAATCAATCCTCAAACGGGAAAGACAGCCCCAATTTTTAAGCGCGTCGGAGATTATCGTATTAAAGATTTCAATAAGTGTAAAGACGTCATTGCGGAAAACGGCCGCGAGGTTATGGAACGCTGTTATGACCAGCTTCTGCCCGGCGACGCTCTGATTAAACGTCCGAACGGCCACATCATGATGGTTTGTCGAGTCGATAAAGCGGCAAAAGTCGTCTATGTTACCGAACAGACGGGAACGATAAGAAACAATCAAACCACATGGCGGATTGAACATCCGATGCCGTACAGCGCGCTTTTGGACAGCGGTTATCTGCCAATTGCAATCAACGAGGACATTTTAACGAAGTAATTTAGGCAATAGGCAAGAGGCAGTAGGCAGTAGTTTTTTGATTCCTACTGTCTATTCCCTACTCCCTATTCCCTTTCCCAGTAAAACCATGATTAAAAAAACACTTTGTTTACTCGCGTTATTATTCTGCTTTTGTTCTTGTGCTTATGCTGAAGAACCGGCGCCGCAGCAGCCGAAAATCCGTCTGGCGGTTTATGGAGACGACGGAGCCGGCGGCTGGAAACGTTTTCCGCCGTTGGTGGAGAACGACCCGACAATTGAGATGGAAGTTCTCAACGGTCAGCAAATTCGCGACGGGGCGCTGGACAAGTTTGATCTGATTATCCTACCCGGCGGCAGCGGCAAGGCGCAGGGAGCGTCCATGGGACCGGAAGGGGTCGAAAAAGTCAAGCAGTTTGTTGCGTCGGGAAAAGGGTTTATCGGCATTTGCGCCGGCGCGTATTTCCCGATTCAGCAGGATTTTCTCAACGCTCAAACCAAAGACCCCCGCTGGCAGCGCGGCGTTACATTTTTGAAAATCGAGTTTTCCGAACTCGGTCTAAAGACGTTTGGCGACAAATACAAGGGACTTCAGGAAATCAAGTACGGCAACGGTCCGGTGATGAACATTAACGTCTTCCCAGACCGTCCCAAAGTGGAAGTCTTGGCGTGGTACAGAACGGAAACCGCGAAGAACGGAACGCCGGAAGGAATTCAGATTAACTCGCCAGCCATGCTCCTGACAACCTACGGCAAGGGAACGATGCTCATTCTCAGCCCGCACCCGGAACAGACGCCGGAACTGCATGGCTTGATGATGGAAATGATCCGCTTTATCGCCCAAAAGAGCAAAGACGCCTGCGCGGCAAAACAAGAAACGAACGATCCAGAATAACAGCCCCTGCTGACAGATAAGGATTATTTATCACAATACAAACAGAGCAAGGAGTTTTCTCCCTGCTCTGTTTTATTATAACTCGGTCAAGAGCGCTCTCATTTTTTACTTCTTCCTCAGCAGCGCGTATTTCTTCTTGCCGGAACGGAGAACAATGGTCGTTTCCGACGCGAGGTTGGAGTCGTTGAGTACCATTTGCGGGTCGGTAACGCGGCGGTTGTTGACGTACGCGCCGCCCTGTTCGATCGTGCGTCGGGCTTCGCCCTTGCTTTTCGCCAGCGAGCATTTGACGAACGCGTCCAGAATTCCGATACCGGCAGAGAGTTCGTCGGCGGTAACTTCCGCGCCGGGGACGTCTGCGAAGATCGCCGTCAGGTCGGAGTCGGACAAGTGTTCAATTTCGGCACCGAAGAAGATGTCGGTCGCTGCCATCGCCTGACTCAGTCCAGCATCGCCGTGAACGAGTTTGGTAATAACGCGCGCCGCCTCTTTCTGTCCCAGGCGTTTGCCGGGGTCTGCCATGTGAGCGTCAATCAAAGCGTTGATTTCCGACTCGGAATCGTCGGAGAAGAGCTTGAGAACCTTGGGGACGTCGGCGTCTTCGATGTTAATCCAGTACTGATAGAACTGATACGGAGACGTTCGGTTGGCGTCCAGCCACAGCGCGCCGCCTTCTGACTTGCCCATCTTCGTGCCGTCGGACTTGGTCAGCAGCGGACAGGTCAAGCCGTAGAACTGCGCCCCGCGCATACGGCGGCCCAGCTCGCACCCGGTCGAGATGTTGCCCCATTGATCCGAACCGCCGATTTGAAGCTGACAGCCGTAGGCATCGTACAGATGAACGAAGTCGTAGGACTGAATGAGCATGTACGAGAATTCCGTATAGCTGATGCCGGAATCGGACTCAATTCGTTTTTTCACGGAGTCTTTGCCCAGCATGACGTTGACGGAGAACATCTTGCCGACGTCGCGGAGGAATTCCAGATACGTGAACTTACCCATCCAGTCAAAATTATTGACGATCTGCGCCTTGTTGGCCGGGGAATCGAAATCGAGAAACCGCGTCATCTGGCTTTTAATGCACTCGACGTTGTGCTCGATTTGCTCGGCGGAGAGCAGGTTTCGCTCAGCGCTTTTCCCGGACGGGTCGCCGATCATGCCGGTCGCGCCGCCGACCAGCGCCAGCGGTTTATGCCCGGCGCGCTGAAAACGTCGCAGGAACGTCAAGGCAATCAAATGCCCAATATGGAGCGAATCGGCTGTCGGGTCGAACCCGGCGTAAACCGTTTTCGGTCCTTCCATTAAAAATTTCGGCAGGTTTTCATCGTCGGTCGTCTGGTTGACTTGACCGCGCCATTTCAGTTCGGAAAACAGGTCTTGCATGAGGGAAAGGGGTTAGGGAGTAGGGAATAGGGAGTGGTATTAGGGAGCGGGGAGCAGGAAGTAGAATTGAAATTCGTCGAAGACGAAGAACTATTCCCTATTCCCCATTTCCTATTCCCCAAGATTCTACCACAATTTTAAAATATGTAAATAGAGATGGAAGACATCGTATTTCTGATAAACAAAAGAAGCGAGAACGACGCGTTGGGTCAAGTTCTCGCTTCCGCTGTCCTGATGAGAACGGTCTGTGTATTCTTACAGTGCAAACCTGTCAAGCTGAGCGTTGTTGTAAATCGGTTCGATTGATTTTTCAATGGGCGGCAATCGTCTGACGACAATCTGCCCTCCATCGGGAACTTTGATTCCGAATGGATCAAACGGTTCCACTTGGCTATTTGTTGTAAAATTAACGGGTTGAACTTCATTCGTATCGAGAGGGAACGTTTCCAGTGGGATTGTTCCAGTGTCAGGACGACCGGATTTCGGTTCAACGTTTTGCGGTTCGTCTAAAGCGGGAAGGGTCAACGCGTCTTGATTGGCAGGCTTCTTTTCTCTGTTTCTCGCCGGGATTTCTTGAGCGTTGGGATCGGACGGGATCGCAACCGGCGCTGAAGCTGCTGGCGTTTGTTTTTCCTGCTCAGAAGCGGAATCGGTCGCGGATTCGTCTGCTTTTTCGGACGTTGAATCGTTTGAAATCTCAATCCCGTCCAGTTTTTTGCTCCAATAATCATCGACGGCTTGTTCCTGTTCAGGCGTCATTGTCATATCAGGATCAACTTCTGGTTCAAATGCGGGTTCTTCATTCTGTTCCTGTTCAAATACCTTTTCTGCTTCGGTTAAACTGGAAGGAACCTGAACTGGAGGAATGTCAGAATCCAACGGATCGAGCGTCGGCAAAGGATTATCCTCTGTTTCGATTGGCATCGAATCGCTGTGAACGTGGTCGTCAGGAATTCCAATCAGCGTTACCTCCTCTTCAGGCGCGTTTTCCAGACCCGGCAGTTGAGCATCGTCGGACGGAGCTGACTCTGAAGCGCTTTCAGATTTATCCGCCGGAGCGTCCGCGACTGAAGCGTTGTCTGAGGAATTCTTGTTTGCCTCTTCTGAACTCTTATCTGCTTCCGGCTCCGGATTGGATTGGGGTTCCGATTCATTTTCAACAGGATTATTGAAATCGCCGGATTCGTCATTTGATGCAGAATCGTCATTTGCAGAAGTCGGAGCGGATTGTTCAACAAACAGACCCGTCGAAGGCGTCTGCTGTTCAGGCAAAACCGAAGCTGCAGGAGATTTATCCTGTTTCAGAGCCGACCCGTCTACTGGCGGTTTCCAGACTTCAGCCATCTGTGGCGCAGATTGCGAATCAACGCCCTGAGCGGCGTCCAGGATCCCATCGTCCGGAAAACGAACAAGACCGTAGCTGATAGTAAAACACATCAACGTCAAAACGATAATAGAAGGGATGCTGCGAGTCATGGCTTTATCATTAAGTCAGGTCGCGATTTGCCGATTATATGCAATATTCGCTTCTTGACTATTATATCAAGTGGGTGGATTGAGCGGGGAATTTGTCGTTGCATTCCATACAAAAGCAAAATCCCTTTGCCTCAATAGAAATAACACATTCCGAATAACATGAGGAATTCATTTATTCCCTAAATGTTTCCCTCACGTTTCTGAAAGTATTCTAGGTTACATGGCAAGAAAATGCAGAGGATTTCTGGAATTATTTTTAGAAAAATTACCAGAAGATTTCTTATTGTATCAATCAGCTAAAATGTTCCGGTTAGGTAAACTAG
>JAFZAL010000032.1 GCA_017557195.1 Thermoguttaceae bacterium | reverse complement strand
GGCATGTCCTGCCAGACGAGCAAGCCGAGTTTGTCACAGTGATAGTAGAATCGGCGGGATTCCACCTTGACGTGCTTGCGGAGCATGTTGAAGCCCATCTTTTGCGTCGCGATCAGGTCGTATTTCAGAGCTTCGTCCGTCGGAGCCGTGTACAGTCCATCCGGCCACCAGCCCTGATCCAACGGGCCGTACTGGAAGATGAACTTGCCGTTAACCAGCAACCGCAGATAGTCGTCTTTGTCTTTGCCGATGGTCGACGTTCTCAATCCGATGTAGCTGTCGACCTTATCGATTTGGCTGCCGTTAATCGCCAGTTTATAAACGACGTTATACAGATACGGAGAGCCGGGCGCCCAGAATTTGGGGTCTTCGATCTTGCCGGTAAAGACAAACTTGCCGTCAACGATTTTCGTCCATTCAGCGAAAACGACTTTGCCTTCTGCATCGTAAATGGCGACTTCCGCCGCGGTGTTTTCGATGGTCGTGTCAGCCACGAACGCGGTTCCCTTGATAACAAACGAGCCGTCCAGAGCGGGCGTCAGCTTGCCGTCTTTGAGCGTCGCCGCGTATCCAGCCGCGGAAAGAATCTGTCCCTGCGGAGCAACCGGTTCCATCCAGACGGATCCCCACAAACCTGTAACAGCGGTGTACATGATACCGCCGGGACGGCGAACCTGCTTGCCGTGCGGCTGCCAGTTGGCGTCGGTCGGGTCGTAAACGACGACGCGCAGTTCCTGCTCGCCTTCAACCAGAACGTCGGTGATGTCGAAGCTGAATGGCGTGTATCCGCCGATGTGACTTCCGACGAGTTTGCCGTTGACGAAAACCTGGGTTTTCCAGTCGCAGGCTTCAAAGTTGAGAAGGATTCGCTTGCCAGCCCATTCTTCCGGAACGGTGAACTTGCGATTGTAGACCAACTGCTTGTTTTCGCCGACGAACTTCTTCACGCCGGACAGAGCCGATTCAATCGGATACGGGACGAGGATTTCGCCGTCTGCGGCAAACGTTTCCGCCGAGGCGTCTTTGTCGATAATAGCGTAATCCCAAAGACCGTTGAGGGACTTCCAGTCCTTTCTTTCAAACTGCGGACGCGGGTACTCCGGCAGCGCGTTTTCCGGGCTGACTTCTTTCGCCCAGCGGCTGACAATCGGGTTGTCCTGAAGTTCCCACGCCTGAACGGCAGCCATGCACGCCATGCACAGCGCAAACAGTAAGACGGTTAAACGTCGAGTCATTGATAACTCCTTTCAAAGTGTTAAAAAATAAAATGAATTGTCAATTTACGTAAGAGTGATTATAAAACAAAAGATTTTAAAAAACAAGACCCCGGGGAAAAAGATTTTTGAAAAGGCGAGCCGGGGTGCGTCAGCCCTTGGAAAAGACTCACGCGAAGTTCGCAAAGTACGCAAAGTTTTAAAGAATTTTTTGTGTTCGTTGTGTTCTTTGTGTTCTATGTGGTTAAAAATTCTTCGGCGAGCTTCGCTCGCGATCCGTGAGCGGTTTTCGGTTACGTCGTCGATTTTCAGCGGGTCATTGGATAATGCGGCGCCTAGGGGCGCCGCATTCCCCGCGCAAGCGGTCGCCACGACTATTCCCTACTCCCTATTCCCTACTCCCTATTCCCTAACTTTCCCCGTCAGTTTCTGGAACAGCTCGATTTCCTTCGGGTCGTAGGGAGTGTGGTCTTCGCGATACAGATCGTGGAACCAGACGTCCGGCTCGCCCTTTTCCGGTCCCCAGCCCCACGGGTACTTCGTTTGCAGTTTGCCGGGAATGAGTCCCCAGTTAATCGCGCCGACGTTTTGCTCTTTGAGGTACGGGAGGATGTCCATAACCGTAGATTTCCGTTGCCGAGCCATCCATTCTTTGCAAATCAGCGGGCGATTGTACTTCTGATACCTCTCGACGTCTTTTTTCATTCCTTCCAGATTCGCATAGCAATGGAAACTGAGGACGTCGGAATTCTCAATGAGGAAATTGGCGATCGGGGCGGGTCTTGAACTCTGAATGGCGGACGTCATCGGGAACGGGGTGTCGATTTTTCGCGCCCACGACCAGAGCAGTTTCAGGAACCCGAGCGTCATTTCCCGGTTGCCGGAGTTGGCGGGTTCGTTGAACAAATCCCAGAACAGAATTCGCTCGTCGCTGCGGAACGTCGTCATCGTATCCATGACGTAGTCTTCCATCATCGACCATTTTTCCGGCTTGTTTATGACGGCTTCTTTTCCCGGCGTCTGCCGCCATTGGCTGTTATGAACAAACGGTTTCGGCGCCGGCTGCGGACCAATAACCGAGCCTTCCGCCCCGCCGTTGGTGAAGAAGTTGAAAATGACTCTCAGACCGTGTTTTTCGCACAGATCGAAAAATTTGCTGATGTTGCCGAAAAAGTCGTCACGCTGATCTCTCCACAGCAAATCGTGAACGAAAACGCGGACAGTGTTCATGCCGGTTTGCTCTGCCAACCCCAGCTCGGAATCGATAACGTGGGGATCAAACGTCAGCTTCTGCCACATTTCAATCTGGTTGACAGCGTACGTCGGGACGTAATTGCAGCCGACAATCCAGCCCTGTTTCTTTCCCCACGCCTGAGCGCGCTCGACAGTCCAGCGGCCGTTCGCCTCTACTCCGGGTTTAGGCTCGTCCGCCCGCGCCGACTGAAACAGCCCAACGCTCGCCGTTGCCGCCAACGTATACTTTAACGCTTCGCGTCGATTCATAACAAATGCTCCTTTCGATAACGGTATATATACTTTTACGACTATGACGGTTATTATACAACCTCGCCCATTCGTTTGCAATCGGGCGGTTTGTAAAATAGATAATTTTAAAGAATATTTCCCGATTCTTTCCCGTTCCCCGGTTGTTTTTCGTTTTGGATGTTGATAGAATAAGTAAAGTGCATAGTGCATAGTGCCTAGTGCATAGTGAGGCGCTTTGCGCCTTTAATCCTAAGCACTATGCACTAAACACTCCCCCCATCATTTTCACCCCTTACCAAGGAGATTTCAAACCAATGCAACGACGCGAATTTTTCAAGGCAGGCGCAGCCGCCGCGGCTGTCGGGCTGTCCTATACGATTGCGGGAGCGGAAGAAGAAGCCGCTCCAACCGGAAACCAGTATCAGCCGATTTACGCCGGCAGAACCGGCAAGTTCATACCCGGCTGGGGAGATCAGGCGGTTGAACACATCACAGCGTACAATCCCGATTTCGCCGACAAAGACCTCTGGATTCGCAAAGACAACCAGTGTCTGGCGACGTACCGAACCGGACCGAATCAGAAGTATCCGTACCTGTACCCGATGGTCGGGCCGAAGTCGATGGTAACGCTTCTGACGGAATCGTCTCAGCCGTGGCCGCACCATCGCGGTTGCTTCCTGGGCGAAGACAAAGTCAACGGCGGCAACTACTGGCAGCAGGGCCGCGCCGACGGGCAGATTCTGTCTCAAGGCGTGAAAATCGTTTCCTGTGACGAAAAGAAAATCGTCTGGACGGACGAAGGCGTCTGGAAGAAGCCGGATCAAGACCCGATTATTACCGATACGCGTCAGTATACAATCGACTGGCGCTGCGACGACTACTACGTCCTCGACCTGGAATACTCTCGAACCATGCTCGTTGACGTCAAATGCGACGCGACCAACCATGGCTTCTTTGGCGTTCGCGTGTCGCAGGACATTTGCCCGGACGGCGGCGGAGAGCTTGTTTCCGACGAGGGCGTTTTCCGTCAGGCGAACAACGAAAAGAAAGCGCATAAATGGATGGCGTACTACGGCGCGCGTCGGTTCAATCCGGCGATTACAGAAGGTTGTGCAGTCTTCTGCGCGCCTGCTGAGGCGTGGAAAGACTGGGGCGTCGACGGCGACTGCCCGTGGCTGGTTCGAGACTACGGCAACATTTCCCCGCTGCCGTACTACATCAAGGGAGCGGAATTCCCGGCAGGTACGGTTCAAAAGATGAACTTCCGCGCCGTCTTCTTCGCTGGCACAGCTCAAGACATCGACCTTAACGGTCTGTGGAACGAAATCTACGGCTAAAGATAAGAGCCAATAATTCAAGCGAGCCACGGGTGTAAACCCGTGGGTTCGTCCAGCAAAAGGCAGTAGAGATTTCCTACTACTGCCTACTGCCTATTGCCTACTGCCTATTGCCTACTGTCTTATTCCTTACTCTTTCGCTTTTTCCGACTCTTTTTCTTTTTCGTCTCAGGCGTAGTCCATTTGTCAAACCAGTGTTTGACGCCAAGCAGAATGAATATCAGCGGGATAAGAAACATCGCTTGCCGCGGCCAGGCGATAACCAAAAGCGTAGCTATGAGAATTCCAATAACCAGCCACAATGGAATTTTAATCAGTTGATCCCACGCCAAACCGATGACGGTTAGCATGATTCCGCTGCGAAGCCCGGTCGCCGCCAGGCTGGCTTCCTTGGGCGTGAAATCGCCCGACTTGAACGCCATGACAAATCGGAGCGTCAGCAAGGCGATTCCCATCCAGAAGATATATCGCCCTTTGTCTTTGAGCGAGAGGTTCATTTTTCGGGCTTCTTCGGCAGTTTCGGCAAGAGGTCTTTGAGATTCTTTTTCAGCTGGTCAAGCATGCCCGGCTCTTTTTCCTCTTCCTCTTTTTCAGCCTTTTTCGGACGTTCCGCCAGCGTAATCTGTTTTGTAATTGTTACAGGCTTAGCGTCCTTTTTCCCTTTGCGTTCAACGGTAACTTCGATCGTGTCGCCGAGGGCTTTGCCGGAAATGGCGGTCTTGAACTGAGCGAACGTTGCAACCGGTTTCCCGTCGGCGGAAACGATGCGGTCGCCTTTTTTGAACCCGGCTTTATCAGCGGGCGAGTCTTTGGGCGGGTCGACCAAAACCGGTTCTGCAACAGACGGGTTGGGAATTTCCGTCGCGAATCCGATAAATCCCGGAACGATGTTTTCGCCTTTGGCGAGTTTGGGGAATACGGACTGAACGTCTTCCCAAGGGATAGCGAACCCGATGCCGGAATCGTACCAGTCAACGCCGGCGTCGGCTTCGTCGCTTTGCGGAGACAGCGGAACGATAATCCCGATAACGCGCCCGCGAACGTCCAGCAGCGGCCCGCCGTAATTGTTGGGCGAAACCGCCGCGTCGGTCTGAACGGCAATTCCCCAAACGCGGCTCAAGGCGGAAAGAATCCCAACTGTCGCGTTGACGGAACTGACGCCCTGAGCGTTGGGCGGGAAAACGCGACCGCAGGCGATCGTCCATTGACCGACTTTCCACTCTGACCGCGGGGCGAATTGAGGAACCGGCGTCGGCGCGTCAGTCGTAATTTTCAATAACGCCAGCTTGCGAATCTTGTCAATCGCGACGACCTTTCCCGAACAGATTTTGCCGTCGTTGAGACGCACAATAATCGACGGCGGCGCCGGGTCAAATCCCAGCGACGTCGTGATGATATACCCGTCCGTCGAAACGAACACGCCGGTGGAAACCTCCGGCAGGAGACTTTTCCCGGTCGCTTCCATTCCGCCGACAGGCTGTAACGAAACAACCGACGGCGAAACAGCGTTAATCGCCTTCTGAACCGTTTCGGAAAAATTGTCGGGCATTTGCCCCAACGCGGTCGAACAGATCGTTACGAGGAGGAGAATTATGCGTTTCATGAGGGGAGGCAATAGGCAGTAGGCAGTAGGCAATAGTGAGTCTCCGCGGGCTATACCCACGGAGATGTAAGCGACCAACGGGAGCGATTATTGGCAGGCGCGCGGTAGCGCGGACTGGGAGCGGCGCCTCGCCGCCTCGCAACTCGTCAGACGACTTTCAGGGCGTTTTCGATGTCGCCCAGAATGTCTTTGATGTCTTCGATTCCAACGGAGAAACGGATCATGTCGGGCTTGACGCCGCAGGCTTCCAGTTCCGCGTCGGAGAGCTGTCGGTGCGTGGCGTTCGCCGGGTGCAGACAGCAGGAATGAGCGTCGGCAACGTGGGTGGCGATAATCGCAACTTTAAGCTCTTTCATGAACCGTTCCGCAGCCGCGCGACCGCCAACGAGTCCGAAAGAAACGACGCCGCACGTCCCGTTGGGCATGTATTTCTGCGCCAGAGCGTAGTACTTGTTGTTCGGCAATCCGCTGAAGTTGACCCATGCGACTTTCGGGTTCGCGTCGAGGTATTCAGCAACCGCCTGAGCGTTCTGGCAGTGACGCTGCATGCGAAGGTGCAGCGATTCCAAACCGACGTTGAGCAGGAAGCTGTTGTGCGGAGACGGGATCGCGCCGAAATCTCGCATCAGCTGAGCGACGCATTTGGTAATGTACGCCGCGCCCTGTCCGAACTGTTTGGTGTACGTAATTCCATGATAGGATTCGTCCGGAGTGGTCAAGCCGGGGAACTTGTCAGAGTGTTCGTCCCAATTGAACTTGCCGGAATCGATAATCGCGCCGCCGACGCTGGTCGCGTGTCCGTCCATGTACTTGGTTGTGGAGTGCGTAACAATGTCACAGCCCCATTCAAACGGACGGCAGTTGATCGGAGTGGGGAAGGTGTTGTCGATAATCAGCGGAACGCCGTGTCGATGAGCCGCGGCGGCAAACCGTTCGATATCGAGAATGTCCAAAGACGGGTTGGAGATGGTCTCGCCGAAAACCGCCTTGGTATTGGGGCGGAACGCCGCGTCCAGCTCTTCGTCGGTAGCGTCCGGGGCGACGAACGTGAACTCGATTCCCATTCGCTTCATCGTAACGGCAAACAGGTTGAACGTTCCCCCGTAAATAGCGGCGGAGGAAACGACGTGGTCGCCGGCGGAGCAGAGGTTGAAAATGGCGAAGAAGTTCGCCGCCTGACCGGAACTGGTCAGCAAAGCCGCCGTACCGCCTTCCAGCTCGCAGATTTTGGCTGCGACGAAGTCGTTAGTCGGGTTCTGAAGACGGGTGTAAAAATAACCGCTGGCTTTCAAATCGAACAGCAAGCCCATGTCTTCGCTGGTGTCGTACTTGAAAGTGGTTGACTGAATAATCGGAATCTGGCGAGGTTCGCCATTTTTAGGCGTATACCCTCCCTGAACGCAACGGGTTGCAATTTCGGACACGATAAAAAATCACCTCCAATTGAAAGTTGGATTTAATATACAAAATACGATACTATTAGTTTAATCAAAATACGAAGTATGAAAAGGGGGGACAGGAGAATTAGGAATTCGGAATGCGGAATGCGGAATTGGCGCTTCGCGCTCATCGTTGGAGTAGGGCGGGGCAGCCCACACACGGATTTTGGCGAGCCGGGGTGCGTAAGCCCCCCGGGAAATTACGGATTCGCGCCGATTGGTTTATGGATGTTTGAAGGGGGAAATTCCGCATTGCGTAAGTCGGAAACGTCCTCTGGATGGCGCCCGTCCCTGGGCGCCTTTCTGTCCCGCTGAAAATCTGCGACGCAGCCGAAACCCCATTCCGGGTCGCGGACGAAGTCCGCCGAAGTATTTTTTAACCACAAAGAACACATAGAAATCTTTAAAACTTTGCATACATCCTCCGCGCCTCCGCGGCTCCGCGTGAGTTTTTTCCGGGGGCTTACGCACCCCGGCTCGCCTTTCATAAAAATCTTTCCCCCGGGGGTTGTTTTTTAAATTCTTTTGGTTTATAATCAGTCTTATGTTAAATAGACAATTCATTTTATAATTTTTAACACTTTGAAAGGAGTAATCAATGACTCGACGTTTAACCGTCTTACTGTTTGCGCTGTGCGCTGCGTGCGCCGGCTGCGTTCAGGCGTGGGAGATTCAAAGCAACCCCATTCTCAGCCGCTGGGCGAAAGAAGTCAGCCCGGAAAACGCGCTGCCGGAATACCCGCGTCCGCAGTTTGAACGCGCCGCATGGCAGTCTCTCAACGGTCTTTGGGACTACGCTATTATCGACAAAGACGCCTCAACGGAAACCTTTGCCGCAGACGGCGAAATCCTCGTTCCGTATCCGATTGAATCCGCTCTGTCCGGCGTGAAGAAGTTCGTCGGAGAAACCAAACAGCTGGTCTACAACCGTAAGTTCACCGTTCCCGCCGACTGGGCTGGCAAACGAATCCTTCTCAACTTTGAAGCCTGCGACTGGATTACCAACGTTTACGTCAACGGCAAACTCGTCGGCAAGCACGTCGGCGGATACGCTCCGTTCAGCTTCGACATTACCGACGCTCTCGTTGAAGGCGAGCAGGAACTTCGCGTTGTCGTTTACGACCCGACCGACGCCAACTGGCAGCCGATTGGAAAGCAGGTTCGCACGCCGCGCGGGATCTGGTACACGTCTGTAACCGGTATTTGGGGATCCGTCTGGATGGAACCGGTTGCAGCGCAAGGACAAATTGCGTCTGCCGCTGGATACGCCGCTACGGTTGAAGACGGCAAACTGGCGCCCGCTCTGGACGGCTCGTTTGTTATCAAGGGAACCTCCGATGCTGCTGACGGCGCGAAAGTCAGCGTTAAAATCGTTGACCCTGATGGTAACGTTGTTTTCGACGGCTCTGCTGACGTAACAGGCGGCAAGTTCGTCCTTACCGGCAAGATTGAAAATCCGAAATTCTGGGCGCCCGGCGCTCCGTATCTCTACGACGTCGTTTATACTCTGACGGTTGGCGACGCCAAGGTTGACGAAGTCAGCAGCTACATCGGCTTGAGAACGTCTACAATCGGCGTCGACAAGAGCAAGGACGACTATCTGCGGTTGCTGGTTAACGGCAAGTTTATCTTCCAGTACGGCCCGCTGGATCAGGGCTGGTGGCCGGACGGATTGTACACGGCTCCGACGGATGAAGCTCTGCGTTACGACCTCGAAATGACGCAAAAGATGGGCTTCAACATGCTCCGCAAGCACGTCAAGGTCGAATCCCGCCGATTCTACTATCACTGTGACAAACTCGGATTGCTCGTCTGGCAGGACATGCCCTCCGGCGACAAGCACATCCGCCCAAGCGATCCGGACATTGTCCGCTCGCCGGAATCCGCCCAAAACTACTACAACGAATGGACGGAAATCATGACGACGCTGCAGAACTCGCCGTCAATTATCATGTGGATTCCCTTCAACGAAGGTTGGGGACAGTTCGACACGGCAAAGGTCGTCAAGTACACGAAAGACTTTGACCCAACCCGTTTGGTCAACTGCACCAGCGGTTGGGCGTTCCGACCCTGCGGCGACGTTCACGACATTCACCATTATCCCACGCCTGCCCGCCCGGCTAACAGCGACGAGTTCGCTATCGTTTTGGGAGAATTCGGCGGTCTGGGACTTCAGATTCCCGGTCACACCTGGAAGCAGGAAGGCAACTGGGGCTATCAGGGACTTATCGTTGACCGTCAGGCTCTGCTCAACAAGTATACCGGACTGATGAAAACGCTGCGCGGTCTGATTGACGAAGGACTTTCCGCCGGCGTTTACACTCAGACGACGGACGTCGAAATTGAAATCAACGGTCTGATGACCTACGATCGCGAAGATCTCAAGATGGGCTTGGAGAACGTCGCCAACGCCAACGCTCTGCTGTACAAACCCTTGCCGGTTGTCAAGCGAGTTCTTCTCGACGACGCCCGCAAGGCAGAGTCCGTTTGGAAGTTCACAACCGATGAACCGGCAGCGAACTGGATGGACTCCACCTATGACGATTCCAACTGGGATTCCGGCAAAGCGGGATTCGGCAAGATGACGGAATACGTCGAACCGGCAACCGAATGGAATACGCCGGAAATCTGGATTCGCAAGACGTTTGAATTCGACGGGAATCTGGAAGGATTCCTCGCCGCGACGATCTTCCATGACGAAGACTGCGAAGTCTATATCAACGGAATCAAAGCGCTGTCCGTAACCGGATTCGTTACCCGATACAACGTTTACGACCTCGCCCCGGAAGCCGCCAAGGCTCTCAAAGCCGGAAAGAACGTTGTCGCCATTCACGTCAAGCAGACCCGCGGCGGTCAGTTCATTGACTTCGGTCTGGTTGAGATGGTCGAAGGGAAATAATTAGGAGTTAGGAATGAGGAGTGAGGAGTTGACGCTCCGCGCTCCTCATTGGTTAAGCGCAGGTCAGTCCGCACACGGATTTTACGGATTAGACGGATTTTCACCGGCGGCGAGGCGCCGCTCCCAATCCGCGCTGCCGCGCGCCTGCCAATAACCGCTCCCGTTGGTCGCTTGCTCTTTCTTTATTATAGTTTTTTAGTCGCATAGAACGCATAGTTTTTAAAACTTCGCGAACTTTGCGGACTTTGCGTGAGGTTTTTACCCGGGCTGCTCTACGCAGCCCGTTTCTTTTTAGATAAAGCGCTCGTTACGCTAACTGGTCGCCCAGAATCTC